>JAVXBC010000021.1:0-28602 GCA_036660195.1 Acinetobacter sp.
GTCGTGTCGGTTTTGGCGATGAATACAATACTTATGGTATTCGTGGCGCATACCGCTTCTAATACTTTACCAAGTAAAAATGCTCCCATGTGGGGCATTTTTCATCTCTATATATCTTAAAATGCTATTGACGAGTGCAAATTTTTCATTAGACTCCAATGTGTAACAGATAATTAATTAAAATTTAAATCACATAAAGGGGCTTCGCCATGAAAAAATTAGCAATTGCATCCGCACTATTATCTATTCTTACAATTACAGGCACAGCACATGCTTATCAGTATGAAGTCAATGCTGGCTACGAAAACACAAGTGTTGACGATACTGATGGTGATATAGATACAATTTCTATTTCGGGTAAATATTACTTAAATGCTGTCCAAGAAAAAGGTGCACCTTTAGCAGAAGCTGCTTTTTTAAATAAAGCATCTAATATTGGTCTTGGTTATATCAATGCCAGCCTAGATGGTGCCGATGAAGACATTGATGCCGTTGGCGTAGCTGGGGAATTTTTTATTCCAAATTCACAATTTTATGTCAGTGGCACTATTAACCGAACAGATGTTGCAGATGAAAATGGCAACGGTTATTCAGCTGAAGTAGGTTTTTTACCAATTAATGGTTTATTACTAGCTGTGGGTGTAGCAGATCAATCAGAAAGTATTGATCCAATCCAAGCAGCGAAATATGGTTTTATGACAACTTTTGCAAATGCTGCTATTGCGACTGGTGAAGATGACAGTACTGCGGCTACGTTACGTGCAAAATATGTTACTCAAATCGGCAATCATTTTGCTAATTTCGAAGCACACACATACATTGGTGATGAAACAACTTACCGCCTAGGTGCCGATCTTTATTTAGACCCAACACTGAGTATTGGTGCATCTTTTGCTGACTCTACTGCTGACGAGTCAGAGACAATTTTTAGTGTTCGCGCACAGAAATTCTTCACTCCTCAAGTTGCTGTAGGTGTAAACTATACGACAGTTGATGATATTGATTCATTCGGTATCAACGGTACATTCCGCTTCTAATACTGATTATAAGCAATAAAAAATCCGCTCACATGAGCGGATTTTTTTATTGAGTTAGATGTGCAATCTGTAACTGTAAACTGGTACTACCATTAAAGACATTCCGCTCCAAGTTATAGACTAAATCTACATACCCTAGCATTGGATTAAACTCAAAACGATCCATTGCATTAAATGCAATCGCATCTAAGCTTTTTTGCCCACATGCGAGTTTTAATTTGAGATGTTGATCTTTCAACCAACGATAATCTAGAACTTTAAAACGGCCTTCAAATTGCGGTAGCGGAAACTTTTGCCCCCAAGGCCCCATTTGTTCAATCCAATCTAGAGTAGACAAATTCAAATCCGTTTCTGGCAACTGACCATCTGTCCATAAGGTTGCCTGAAATAAATCCTCATCCATTTCGGCAATTAACTGGGTAAACACCGTTTTAAATTCATCAAAATGCTCTTTTTTAAGCGTGAGTCCAGCAGCAGCAGCATGTCCACCAAAATGACTGACCAAATGTGGATATTGCTCAGCCACTTGTTCAATTGTATCGCGTATATGAATCCCTTCGATTGAACGTGCTGAGCCCTTGATATGAATGCCGTCATCATCCGGAGCAAAAACGATACTCGGACGATGAAACTGTTCTTTTAATCGTCCTGCCACAATACCAATCACACCTTGATGCCATTGCTCATCAAACATGATCAATGCCGTAGGTATATTGTCGGTTTCTAAATGTAGATGCTGCAAGGAGTTCAAGGCTTGCTGCTTCATTGCTGTTTCGACTTGGCGGCGTTCTAAATTGAGCTGATTCAGTTGTTCCGCAATCGGATAAGCCGTTGCCATATCCTCTGCCAATAAACATTCGATACCAATGCGCATACTTTCCATGCGCCCTGCCGCATTAATCCTCGGCCCAATCACAAACCCTAAATCTTGTGCGGTTAAACGCGCAGCATCACGTTTTGCAATATCCAGTAAGGCTAAAATTCCTGCACGGCATTGATGTTGCTGAATACGTTTTAAGCCTGCATCAATCAAAATACGATTGTTATAGTCCAGTGTTGCCACATCGGCATAAGTTCCCAAAGCGACCAGATCTAGGTATTGAGTCACTTTGGCGCTGCTTTTGCCATGTTGACTGCGATAACTTGCAAGTTTAGCCAAGACATAAAAGGCAACTCCGACGCCTGCAAGCGCTTTGCTGGAAAATTCACAACCCAATTGATTTGGATTCACCACGGCTTCAGCGCAGGGTGTATCTTTAGTGGTGAGATGATGATCAGTAATAATCACCTGCATGCCAAGTGCCTGTGCTGTTTCTACACCTGCATGACTGGAAATTCCGTTATCTACCGTAATGAGTAAATATGGCTGATAAGTCTGTTGTGCCAGTTCCGCAATTTTTGGCGTCAGCCCATAACCATATTTAAATCGGTCAGGGACTAAATACTCGACCTTTGCGCCCATATCTTTCAGGACGAGCACCATTAAAGCCGTACTGGTCGCACCATCCGCATCATAGTCGCCGACAATGACTATCTGTTCTTGTTGATCAATGGTTTGGTCGATTAATTCAACTGCGGTATCCAATCCTTTTAAATTCGCAGGGAGCAAATGCTTGAGTTTGAGTTCAAGCTCTTGTTCAGATTCAACCCCACGCCGCGCCAATATCTCGGCAATAAAAGTGGGAACATCCTTAAAAGTTTCAGGGTGTGTGATGAATGGGCGAGTTTGGACTTGAATCATTTAGAAATTTACCGACCTTTAACTCACAAAGAATTGGGTTACATGAAGAGAGTGGGGAGTAGAAACTAAATTCGTATCAACTTTGAAGCTTCAATTTTGGAAATCAGGATTTTGACTTAACGCCTTTTAATAGTAAGTCTATATTTTTAAATAATTAATATCCAATCAATAAAATTCCTTTTAATGGCAAATGTAACCGATTAGAAATATAAAGTGTTTCCAAGAAAGTATGAATAATTTCAAAATCCTTATGACCTCTATAAATATTTCTCACAACAATAACAAGATATTCTACTTCAAACATCATGCACGCCTGAAAGATATCTTTTAAAAATTGATTATTTTCTGTTGCTCTTCCAGCTTCAATTTCAATGACTATCTTTCCATCATTACTTACTGCATCCGCATTAAAACATTTGTCAACTTTATTATTATATCCAAACAGAACAGGTACACTAATTTTCTTTTCTTTAGACTTTCCAGTTTCACATATAAAACCTATCTCTTCTAAATGTGGTCTAACAATTTCTAAAACCTTATTACTAGAGTAACTAAAATCTGGAGATTTAATATTTTCGGCTTCTATTTCAAAACAAGAAATAATATCTTGTATCGGTTTTATTATACCTTGTGATCTTGGAAAAAATTGAAATCTAATCATACGGTCTGCATCATAACTAAATTTGATAATTCCGAATCAGATAATACAATTTCATATTTTTCAACAAAAAAATAAATTTCTTCATCAATATTAGAAGCTTCGATAGAAGTATATCCACCATCACCCGACATTAACGCTTCATTTAATGCAGTAGTTGAAATAAGTACCCTGCCTACATCAGCTAATACAATTTCCCTTATTTGATAGTCAATATTTTGAAAAGTAATTTCTTCCATCTGTACACCAAATACTTCATTTATCTAAAAATGTATTCTTATGATTCAATTCATAAGTCGACCAAATTTCTTTATCATATTCATTAGCCCAAATGACATTAAAGTCAGCTTGTTCAAAGCCTAATTCTAGATCACCAGCTTCTGCGAAAAATGATACGACTTTCATACACTACTACTTCACATTGGACAACGAACTTAATAATCTAGTCATTCCAACTAAATTGCAACGCAAAACTGACTTCATTACGACACAAAACGTCGTCAGACCTATAAATTCCATATCGTTAAATGAATTAATCATGTATATAAATCCATAAAATCATTTTATGGCATTAAACGCTGTATCACCCAAACTCCGTTGGACTTTTGATAACTTAAACGGTCATGTAAACGATTCGGACGACCTTGCCAAAATTCATAATAATCAGCTTCTAAACGATAACCACCCCAAAATACAGGCTTCGCCAGTTCATTCAAATGACTCGCTTGGCGTTGCAAATCTTCGAAACGTTGCTGCAACACTTCACGGCTTTCAATCACACCACTTTGTGGGGTGCTGATATGCGCTGCAATTTGGCTATCGCGTGGTCGTTTTAGATAATAATCGCTAGATTCTTGTTCTGGAATTTTTACGACCTTGCCACCAATCCGCACCTGACGCTCTACACTCGGCCAATAAAACAACAATTCAGCAAAAGGGTTTTCAGCAATATCTAAACCCTTTTGACTGTCATAATTGGTATAAAAATCATAACCTGCGGCAGTCGCTCCACGTAATAACACCGTGCGTACATGTGGTCGACCCTGCGCATTGGCTGTTGCCAATGACATGGCATAAGGCTCATGCAAGTGTGCTGCTAAAGCATGATTGAACCAGTTTAAAAATTGCAGATGTGGATCATCACTGACATGTGATTCATGCAATTCACCCTGTTCATAACTTAAACGTAATTCGCTCAGGTTTTTAATCACATCTTGCATGATAGAACTCCTCTAAGCGACTTGCGCTTGAGCACGCACTGCATCCGCCAAATAATTGGCTAGAGTTTCAACTTCTGCCTGCTGATCACCTTCCACCATCACTCGAATCACAGGTTCAGTGCCTGATTTACGAATTAATAATCGTCCACGACCTTTAAGCTGTTGTTCAGCTTTTTCAAACTCTGCGACTAAGCTTGGAATTGAATATGGGTCGATCATCTGTTGTAAGCGCACATTGACCAATACTTGAGGAAATAAAACAAAACCCTCAACCAATTCATGCAAAGCTTTGCCTTGTTCTACCATGACGGTAAGCACTTGCAATGAAGCAATAATCGCATCGCCTGTCGTGCTCTTATCAAGCGTTAAAATATGCCCCGATGGCTCGCCACCAATACTCCAAGCCTTTTCTTCCAAACATTGTAATACGTAGCGATCGCCAACTTTGGCACGGACAAAACCAACATTGGCTTTTGCCAATGCCAATTCAAGCGCCATATTACTCATCACCGTTCCGACAACACCTTCAGGTTTGTTTTTAGCCTGCGTTGCCAGAATATAAAGAATATGATCGCCATCAATCAGTTGACCATTTTTATCCACCATCACCACGCGGTCAGCATCGCCATCAAAGGCAATTCCAAGATCCGCTTGATGTTCCAACACCGCTTGTTGTAGATGTTCAGGATGGGTCGAACCACAATTTTCATTGATATTTAAACCATCTGGATCGTTAAAAAGCGCAATTACTTTTGCACCCAACTCACGAAATACTGACGGCCCAACGCTGTAAGCTGCACCATTAGCGCAGTCCACCACAATTTTTAAATCACTTAAATCAAAATGATACGGAAATGTCGATTTACAAAATTCGATATAACGACCATTGGCATCTTTGACGCGGACACTTTTACCTAAGCTGGCGGTGTCTTCAATTACAAGTTCTTTTTCGAGTTCTTGGTTGATTTGTTCTTGCAAATGATCGGGTAGTTTCTTACCTTCACTAGAGAAAAATTTAATACCATTATCAAAATAAGGGTTGTGTGAAGCGGAAATTACAATGCCTGCATGTGCATGTAAAGCACGGGTTAGGTGGGCAATCGCAGGCGTAGGTAAAGGCCCAAGCAAATGCACATAAACACCCGCAGCATTCAATCCCGCCTGCAACGCAGCTTCTAAAATATAACAAGACAAGCGTGTGTCTTTTCCCATTACTACAATCGGTTTGTTTTTAGGACTATTACGTTTTAAAACTTTTCCTGCAGCGAAACCGAGTTTTAATGCAAACTCAGGGGTAATCGGCATTTGTCCAAATTTGCCACGAATTCCATCTGTACCGAAATAACTCATTGATTGCTCACTTTCTTATCGTATCTATGCATGTCACCATGCCTTTTCTCATCTAATTTACTTTACACCAAAACAAAAAAACCGTCATTGAACTGACGGTTTTTCTGTCGGTTAAGTTACCAAATATCAACCAATACGATAGTTTGGTGCTTCTTTAGTAATCGTCACATCGTGAACGTGTGATTCTGACATACCAGCTGATGTAATTTTTACAAATTTCGCATTTTGACGAAGATCTTCAATCGCAGCTGAGCCTGTATAACCCATAGATGAACGTAAACCACCCATCATTTGGTGTACGATGTTGCCCATTGGACCTTTATAAGGAACACGACCTTCAATACCTTCTGGCACTAATTTTTCGGCACTTGCTTTTGAATCTTGGAAATAGCGGTCAGCAGAACCAGTCGCGCCTGCCATTGCACCCAATGAACCCATTCCACGATACGCTTTATAGTAACGACCTTGGAAAAATTCAACTTCACCTGGTGCTTCTTCAGTCCCTGCAAGGAGTGAACCGACCATGATCGTGCTCGCACCTGCGCCAATCGCTTTCGCCATATCGCCAGAGAAACGAATACCACCATCTGCGATCAATGGAATTTGATCTTTTAGTGCATTCGCAACGCTATCAATTGCCGAAATCTGCGGCATACCGATACCTGCCACAATACGTGTGGTACAAATCGAACCAGGACCGATACCCACTTTAACGGCATCTGCACCTGCATCTAACAATGCTAAGGCTGCATCACCTGTTGCAATGTTTCCACCAATTACTTGAACTTGTGGATAGTTTGCTTTTACCCAACGTACACGTTCAATCACACCTGCTGAGTGACCGTGTGCCGTATCCACGACAATCGCATCGACACCCGCATCGACCAATGCTTCCACACGGCTTGGTGTTTCTACACCTGTACCGACTGCAGCACCCACACGTAAACGACCGAGGTCATCTTTACAGCTGCTTGGATAGCTTTCCGCTTTACGGAAGTCAGTGACTGTAATTAAACCTTTGAGTTCGTTGTGTTCACCAACGACTAAAACTTTTTCAATGCGATGCTTTTGTAGCAATGCTTGAATATTTTCTTTCGACTCACCTTCACGAACAGTCACCAAACGGTCTTGACCCGTCATGATGTTGCTTACAGGTTGTTCAAGATTGGTTTCAAAGCGTGTATCACGACCTGTGACAATACCCACCACTTTGCCATCTTTAACAACAGGCACACCGCTAATATTATTGGCTTGGGTAATCGCAATCAGCTCACGCACTGTGGTTTCAGGGCTAACTGTAATTGGATCTTTTACCATCCCAGCTTCAAATTTTTTCACACGGCGAACTTCGGCAGCTTGTGCAGCAATATCCATGTTCTTGTGCAAAATACCAATACCACCGTTTTGCGCCATTGCAATCGCCATACGTGACTCAGTCACTGTATCCATTGCAGCTGAAACGAGAGGGATATTCAAATTAATACCGCGTGTGAATCGTGTCTTTAAAGAGACATCTTTTGGGAGAACAGTTGAGTAGGCAGGAAGTAATAAGACATCATCGAAGGTTAACGCTTCTTGAACGATGGTCAGCATAACAATCTCACTGGTAATTTCCGTGAGCTATTATAAACAAATTTCACCGTGAATTTCATTTTTTGTCAGGATAATAATCAACAAAGCAAGATTCATCAGCATTTTTGAGGGATATTAGATGGATGAAATAACCTTCTTTAAGCAAAAAGACCCATCGCATGTATGGGTCTTTTTGCGATTAAAGCGAAGCCGCTTATCAAAAGAAATAATGCTGAATCAATGTGGAGAGACCGACCACCAAGAAAATCAATGCCGCAATTTTATGAATCAAGCTAATCGGTAAACGATCTGCCAATTTATCACCAATAAATACGGCGGGTGCATTGGCAATCATCATTCCGAGCGTCGTGCCAAGCATCACCCAGAAAATACTGTCAAAACGTGCTGCCAACGCCACGGTTGCAATTTGAGTTTTATCGCCAATTTCGGCCAAGAAAAATAAGATAAAAGTTGCGCCAAACACCCCGAATTTTTGCCATTTTTGAATGTTTTCAGTTTCATCGCCCAATTTATCGGGAATCAACATCCACATCGCCATCCCGATAAAACCGAGTGCAAGTATCCACAATAAAATCTCAGGACTTAATACAGTGGTGATCCATTGCCCCAGCACCGCCGAAATACCATGATTAATCGTGGTGGCGAATAGAATGGCAAATAAAATTGGAATTGGTTTACGAAAGCGTGCGGCAAGTAACAGTGCGAGCAATTGTGTCTTATCGCCCATTTCAGCAAGGGCAACAATTGACGTCGAGATGAGGAATTCATACATGGTGAATGCTCTGGCTAGCAAAATATACCGATGACCTACCGCTCCTGCTAGCCAAAATCAAAAGATTGATTGCAGAGTGGTAAATCAAAGGTCTTGCCAACAAAAGCACAGCTGAGAGGCTGTATTTGGTTCTTTGCTATGATGACCATGTTCTGTTGAACAATTATGTTGATCATCACCTCTTTACGCTGTGTAAAGAGCGGCTACTCCCCAATGAAGTAGCTTTATTTTACCAAACAATCAGTATTTTTCAAATCCTTAAAGCGAAATTTTTTGATAGCCCCACATCAGCACACGCACTATTCCAAGTAAACAAGCTGCCGAAAGATTTAAGCCGAGAAAACCAAAACTGCCCAAAGCACTTGCTGTACCTACATGCTGCGCCTGATATTCCATCGCCATGATGACTGTGGCGGCTAATACTTCTAAACCCATCACCACGTACACCAACCATTCCCATGGAAAATGCAAGAAACTGACCCACCACCCCATTGCAAGGAAGATGATGAACAGTAAGGGAAGCATTCTGCGATACAGAGCCAACATCTTTTGTGCCTTATTTGGAAGAATATTTTTTGATTCAAATTGATTGTAGAGCAAACGATTGACAAATAAACAACCATCCAACTTTCGGGGGCAGTTCATTCGCGAGGTTGTCTAAATCAGAAGTATTTACAACAATAAATGCCGAATATCTTTTAGCAGTTCGGTGAGTTTATGGGTAAATCGTGCGGCATCTGCACCATTAATCACCCGATGATCATAAGACAATGACAAGGGCAACATCAAACGTGCTTCAAAGTCTTTGCCATTCCAAACGGGTTGCATGGTGGCAGGGGAAATTCCGAGAATCGCCACTTGCGGCCAATTCACTAAGGGCGTAAATGCGGTGCCGCCAATACTGCCTAAGCTGGTCAGGGTAAAATTCGCCCCTTGTAAATCTTTTGGTGACAACTTGCGATCACGGGCTTTTTGACTCAGTTCCGCCAATTCCTGCGCAATTTGCTTAATCGATTTTCGATCAGGATGACGCAACACAGGAACGGTTAATCCCTCTGGTGTTGCCACGGCAATGCCCATATGAATCTCGTGACGCAA
Source organism: Acinetobacter sp. (assembly GCA_036660195.1). Lineage (GTDB taxonomy): Bacteria > Pseudomonadota > Gammaproteobacteria > Pseudomonadales > Moraxellaceae > Acinetobacter. The sequence continues at coordinate 9,470 of JAVXBC010000021.1, forward strand.
CAGGACTGACTTTTGATCATCAGCCAAATGCCCTGCAAAATAAGGCTCTTGTTTTAATAAGTACGCCACCGCTTTAGCGATGAATGCCAAAATCGTCAGGCTTATGCCCTGCTTTTTAAAAGCTTCTTTCAGCTCGCCACGCCATGCTTCAAGTTCAGTAATATCTGCCAAATCAAACTGGGTCACTTGCGGAATAAAATTATTCAAGGACAGTTGCGGAATAGAAACTTGTTGCAAACGAGTCATAGCTTTTAGTTCACCACCACCAAATGCACTAAAGTCGGGCAATACTGGTAAACCCGAAGAAAATTGTGATGTTTGGGGTGTAGATGCGAGCTGTGGTGCGGTTAGACGTGTTTTCACATAAGCAAATACATCTTCCTTAATCACACGATCATGCTCACCCGAAGCCTTAACGTGAGTTAAAACCACGCCTAATTCACGCGCCAATTTACGTACCGCAGGCCCTGCATAGACTTTGGCGTTGTCACTTTCTTGTGCTTGGGTCAAGGGTTGTGGTGATGTAACCGCCGTTGATTCCTGAACTATGCTTGGTGGTGATTCAATCACATTCGCTGACTGTACAGGGTCATTTGATGGCTCGGAGGTAGATTGCGTTTGATTCGTTACTGTTTTGACTTGGATTAATACCACGCCCTCTTTGACACTATCGCCCTGCTTAATTTGAATGGATTCCACCGTACCTGCAACTGAACTTGGTACTTCTACCGTGGCTTTGTCCGACTCAAGCACCACGATGCTTTGTTCAGTTTCAATTTGATCACCAACTTTGACCAAGACTTCAGCAACCAGTGCTTTTTCCACCCCAATATCAGGGACTTTCACGTCAACCACTTGGCTTATAGATTCAACCTGAGATTGTGCAGGCTGTGCTGATGGTTCATTTTCTACAGGTTTTGCTTTTACCTGTGGTACTTCTGATTTCTGCTCCTCAGTTTCCGCACTTTGAGCATCTGATTCTAGTTCAATCAATGCTACACCTTCCGTTACGGTATCACCTTGTTGAACCAAGATGCTTTTAACAATTCCTGCTGCTGTACTCGGCACTTCAACCGTTGCTTTATCTGATTCTAAAACCAAAAGGCTGTCTTCAACTGCAATGCTGTCGCCCACTTTGACAAGAATGTCTGCAACCAGTGCCTTTTCGACGCCAATATCAGGTGCTAGGATTTTCATGATTGATTCCCCTCACCAGTTTGATTGTCATGGTATTCAGCCACTGCTTGTACTTCTGGGTGTGCTTGCGGTGCCCACGCCACAGGTCGATCAGTATCCAGTTCAAAAGAAGAAATCGCATCTTTCACTAATCGGTTTTCTACCTCACCTTCATCGGCCAATTTTTTCAAGGTCGCCACGACGATATGCGCTGCATCGACCCCGAAATAGCTGCGTAAATTCGCGCGTGTATCCGAACGCCCATATCCATCTGTCCCCAAAGTCACATAGGGGCGACTGTCGGGTAAATAGGCACGTATTTGTTCGCTATAGGCACGCATATGATCGGTTGCTGACACAACAATGCCATCTGAATGGCGTAACTGCTGTGATACCCATGATTCGTTTGCGGTTTCAGCCAATGGATGCAAACGATTGTATTCTTCACATGCCATGCCATCACGTGCCAACTCATTAAAGCTGGTCACACTCCACACATTAGAATGAATTTGATATTCATCACGTAGGATTTTGGCAGCTTTCATTACTTCACGCAAAATCACACCCGAACCGAGTAATTGAACACTTGCCTGCTGATCTTTTTCGAGCAAGTACATGCCACGTTTGATGCCTTCTTCGACTCCTTCAGGCATGGCAGGATGTTCATAGTTTTCATTCATCACAGTTAAATAATAAAACACTCGTTCCTGATCTTGATACATGCATTTTAATCCATCATGCACAATCACTGCCAGTTCATAGCCGAAACATGGATCATAAGCGACGCAGTTTGGAATGGTACTTGCCAAAAGATGCGAATGACCATCTTGATGCTGCAATCCTTCACCGTTCAGTGTGGTACGCCCTGCTGTTGCGCCCAACAAGAAGCCCTGTGCCTGAGCATCGCCAGCCGCCCATGCAAGATCACCAATACGCTGGAAACCAAACATGGAGTAATACATATACATTGGAATCATCGGCAGATTATTGGTGGAATAGCTCGTACCCAATGCCGTCCATGCACTCATCGCCCCCGCTTCGTTAATGCCCTCCTGTAGCATATGACCATCTTTTGCTTCACGATAATTCATCAGCTGTTCATTGTCTTCAGGCGTATAGTTTTGTCCGTTTGCGGCATAAATACCAAGTTGACGAAACATTCCTTCCAAACCGAATGTCCGTGCTTCATCAGGTACGATGGGAACCACATGATCTTTAATCGCATTTTCTTTCAACAATGCAGAAATCAAACGCACCATCAACATGGTGGTGGATTGCACTTTCTCACCGCTGCCTTGTAATACACTGTCAAAAATTGATAATTCGGGGATAGGTAAAGCCGTGCTTTCTTTTCGACGTGCAGGCAAATAGCCGCCCAAAGCTTCACGGCGAGCTTTCATATATTTCAATTCAGGCGAGTTTTCTGCGGGACGATAAAACGGCAAATCTTCCAATTGATCATCTTCAATCGGTAAATTAAAACGGTCACGCACATACTGTAAGGATTCAAGCTGCATTTTTTTAATTTGATGGGTTTTATTCACCGCTTCAATTTCATCAGATAAACCATAACCTTTAACGGTTTTCGCCAATATTACGGTCGGTTGTCCATTACTTTTACAGGCTTCGGCATACGCGGCAAACACTTTGTACGGATCATGTCCACCACGGTTAAGCGCATCAATATCTTCATCGCTCAGGTTTTTAACTAATTCAGCTGTTTCAGGGTATTTTCCAAAAAAGTGCTCACGTGCGTATGCACCACCTTTGACTTGATAGCGTTGGTAATCGCCATCCACCGCTTGTTCCATCCGTGCTTTCAATGCACCTGAATGGTCTTGAGCAAGTAAAGGATCCCAATGTCGCCCCCAGACTACTTTAATTACACGCCAACCAGCACCTCGGAAGATGGATTCTAACTCTTGAATGATTTTGCCATTGCCACGAACAGGGCCATCCAAGCGTTGTAAATTACAGTTGATCACCCAAACCAAATTATCGAGTTTTTCACGACCTGCCAGTGAAATTGCGCCCAAACTTTCGGGCTCATCCATTTCACCATCGCCCAAATACGCCCAAATTTTGCGATCTTCTTCTTTAATCAAACCACGATTCATCAAATACTTCTGAATATGTGCTTGATAAATGGACATAATTGGCCCAAGCCCCATCGACACTGTGGGAAATTGCCAATAATCAGGCATTAAATAAGGATGTGGATAGCTTGGTAGACCGTTGCCGCCGACTTCACGGCGGAAATTATTCAGTTGCTCTTCAGTTAAACGCCCTTCTAAAAAAGAACGTGCATAAATACCCGGTGCGCAATGCCCTTGGTAATAAATCATGTCGCCACCAAAGTTGTCTGAGGCAGCACGGAAAAAATGGTTAAAACCGACATCATATAAAGTCGCAGACGATGCAAAGCTGGCTAAATGCCCCCCTAAATCATCACCCGATTTATTGGCACGTAACACCATCGCCAAGGCATTCCAGCGGATTAAAGCACGGATACGACGCTCCATGTCTTGATCGCCCGGCAAGGCTGGTTGTTCTTCAACTGAAATGGTATTGATGTAAGGTGTGTTTAGGCGTTGAATCGGGACGTGTTTTGCAATCGCCTGTTGATAGAGCTTTTCCAGTAAGAAAGCCGCACGCTCTTTGCCGACGTGTTGTAATACTGAATCAAAGGCATCTTGCCATTCTTGGGTTTCTTGCGCATCCGAATCACCATAAAACGCCATCTTATCACCTTGCCATTACGCATCCATTGCTGTAAGCATAAAACGAATATGGAATAAAAAAATGATGAAAAATAACTTTTTACACAAAATAACAAAAGGCAATATAGGCTTATATTCAGCATGAAAATAACTTAAAGAAGATCGAGCCATACAAACGCGGAACGAACAATTCAATATTTAATTTTGAAATTGGAGAGTGCGTTCTGCAAAATCATGTTGAAACTGAAAAATTTCTCATGACTAAGATTCAGATAAATATTCAATACAACGCTCAGCAATTGATGCCAACGTAAATGAGCTTCAGATCATTTACGGTTTGGCTTTCATTTCCTGATATTAAGTATCTCCATTCAGAAAACGCAAAAAATATTAAATTGATGGTGGCGACATTTTTAATTTTTATAACTATCTTTTTGATAGTAACTTTTGGTTTTTAGACTACAATCAATGCATCGAAACAAAAAAGAGCTTAAGCAATTGTGATACGTGTTAAGGCCAAACAAAAATTTACATTTACCAAGGTGTCTTATGAAAGCAATCTATATTGAACGTTACGGAAATATTGACGGAGTTCAAATCGGCGAATTACCAAAGCCAGCTCTCCAGCCCGATGATGTTTTAATTCACATCCATGCTGCCAGTATTAACCCACTTGATTTAAGAGTCTTAGAGGGTGAGTTTAAAGCGATTCTTCCTGTCAAGTTCCCATTTATTTTAGGCAATGACCTTGCTGGAGTTGTTGTAGAAGTTGGAAGTCAGATCAAAAAATTCAAAATAGGCGACGAGGTCTATGCCAAGACCGATCAAACGGGTGCATTTGCAGAATATGCTGTGGTGAAAGCCAGTACTTTATCACTCAAACCTAAAAACCTGTCGATGCAACAAGCTACATCTTTACCGTTAGTTGCCTTAACGTCATGGCAAGCTTTAGTCGAAATCGCAAAAGTTCAAACAGGACAAAAAGTTTTAATTCATGCGGGGTCAGGTGGTGTCGGAACAATCGCAATTCAATTGGCAAAACATTTAGGTGCAGTGGTTGCGACTACGACGAGTGGTAAAAATGCAGACTGGGTTAAAGCACTGGGTGCGGACATTATTGTTGATTATAAAACCACCGACTTTGAAGCTGTGATCCAAGACTATGATGTGGTGTTTGATACACAAGGTGGCAAAACACTAGAAAAATCACTCCATGTTTTAAAGCGTGGTGGACGTTTGATTAGTATTTCTGGACCACCTGACAGCAATTTTGCTAAGACGATCAAAGCAAATTGGCTACTCCAATGGATTATTCCGCTCCTGAGTTGGTCAATTCGTCATAAAGCGAAAAAACGTGGTATCGAATATTCATTTTTATTTATGCAACCAAATGGCAATCAACTCGCTGAAATTGCCCAACTGGTGGAATCTGGAGCAATTCAACCAGTCGTTGATCAAGTGCTTGACGTTACCAATACCAAACAAGCTTTAGAATATGTCAATACTGGGCGAGCAAAAGGTAAAGTGGTCATTAACATGATCGAAGGAACATAGCCGAAGAAATACAATCTAAAGCATGAGAGGACAGGTTTAGAATACCGCCTGTCCATTCAGCATGTTGAATTAATGCTTAATCCCCTGCACGAATGGCGCGACTTCCAATCTTTCCACCTGTCACCTCATCTATAACAATAGGTTTGATCTCAGTACCATTTTCAACATCGAAAAATGTGGTCATTTGGTCAGGATTTTCCGAAGGGTTGTATTTACGCCCCCAATCACCTAGCACAAATAATACCGGTAGAAAGTCTTTACCAGCGCGAGTGAGAATGTATTCTTCCCGTGGCGGATGCACTGAATAACGGCTTTTTTCAAGCAATCCCGCGTTTACTAAACTCGCCAAACGCTTTGTCAGTATTGTCGGGGCAATACTCAGACTCTTACGAAATTGATCGAAGCGAGTATAGCCAACATGAGCATCACGCAGAATTAACATACTCCATGCATCACCTAACACAGAAAGACTTTGTGCTATAGGGCAAATCTTATGTTCGACGTTTTCATTGAGCATATATTAAAAAACCAATCACTTTCTTTTTGATAGTAACAACTCATATCTTTTACGTCTATTCATAAGCCACGACTCAAACAAAAAAATCGCCTATAAAGGCGACTTTTTCTAAGAATTTGTATCTGTTGTTAACAGTTCACATTACTGAGACAACATCGCCAAATATGGTGAAGGGTTTTTACGTTGACCATCTTTAACTACTTCAAAGTGTAAATGTGGGCCAGTACAACGACCTGTACAACCGACATTGGCAATATGTTCGCCTGCATTCACATGATCACCTGCATTCACGATTAAACGTGAAGCATGCGCATAACGCGTGATGTAGCCATTACCATGATCAATTTCAACATATTGACCATAACCTGTGCCCCAACCCGATTTGGTCACGACACCTGCACCTGTTGCATAAATAGGTGTACCTGATGGTGCAGCAAGATCAACGCCTGAATGATGACGTGTTGAACCTAATAGCGTACGTGTACCCCAAGTTGAACTGGTACGTCCTTCTTGTAAAGGTGCATTGATCAACCATGAATAGCCTGTATTTGCAGACGTAGAAAACGAAGGCGTGGTATCCGGTGTTGAAATCGCTGAACGACCATATTTTTTCTCAATGGTCGCATTATTCAATTCAATGCTTTTCTCACGTAATTTCACTGATACATTGGTTACAGCAGGAAGATCAAGATCATCTGGGTGAGTATAAGTCCCTTGAGCCAGTGTCTGTGACAACTGTTCAATTGGGTCTTTCTCTGGTAACTGATTAATGTTTTGATAATCTGCAAAAGCAACTGACGCAGCTGACGCAGCCAATGAAAAAGCCAATAAAATACGACGTGGATGCATAAAAAACCTCTTAAAACCGTCCTTAAAAGTTCCTTTATCTTCTTCCTTGATAAATGTTGAAATGCTCGTTTAAGATAAACACCTATGTTTCAAGGAAACTAAGATGTCTGACCCTCACAACGTTTTCCAACCGAAAGGACAACATAAAAAAACGGGAAACTTAACGTTTCTTACTACGCAAGTCACACAATGGAACCGACTTACGAAAATTATTCAACCTTTGCTGCCCCAACCAGAGCAATGGCAGGTTGTTTGTTATCAACATGGCGTTTTGATCGTAGCAGGTGAAAATCAAGCAATGATTAGTCAACTCAGCTATTTACAAAGTCAATATGTTGCGCAGTTAGCTCAACTCGAAGGTCTTGAGGAATTAAGAAAAATTCAAGTTCGTTTAAGACAAAAAAATACTGTCTCGGCTGAACCCTCTCCCCCGTCGAAAAAACTTTCTTCAGAAACCCAAGCGCAATTACGCAGTGCTGCTGAATATGTGAGCGACCCTAAGCTTAGCCAAGCTTTACTACGTTTGGCAAGCAAAAATAAGTAAATTGCTTATATGAAGGTGTGACAAGCACTGTATATTTTGTGATCAATTTCACAGTTTAATTTGTTACAATATAACATAGGCGAGTAAAGACAATGACTTATGTCACACTCACGTAAGGAATTGGACAATCATTCTCGTCATTAAATGTTACAATTTCATAACAGCTTGGATTATTTTTTACGTTGCGTAATAACTGATTATTAAGCGCATGACCCGATTTATAGCCTTCAAATTTCGCAATAACCTGATGACCGAGTAGATATAAATCACCAACAGCATCTAAAATTTTATGTCGTACAAACTCATCTTCAAAGCGTAAACCCTCTTCATTGACCACACCAGAATCATCTACGCCAATCGCATTTTCCAAGCTCGCGCCCAATGCCAAATTGTTTGCTTTCAAATAATCGAGGTCTTTCATAAAGCCGAACGTTCTCGCTTCGCTGACTTCATAAACAAAGGTTTCGGTTGAAAAATCGATGGTGGCAAACTGATATTCTTTGGCAAATGCAGGATGATCGAAATCAATGGTGAAATTGAGCTGAAAACCTGAATGTGGGGTAAAAATGGCTTTTTTATCATCTAGCAATGCTTCAACAGGCTCTAAAATTTTAATAAATTTCTTTGCCGCTTCTTGCTCTGTCAATTCACCTTGCATCAACAAATAGATAAATGGCCCTGCACTACCATCCATAATCGGCACTTCTGAGGCAGATACTTCCACAATTAGATTATCAATCCCCAATCCCGCAATGGCGCTCATCACGTGCTCAATGGTTCCGACCTTTATGTCTTCAATGACCAAATTTGAGCACATAAAGGCTTCTTGGATCAGCAAGGCATTGGCAGGAATATCGACAGGAGGATTTAAATCAATTCGACGAAAGACGATGCCGCCATCAATATGGTGCGGAACAAAATTAATCAGCACTTTTTGACCACTGTGCAAACCAATTCCACTCGCTTTGACCACATGTTTCAGCGTTCGTTGTTTCACCATTGCTTAACCATTTACATTTACAAAATCCGCTTTAACTTAACATATTTTGCAATTTAAAACGAAAAAAAGGGAATAATTGCTTATTCCCTTTTCGATAACCAACTGATTTTATTATTTACGTTGTTGCTTTTGTAAATAATCTTGAATACTCATTGGCGATGAACGTGGCGTTGATGTTGGTGCGGAACCAGACACCGCTTCTGTTCCTGTACGCTTACTGATTGCAGGAATATCATCTTCATCTGTCGCTTGATTTTGAGCCACAACCGATGGAGCAACATGTGGTGTTGCAATAGTACGTTGTTTCTTAGCATCAACATCGTTGGTTGCATTCCGCGTTAAACCTGTTGCAATGACCGTGACACGAAGTTCATCACGGGCATCTGGATCGAATACCGTACCGTAGAAAATTTCACCTTCATCTAAGTCAACAATTTGATTGACTACTTCAGAAATAATGTCAATTTCACGACCTGTAATATCTTCACCACCTGTAATATTAATCAATGCACCTTTGGCATTGTTTAAATTTACATTATCTAGCAATGGACTACGAATCGCTTGTTCAGCCGCTTGACGCGCACGATCTTCACCACGCCCCGTACCTGACCCCATCATGGCATAACCACGTGTGCTCATCGCTGCTTTTAAATCGGCAAAGTCGAGGTTCATATGACCATGATTCACGACTAAATCAAAAATACTACGCACTGCATTTAATAAAACATCATCTGCTTTTTTATAGGCGTCTTTCATTGAAATATCGCCATAAACGCTGAGCAAACGTTGATTTGGAATAATAATCAATGAATCAACATGCGCTTCTAAAGCATCAATGCCTTTTTCAGCTAATTTCTGGCGACGACGACCTTCAAAGTTAAATGGCGTAGTCACAACACCGACGGTTAAGATCCCCATTTCTTTAGCAACTTCAGCAACCACGGGTGCTGCGCCTGTTCCCGTACCGCCGCCCATGCCAGCAGTAACGAAGACCATATCGGTACCTTCAAGATGCTGACGAATCACTTCACGGCTTTCTTCACCTGAAGTTTGCCCCATCTCCGGTTTACCGCCGCAGCCTAAACCACGAGTGCTTTGTTCGCCAATCTGAATTTTAAATGGTGCATTCATACTATCAAGTGCTTGCTTGTCGGTATTGGCACAAACAAACTTTACGCCTTTAATGTCAGACTGCACCATGTGCTGAACCGCATTACCACCACCACCACCGACACCAAATACGGTAAAACGGGCTTGACCGTTGTTATCGTCTAGTTCATCTTCTATAAATTCAAATGATGCCATGACCTTTAGATTTCCTAATATATAATGGCAGACGCTATAGCCCGTTACTGCCTAGATTTTTTAAAACAACTGATGTGTAGGATGCTGTGCAATAATACGCAGCTTGTCAAGTACAGCCACTGAGTATTACAACTTCCTAACAATTTACCCCAAAATAACTACACGCTAAAAAATGGCTTTTAATTTGCTATTTAATGCATTCCAACCATTGGCAACACGATCCATAAATGGACGGTCATTCGCCTCATCAGGTTCTTCAACCGCATCTTGCAAATCACTTTGGCTAAACATCAACAATCCCGCAGCCGTTGCATACATTGAACGTCGCAACGCAGGTAACTGTTGATCATCCGCATAGACTTGTAATGGCGGATTACCTAAATGCGCAGACACACCCAAAATACGACGGGCCAAATTGACAATACCTTCAATTTGGCAGGCATCACCTGTGAGCACCACTCCATGATACAAACCATGAATTGCGCCACTATGTTCTAACTCTTCACGAATTAACGCAAAGATTTCTTCATAACGTGCAATGATAATTTCTGCAAGCTCAATACGACTAATGGTTTGTGGCCCATCGATGGATTGGACTTGAATCATATGATCTGGCTTTATGCCATTTAGATCAGTACAACCATGTAAAATTTTAATTCTTTCCGCTTCTTCAGTCGTCGTTTGTAACACTGCGGCGATATCACGGGTCACATTTTCACCACCACGCTGTAAAGTGCGTGCAAGGGCTAAACGTCCATCTAAATACACCGCAATATTGGTGATTCCCGCACCAATATCAACTAAACAAACGCCATATTCTTTTTCATCTTTGAGCAGGCTTGCTTCAGCAGTTGCTAAACAAGACACCACCATTTTCTCGACCCCAATATTTGCCCCTTTCATGGCACGATCAAGGTTTTGCATGGTCGTAATCGGCATCATCATTAATTGATAATGACCTGTCATGCTGTGTGCAGATAAATTGACAGGATTTTGTACCCATTCTCCTGTATCGCCCAACTCGAAACCGAGTGGTACGGCACTGGCTAAATAATAATCGGGCGATACATGGCTGGCTTTGGCAAGCTCTAAGGCCCTGACCACTTCATTGGTACTAATAATACGATCATGATTGGCGACTGGTGTACGACCTGATGCATAAAAGCTTTGTAATTCTGTACTTGGAATTGACACCCAAGCACTATGAATACGACATTCAGCCATATCTTCTGCTTCAGAAACTGCATTTTTAATGGCAGCAACCACTTTGTCCAAACTGACAATTTTGCCTTTCACCATACCTCGGTTACGAGCAGTTGCCATGCCAATCACTTGGATTTTATCTGGTGCATGGATCTTACCAATTAAAACTGAGACTTTATATGTCCCAATATCAATTGCAACCACCGAGGGAACAGCTTCACTCATTACTTCATTACCATCTTTTTTGTTGAGTCTTACTGGCAAAACTGCCGACTATTTTTAAGCCACGTATTATGGCTTTGCCTGAATTGCGCCTGCAAGGCTTGTGTCATTAATCGTTACAACTAATTGACCATTTACAATCTTTGGCGGTATTGCATTTTTCCATTGAATGGATAATCCATTTCGATAGCGCAAATCAATTGCCGAGATGTTTGACCACACCGGTTTTAAGTCATTTTGAGCCAACTGACTGAGTCGTTGTAGTTTATTCATGGTTTGATCTTGATCGACAATAATACGTAAACCCGAATCAAACTGCATAAACCACGTCATTCGCTCAGTTAAATACAATTCTTTTAATCTTAAATTTGCTGGATGAAACAATTGATTAATTTCATTATAGCGACGCATCATCATTTTGGATTGGCTGACAGGCCCATGTAATAATGGCAAATTAGGGTGTGTTTTAACGATTGCTTCGCTAAAAACATCACCATTATCACTGAGCAATCGCCCTGTTCCCCACCGTGCAATTGCATGGCGTGGCATGACTCGCACACGAATCGCATTCGGCCATGCACGCGACACCACCACTCGATCGACCCATGACACAGTTAAGGCTTGATCGCGAATGCGCTCCAGATCAGACGTGAAATAGTTGTCTTGAATGATGGGGCTCAAATGTTGTTGGAGCTGTTGATTTTCAATGTCTGAATTTGTTCCCACAACCTGCAATTGTGCAACCGTCGCATCGGTCATCACCTTATATAAGCTATATAGACCAACGGCCAATACCGCCAAGGCAATCGACAGTAAGATCCAGCCACCCGCATTCACCATCTTTTGCTTGGGCGAAGGCGGTTTCTCATGAATAGAGCTAATGGCGGGCCGTGTTTTACGGCGCATGGATGCAGGGAGTTGAGCCATGAATAATTAAGCCGACTTCGCTAATGTTTGCTCTAAAATTGCAACACAAAGCTGGTCAAAATTATAACCTACCGCTTGCGCTGCTTTAGGAACAAGAGAATGGCTGGTCATACCTGGCACAGTATTCACTTCCAACAACCAGAAATTACCTTGCTGATCCTGCATTGCGTCAATACGACCCCAGCCCTCAGCACCAACCGCTTGGAAAGCACGTAAACACAGGCTTTGCAACGTTTGCTCTTCTTCTTGACTTAATCCACATGGAATACCGTATTCCACATCATCACGTTGGTATTTGGTTTCGTAGTCATAAAACGCGACATCCGCAGGCGGTTGAAGACGAATAACAGGCAACGGCTGACCATTCAAAAATGAAATGGTAAATTCACGGCCTGTGATCCATTTTTCTGCCATAACAACGGCATCATGCTGTGTTGCTTTTTCAATTGCAGCAGCAAAGTCTTCGGCTTTTTCGACCTTACTCATACCGACACTCGAACCTTCATGCACAGGTTTGATGATGACGGGCAAACCCAAGTCCGCAACCACTGCATCCAAGTCTGAATCTTTGGTCAAAATACGATACGGCGCGGTCGGTAAATCACTACCTTGCCAAACTTGTTTGGTTTTAACTTTGTCCATACCAATGGCAGAGCCTTGCACACCCGTACCTGTATAAGGAATATTCAACCATTCCAGCACGCCTTGAATCTGACCATCTTCACCGCCACGACCATGCAACACGATAAAGGCACGATCATAGCCAACCAGTTCAGTCACACTACGCTGTTGTGGGTCAAATGCTTCTGCTTGCACACCCGAACGCAATAGTGCCTCCAAAACAGCTTGGCCACTGTCCAATGACACAGTACGTTCCGCGGATTTCCCACCCAATAACACAGCAACTTTGCCGAATTCTGCAGCATTTGACACGTTTATTTCCTTTAAAAACTTCAAATATTTGATTTAATCCCTCCCTACCTCCCTTTGAAAAGGGAGGAGTTCCCCCCTTTGTTAAAGGGGGTTAGGGGGATTTCGCATATAAGCGATGCTGAGCCAATTCTACCGAAACTGCCCCGACGTTACCCGCGCCTTGTGTAAGCAACAGGTCATTGGCTTGTAACACTTTTTGTAGAACGCTCGGCAAGTTGCCATCTACAAGATCAATCAAGATGGGCTCAACTTCACCACGTAAACGAATACTACGCGCCAACGTGCGACTATCCGCACCCACGATTGGCTTTTCACCTGCAGAATAAACGTCTAGTAATAATAATTGATCGACCTGCGATAACACTTCTACAAAATCATCAAAACAGTCACGGGTACGACTAAAACGATGTGGTTGGAACAACATCACCAAACGACGATCAGGATGGCTAGCACGCGCAGCTTTAATAGTAGCTTCCACTTCTTTTGGATGATGCCCATAGTCATCGACCAATTTCACCAAACCGTTACCAACTTCAAACTCACCCTGAACTTGGAAACGACGACCAACACCACTAAAGCCTTCTAAAGCGCGGCAAATCGCGCCATCGGAAACACCTTCATCGGTTGCTACACCAATCGCTGCCAACGCATTCAAGACGTTATGCAAACCAGGTTGATTGATGGTCACACGCAAGGGTTCACGATCTTTACGCAGCACAGTAAAATGCGATTGCATACCTTCCTGCGCGACATCAATCGCACGAATGTCATTGTCTTCATTAAAACCATAGGTAATCACTGGACGACCAATCCGCGGCATAATCTCACGAATATTGGCATCATCGCCACAGACTACAGCCAAACCGTAGAATGGCAAATTATGTAGGAACTGGATAAAAGTATCTTTTAATTTATCAAAGCTGCCTTCATAGGTGTCCATGTGGTCAGCATCAATATTGGTGACAATGGCAGCCATCGGCTGCAAATACAAAAATGAGGCATCTGATTCATCGGCTTCCGCCACGATAAAACGACTTTCGCCTAACGCAGCATTTACCCCTGTACTGTTGAGCAAACCACCAATCACATAGGTTGGATCGAGATTTTCTTCCGCCAACATGGTGGTCAATAAACTGGTGGTGGTGGTTTTACCATGCGTGCCTGCAACCGCGATACCATGACGATAACGCATCAACTCACCCAACATTTCTGCACGGCGTACGATTGGCGTACGCTGTTCAATCGCAGCTTTAATCTCTGGATTTTCAGGATCAATCGCGGTGGAGACTACAAGCACGTTGGCATTTTTAATATTATCCGCCGAGTGCCCAATATAAACCTTGATGCCATTGGCTTCGAGTTGTGCCGTGGTCTTCGAGGCTTTAATGTCCGAACCTGAAATTTTATAGCCTTGGTTTGCCAACACTTCAGCAATACCACACATCCCCGCACCACCAATCCCGACAAAGTGGATATGTTTAATACGGCGCATTTCTGGCACTTTAATCAGCTTTTTGGCTTGGTTTGGATTCGTTGGAGACATAGATCAACTCAAATTACAATTTTTTAATTAGATCAACCACATGCTGCGTTGCATTCGGTTGTGCTTGTTGACGTGCTTGGCTTGCCATTTCAGATAATAACTGACGATTGAGTAATCTACCTAATAACTCGTCTAAAACTGCTGGCGTCATCTCTGCTTGCTGGCAAATTTCGGCTGCACCTGCATTTGCTAAAAATTTGGCATTGGCGGTTTGATGATCATCCACTGCAATTGGTAACGGCACAAAAACCGCCGCCACGCCTGCGGTGGCAACCTCAGTCACCGTTAACGCACCCGCACGACAAATAATCAAATCCGCTTCACTATAGGCTTTTGCCATATCTTGAATAAAAGGCTCAACTTCAACATTTAGACTGGCAGATGCGCCTTGATAACGCGCACGTGTGACTTCTTGATGATTTTGACCGCATTGGTGAAAGACATTGAGTGGAACTGTGACTTTTTTTAAGGCTTCAGGCAAACGCTCATTCAGGGCTTGTGCCCCCAATGAACCGCCGACAATCAAAATATTAATCGGCTGATTTGATTGTTCACGTGCGGAATAACGTTCCGTTGGTGGCAAAATTACGGTAATTTCCGCACGCACAGGATTGCCTGTGGTCACGATTTTATCATTCGTTGGAAACGTATTTGGAAACGCCTGACACACGGTTGTGGCAATGCGCGACAACTGGGTATTGGTAAATCCCGCAACGGCATTTTGCTCATGGATTAAAACTGGAATCCCTAAAATCCGCGCCGCCAAACCACCTGGCCCAGCAACATAACCACCAAAACCTGCGACAGCATCAATCTTGAGTTGTTTCATATAGCGCATCGCGCTGAACGTGGCTTTTAATATTTTAAATGGGGCAGCCAATTTACGCACGATGCCATTACCGCGCACACCTTGAATATCAATCTGATAAATCGCAATATTTTGATCTTTGAGTAAACGATTTTCCATACCCGATGGCGTTGCCAACCACGATACTTGGCAACCGTCTTGTTGTAATTTTTTGGCAACGGCAAGCGCAGGAAAAACATGTCCGCCTGTACCAGCAGCCATCATCATGACATGTTTTGGAGTGTTATCGGGTGAATGGGTCACGGTCTAATTCTTCAACTCAAAAAAGCGGCAATGGTCTATTGTTTTCGAGAGTTATTCTAATCCTAAAGCTTCATTCACGAAAAGCGAATTTCACCTGTTTCCTACAGAAAGCATGCTTTTTTTTATGCTGAGTTAAAAACAAGGTGCTGTCTATGACGGATTGCCCATTCTCTCGCAATATAAGGTGCAATTAAAATGGGCAATTGGGTCAATGAAAGATGTTTATTGGGTTTTCAAACCTGCTTCTAACACGGCAAACAAATCATCGGCAATTGAAGTGCCAAACTGCGCATCAATCTCACGAATACAGGTGGGACTGGTGACATTAATTTCAGTGACATAATTACCAATCACGTCTAAGCCGACAAAGATCAGCCCTTTTTCACGCAAGAACGGCCCGACTTTAGCTGCAATGGCTTTGTCATTTTCAGTCAATGGACGCGCTTGCCCTAAACCACCTGCTGCCAAATTACCACGCACCTCACCATTTTGTGGAATACGTGCTAGACAATATGGAATAGGTTCACCATTGACCATCAGAATGCGCTTATCGCCCTCAACAATTTCAGGAATATAACGCTGTGCCATGATTGGACAAGTGCCCATTTCGGTGAGCATTTCTAAGGTTGAACCAATATTCACGCCATCTTGGTACAAACGAAAAATCCCCATACCACCCATACCATCGAGCGGTTTGACGATGACATCACCGTGTTCTTTGATAAATTCACGAATCAAACTTTGCTGTGAAGTCACCAAAGTGGGTACTTGTAGTTCTGGAAATTGAGTGGCGAATAGCTTTTCATTACAGTCACGTAGCGATTGTGGTTTGTTGATAATCCATGCGCCTTCACGCTCTGCTTGTTCCAAAATATAAGTGGTATAGACAAAGTTCATATCAAACGGCGGGTCTTTACGCATCAACACCACATCGTAATCTGCCAATGATTCCTTTTGTTTTTCGCCCAACTCGTAATAATGGTCGTAATCTTCAAACACTTTTAAGGGAGAAATTAGCCCAAAAGCTTTGCCCTGCTCGATATATAAATCGTGTTGTAATGCATAACCCAATTCATGACCACGACGGCTTGCCGCCCAAAGCATTGCCATGGTTGAATCTTTTTTGAGATTCACGCTTTCAATTGGATCCATCACTACCAGTACACGCATCATCTGACACCAAATTTTTTAATCTTGGTAAAAAGTATAGCGAAATTTTAACTTTATGGTTGCGCAAGTTATGTAATTCTTAATTATAAAAAATTCTAATTTATTCAAATCACTACATGTTATTTCATTTAAAACGTTAATTAATCTTAAACGCTCAATAAAAAATTACTGGTCGATGATGTCGATACCAGTAATTTCTCAAGTATCCAATTCACATTGAACTTATGCCAATAGCTTTTGAATATCTTTGGCGATTTTTTCAGGTTTGGTGGTTGGAGAATAACGTTTGATCACTTCACCATTTTGATTGATCAAAAATTTGGTGAAATTCCATTTGATGCTTTCACTGCCTAAAATGCCTTTGGCTTCAGCCGTTAAATATTTATACAGCGGATGTGCGCCCGAACCATTCACATCGACTTTGGCAAACATGGGGAACGACACGCCATAGTTGCGTTGGCAGAAGCTACCAATTTCTTCATTGCTCGATGGGTCTTGGTTAGCAAACTGGTTACATGGAAAACCTAAAATCACTAAACCTTGTTGTTGATAGTCCTGATATAGCTTTTCCAAACCTTCAAATTGTGGCGTTAAGCCACATTGACTTGCGGTATTTACCACCAATAAAACTTTACCTTGATAGTCTGCAAGGTTCTTTTGCTCACCTTCTAACAGTTCAGCCTGAAAATCATAAATTTTGGTCATGCAACATCTCACTTTGTTCAGTTATTTCGTCATGGTTATTAATATTGCACACATTTATCTTGTGCACAAGTTAATTATGCGCAATATACTTTTGCTGCTGACCTAACTATACTGTTTCAAAGCAATAATGCTGTTGAGGAGCGAAACATGACTGAATTTTCTTACTTGGATAACCAAGTATGTTTTGCGATGTATTCCGCGACCAATGCCATGATTCGTCAATATCGCCCTTTGCTTTTGGAATACGACCTGACCTATCCGCAATTTATTGTGTTGTTGGCGTTGTATGAAAAGGACAATGTGACGTTGTCTGAAATTGGTCAAAAGACTTTTTTTGATTCGGGAACGCTCACGCCGATTATTAAAAAACTCGAAGATAAACAGTTTTTAAAACGGGTTGCAGTGAAAGAAGATGAACGCATGAAAAAAGTGATCTTGCTTGAAAAAGCACTTGCTTCAAAAGATGAAATTACCTTGATTCCGTTTAAACTCGCCTGCTCTTTGGGTGTTGATCCGAATGATTTGGTGGCGATTCATAATCTATGCCATCGTTTTTTAAAGGGTTTGGAAAGTTCTAAACTCGAAAGTTTGAGTGAATAAATGCAACAGACCATTGTTGGATTTCATCTTGATGAGGAGAACCATTGGGTGGCTGACCTCGCCTGTGGTCACACGCAGCATGTGCGACATGACCCACCGTGGCAAAGTCGCCCTTGGGTTTTGACTGAGCAAGGGCGGAAGGAAAAATTAGGTGTGATGTTGGAATGTAAGAAGTGTGATGAAGGGGCTGTTTAATGATTATAGAATTCCAAGCAGACTAAATATAAAACTTAGACCCAATTTTCTAGCTTTAATCCATCTATGCGTTCAAATTCCTTGATGTTGTTAGTGACTAATACTACATCTAAAGCAAGGGCATGTGCTGCAATCAACATATCTAAACTACCAATGGTTTTACCTGTAGATTGGAGATCTTGCCGTAATTTAGCGTAATGCCAAATCGCTTGTTCATCGTAAGGCAATATATCTAAGGGTGATAAAAATTTGTTCAGTGCTTGCTTATTGCGTTCAGAACCAGACTTTTGAATGCCAAATGCTAGCTCGGATGCGGTTATGCTTGAAATAGCCAATTGCCCAAGCTGATATTGCTTAAAACGTTCAAAAACTTTTTGTGGTTTATGATTGATCACATAGATACAAATATTTGTGTCTAAGAGGTAGATCATTTGAACTCCTCACGCACTTGTTCACCTTGATCTGCTCGTTCCAATTGGAATCCGATTTCAAATTCGTTAATTGCTTCGAACATGATGTCCCACGGATTTTCGATAGGCAGCAATAAGACACCTGAACCAAAACTTTTAATCGCGACTTCGGTACTGTTAAAACGAAATGCTTTGGGCAATCTAACGGCTTGACTGCGACCTGTTTGAAAAACTTTAGCAACTTCCATTTTTATTCTCTCAATTTAATATATACCTATGATAGGTATCATATCATTAAATAATACCTAGGGAGTAAGTTTGTTGTAATCGAAAAGTTACTTTTGCTCTTTGAATGTTGACCCAAATAAGCTCGTGGCAATTCATAATCTATGCAATCGTTTTTTAAAGGGTTTAGAGGATTCTAAACTCGAAAGTTTGAGTGAATAAAT
>JAVXBC010000022.1:0-28573 GCA_036660195.1 Acinetobacter sp.
CGCTGGAATCTACAACTTGGAGCTGAGTAAAAAATGATTTATGAAAGACATCTAGTAAATACTCATTTTGAATCATTCGAAAGCCAATTTTTTGGTATTTTGTATTTAAGTACATTGGCTGAGAATACAGTTGCCTGCATATTATTTTTATGTGTTTATGATTCATAATGCAGCCAGATTTAGCAAGATTTGAGAATTGATTAATCAATAAAATGTATTGCCGGTGTATGGCCTCATGGAGTATTCAGGGTGTAGTGCAATTTCCAAACAGCATGAAACCATAATTAGTTAACCTCTAAGTATTTTATTATTATTATTATTTTTTTTGTTCTTTTTCATAGTGTATAGGAGCAGACAGATCTGTATAAAAATCTTTACAAATGTAATAGCATTCACAATAATAACCGCAAAATTTAGCGCACTTTAAATACAATGCCTCATTTAGAATTTAAAAAAACTAGTCTAGCTTTATATATTGGTCTATTGAGTATAGTGAGTTATGCTGCTGACCCACAGGTACAACCTCAGCCACGCCCTGAGTTTGAAGCGGATGCGATTATTCGCCAACAGCAACGTGATCAAGCATTAGAAAAACAACTACAACCGATTCCTGAAGTACAGACTGGGCTTGAAAAGCAGCTGCAAACTCAGCCTCAATTACAATTCTTAAAATCTCATAGTGAAGATATCTGTTTTGATATTAAAAAATTCATTTTGATGGGGGATGATGCGCGTAATTTTACTTTTGCATTGCGCTCAATTACACAGGGTGAGAATAATATTATTGGTCGTTGTATTGGAGTACAAGGACTTAATCAAGCACTTGATTTGGTTCAAAATAGTATTATTCGTCATGGCTATGTGACAACACGAATGTTATTGCCACAGCAAAATATTGCATCGGGTGAAATCAAACTTCAAGTTATCGCAGGTAAAGTGGATCAAATCCAGTTTGCTTCAGGTACCTCAAAACGTGCACATAAATTCAATGCACTTCCAGTGAAGTCTGGTGATATTTTGAATATTCGAGATGTCGAACAAGGTTTAGAAAATTTCAAACGTGTGCCAACAGTGGAAGCTGATTTTAAAATTAAACCTTCGGAGCAGCACAATGCTCCCGGTTATAGCGACTTGGAGTTGGCATGGCAACAGTCTAAACCTTACCGCATCCATTTAGGGATGGATGATGCAGGTTCGGATTCGACAGGAAAATATCAAGGAACTGTGACACTATCACTCGACAATCTGTTAACAGTAAATGATTTATTCTACGGTAGCTATAATCATGATTTAGGTGGTGGCGATTCAGGAAAACGTGGTACAGAGGGTTACTATCTCAGCTATAGCATTCCAATAAAATACTGGTTACTGAGCACGAGCTATAGTCAATCAGATTATAACCAAACGGTAGCTGGTCCACTTGAGAGCTACGAATATAGTGGTAAAAGCAAATTGATTGGTGCTGATTTATCTCGAGTGCTTTATCGAGATGCTCGCAGAAAAACTACTGCGAGTATAGGTGGCTGGTATAGGGAATCTCAAAACTATATTAACGATACTGAAATTGAAGTCCAACGTAGAAAAACAGCTGGTTGGAAAACCAGTCTGGATCATACCGAATATCTCTCAGCTGCTACTTTATCTGGCAACGTGACCTACAAACGTGGGACAGGTGCATTTAATGCCATGTACGCACCTGAAGAAGAATATGGTGAAGCCTATACCCATGTTGGGATATTACAGGCCAATGCCAGCTTACAAGTTCCATTCAAAGTGGGCCAGCAATCTTTGCAATACCTTGCAGAATGGCGCATGCAGCATAGCCAAAAACCATTAACCCCTCAAGATCGCTTCTCGATTGGTAACCGCTATACCGTCAGAGGTTTTGATGGAGAACAAACTTTACTGGCTGATAATGGTTTACTCATTCGCAATGAATTGAGTGGAAGCATTCCTAAACTTCCAATGCAATGGTATGCAGGGGTTGATTATGGTGAAGTAGGTGGACAAACAGCCCATGAACCCAATCCATTACTGGGGACGAGTTTGATGGGGGCTGTTGTTGGTTTGAGAGGCCAAGCATTTAAGTCAGTGAGTTATGATCTTTTTATGGGTACGCCACTTAAGAAACCAGATCGCTATAAAACTGACAATGTAACAACAGGCTTTAGTTTGAACTGGATGTACTAATTCCAGTTCATTTGAGTAAAGCAATGAATGATTTTTTATAACTCATTATAAATAAACAAATTTAGATATTTAGAATTTTAGGTAGACCACCATGAATAAGAATCGCTATCGCGTGATATATAGCCAAGCACGAGGTATGTTTGTTGCCGTTGCTGAGATTGTGAAGAGCCGTACCAAAACAGCAGGGCAAAGCATTGCTAATGGGGCAACAGAGTTAGAAAGTGAAGATGATGTTTCTCATATTACTTATAAAAAACTCAATCCGCTAAATTTCTCAATTATTAGTCTGCTGGGAGCTGTGATTTATACCATTCCGATGTCAAGTATCGGAAATACCCAGATTATTGCAGACAAGACCGCACCGACATCACAACAAGCGACTATATTAAATACGAGTAATGGTATTACCCAAGTCAATATTCAAACACCTAGTGCTGGTGGCGTATCACGTAATACCTATAAACAATTTGATGTAGGACAAGAAGGCGTGATTTTAAATAACTCACGCAATAATGTTCAAACACAAATCGGAGGTTGGGTTCAAGGAAACCCATGGTTGGCAAAAGGCGAAGCCAAAGTCATTCTCAATGAAGTGAATAGCAGTAATCCGAGCCAACTTAAAGGTTATTTAGAAGTTGCAGGTAAATCGGCTCAAGTGGTTATTGCCAATCCATCAGGCTTAGTCTGCGATGGTTGTGGTGTAATTAATGCCGATCGCTTTACGTTGACCACGGGTCAAGCGGTGATGAACCAAGGTTATCTTGAGTCATTTAGAGTTCGAGAAGGTCAAGTGACCATTGAGGGGAAAGGACTCAATGGGAGTTTGACGCCTTATACTGATGTCTATGCACGTGCATTAAAAGTGAATGCAGGTCTATATGCCAATGAGCTGCATACAGTATTAGGACCGAATGATATTCAAGTGAAAGATCAGGTTCAACCAAATGTCACGCCTGTATCAGGTTCAAATAACGCCAATAGCAATACGATTACACCACAACCTGATTTTGCTCTTGATGTAGGGCAATTGGGTGGGATGTATGCAGGCAAGATTTATCTTGTGGGTACAGAACAAGGTTTGGGAGTTCGTAACGCGGGCTCAATCAATGCGACCGTAGCTCAGATGACCTTGAATGCCAATGGGGATCTAGTCAATACAGGCAATATTATTGCCAATAAAGATCAAATTGCTATTCAAGCACAAAATGTAAAAAATAGCGGTAATATTAGCAGTACACAGCATCAGATACATATCCAAGCCAATGACATTCAGAACAAGGGTTTAGTCGCGACTAATGACCAAATCAAGTTGGAAGCACGAGGTAAAATTAATAATAATGATGGTGTAATCAATGCAGGGCGTATTGATTTTACAGCACAAAACCTGAGTAATGACAAAGGTAAAATTGAACAAACAGGTTCACAGCAACTCAATATTACAGCAAAAACTCTGGATAATAGCCAAGGTTTAATCGGTCAGGCTAGCAAAGAAAGTACAGGAACAACATTACCAGGGGGAAATACACAACCAACAGTAACTGATCCACAAGATCAATCTTCGGCACAAGATTCAAGCAGTATTGAAATTGTTGATCCTGCAACACTCACTCCAAAAACCTTTGAGGCAGGACAAATTAAAATTGCTCAAGATATGAGTAATATCGCAGGACATATCATCAACAATGCTGATATCAGCCTTAAAGTACAAGACAGTATTAAAAATAATGGTGGTAAAATTCAACTGCCTGAGTTGCAGTTCAATGGGCAAAACTTTGAAAATAAAGAAGGTCAATTAACAGCTAAAGTGATTAATATCACTGCACAAAATGCCGATAACCAAAAAGGTTTGATTGATGCGCTAGAGAGCTTTGATTTAAATACACAGCAATTGAACAACAATCAAGGTCGCTTACAAAGTACAAAAACGCTCAACTTAAGTTCCAATCAAATCGATAACAGCACAGGACACATACTTGCTAACGATACTTTGATACTGAATTCAGAGCAAACCAATAATACTGAAGGTGTAATTGCTTCAGTCAATGCCGATGCACAATTAAAAATCACAGCCTTAGAAAATAACAAGGGCGAGATTTCTGCTCAAAATGTACAACTCAATGGGCAAACCTTAAATAACCACCAAGGAACGATTCAATCCAAAGTGGGTGATTTGACTTTAAAAGTTGATCGAATTGACAATGGAAATGCACAAGATTCGGCTGGAAGTTTAGTTGCTGGTAAAAACCTCAATATCACAGCACAGCAATTAAATAGCACAGGACAAATCTATGCAGGTGATACTGCAGATTTAACGGTGAAACAACTGCAACAAGATGGACAATTGGCTGCTCGTAATAAAATCAAAGTGCAGTCTGATAGTATTAGTAGTAAGCAAAATGCAATTTGGGCAGCAGGTTTAGATCAAGATGGCAAACTCAGCCAAGGTGATGCGACGCTCAATATTAATGCACAAAAGGTACAAATTGCGGGCAAAGTCTTATCGGGTTCTGAAATTCAAATTGATGCAGTACAAAGTGCTGATTTAAGTTTAAGCGAGAACCAAGCAAAAAATATAAAAATCCAGACGCAGCAACTTAAAACTGAAAGTGCAAAAGTTATTGCAGATCGACAACTCGATTTAACGGCAGCACAAAATATTGATAACCAAAAAGGTCAATACAGTGCTAATAAAATCAATATTGATACGAATCATCTGAACAACGATCAAGGCCTGATTCAACATACAGGGCAGAATGATTTTATTTTGAATATTGCCGATCGTATTGATAACAATACAGGTAAGATCATCAGTAATGCGAATAATACTGAAATTAAAACTAATAGTTTGAGTTCAAATGCGGGTGAAATCCTACATGCTGGAAATCAACAACTTAAGATCACTGCGAAAAGCCTACAAGGGCAAAAAGGGACAATTCAAAGTAATAGTAAGCTACAACTTGAATTGGGTGCTACAAATTTAGATAACGCCACAACTACAGCGCAAAATATCAATCTCAATGCGATAAGCTTAAGCCATCAACAAGGTCAATTGATTCAAAGTGATGCCAATGGACAACTCAATGTCAATGTTGAACAAGCTTTAAATAATACCTCAGGTGTGATCAGTGCAGCGGGTCATGCCAAGATAAAAACTGCCGATTTAAATAATCAACAAGGTGTGATCCAAAGCCTTGCACAAAAAGATCTTATGATCGACAGTAAGACAGTTGAAAATGCTTCTGGCAAAATCATTGTTGGGCGTGATGCCAATTTACGTGTCGGCCAATTAAACAATGATACAGGAATAGTGTATGCTGATGGAAAGCTTGATCTTCAAGCGGAACAGAATGTTAGCAATCAGCAAGGACTAATTGCTGCAAAGCAAGCTCTAAGCATAAAAGGGCAAGCGCTGAACAATCAAAAGGGACAAATCCAATCTGAACAAAGTGATGTTAATTTAAAGCTCACACAAACAATCAATAACCAGTCAGGCCATATTCAGTCTACGCAAGCCTTGAACATACAAAGCCCGAATTTAAATAATAAAAATGGGCAGTTGATTTCAGGTGCAGATAGCCAACTCAATGTTACAGACCTAAATAACCAAGCGGGTACGATTTACGCTAAAAAACAATTAGATGTGAGCGTGTCAGCTACTGCAGATAACAGCGCAGGAACCATTGCTGCTGAGAAAAACCTGAATTTAAATGCGCAACAATTGTTGAATGATGCAGGACAAATCCGTTCAGAAAATGCCGATGCCACGCTAAATATTACGCGAAGTATTGCCAACAACACGGGCTTAATTTCAGCGGGCAAAGATTTAAATCTCACAGCACAAGATGTTCAGTCACAAAAAGGCAAATTGCAATCAGGTGCCAATGCTCAAATTAAAGTCAGAAATTTAGACAATACCGAAGGTGTTGTCTATGCAGCAGAACAACTACAACTCAATGCAACAGGTGAGTTGAACAATAGTAAAGGTGTGGTTGCAGCCGAACAATTGGCAGACATTACCGCAAGTACTGTGAAAAATGATGCAGGACAAATCCGTTCGCAACAAGATCAATTGAAGCTGAATGTTGAAAATGAATTGAGTAATTTGGCAGGCGAAATATCTGCAAATAAAGCGATTGAATTAACTGCCAATACACTGAGTAATCAAAATGGTAAAGTGATTGCAGGTACATCATTGCATGCAACTACTCAGCAGATTGACAATACGACAGGTACAATCTACGCCAAAGACCAACTCAACCTCAATGTTGCGGATCAGTTGAATAACCAATCAGGAACAATTGCTGCCAATCAACAGGTACAGATTCAAGCGAAGAATTTAAATAATAATGCAGGCAAAATCCGTTCAGAACAAAATCTGCTGGATTTAAACGTACAGCAAACGCTTGATAATCAGTCTGGAGAAATATTTGCTGGCACCAATGCCAAAGTGAATACGATCAAGTTGAATAATCAGCAAGGGACAATTTATGCTAAAAATCAAATTGATCTCATAGCGGGACAACTGAATAACCAACAAGGGCAAGTGTATTCAGCAGATTCGGCAACGGTCACTGTCAAAGGCGATATTCAAAACCAAAAAGGTGTATTGGTTGCGGAGCAAAACCTGAATGTTCAAAGCCAAAAATTGGATAATACAGAAGGTACCTTACGTTCTGAAAAAGCAGATTTAACCCTGAATGCACAAGGGCAACTGATTAACCAACAAGGTGATATTTTTGCAGAGCAGAATGCGAGCTTAACAACACAGAGTTTAGTGAATACTGCTGGGCAAATTGCCTCAAAAAATCAATTGAATATTGATACCCGACAGCAACAACTTAATAACCAAAACGGCAAAATCATTGCCAAAGCTGTAGATTTGAAAACGGGAACATTGGAAAACCAAGCTGGTTTAATCCAAGGTGGGCAATCCGTTAAAATCGATACTAAAAATCATGCATTATTTAACAATAATTCAGGCGAGCAGGCAGGAATACTCAGCCAAGGTCGTCTTGAAATTGCAAATGTTTCCCAGCTAGATAATATCAGTGGTTATATTGCAACAGTAGGTTCAGCCAATATTACCGTTCAAAATACCAATAACAACCAAGGGAAAATTAATAGCCAATCTGACTTGACGATCAGTCAGCAAAGTTCAGGCGGTCGCATTGATAACTTGGCTGGACAAATCCAAGCACAAAAGAATGTGAATTTGAATGTTGATACGCTGAATAATAATGGTGTTGCAAGTCATATCGTGGCTGGTGAAAAGCTGACAGTAAATACGCAGACATTGCTTAATGCTCAAACCAAAGATAGCACTGTGCTTGGCGGTTTAGATGCAAAAAATATTGAGATTAATGCACAAGAATTGGATAACCAAGTCGGTGCAATTCGTGCTAGCGAAAATGCAACACTGAATATTCAAAAACAATTGTCTAACCAATTAGGTTCGATCAGCAGTTTAGATCGCTTAAGTATAGGTATACCTAATAAAACTCTTAATGTGAACAATACGGGGGGGGAATTACTCGCTAAAAACCAACTGAACCTTAAAGCCAATGAATTGATCAACAAAGGTAAAATTATCAGTGAAGGCAATGTTGATATTGATATCAAACAAAGCTATACCCATACCCAAGATGATCAAATTGCAGCAAATGGCACACTGAAATTCAATACTGACAATGATTTGATTAATCAGTCAGAATTGACGGCGGGTCAAAAATTAGAATTAAGTGCAAAAAATATTAAGAATGAAGCTGGTGCTAGCATTTCATCGAATGAAACACATTTAACAGCACAAGATACAGTGCATAACCAAGGCTTAATTAACGGTGAGTTGACCCATATTCAAGCGGATCGTGTGTGGAATGATGGCGCACGTATTTATGGTACACAAGTTTCAATACAAGCCAAGACCTTAGACAATAAATCCAATACAGCTGGTACAGGAGCTGTGATAGCTTCTCGTGGAGACATGGACTTAGGCATTGGGACGCTAAACAACCAATCTGGTGGTGTGGTTAAAGAGAGTGCACGTGATAATGCATGGATTTTTAGTTCTGGTGATTTAAATATTGGTGGACGTTTAGATGGGAATTTGAAGGCCCAAGGTAGTGCTCATCAAATTTATAATGGGAGTGCTGTGATTGAGTCTTTAGGAAATATGGCTTTAGTAAGCAATTCTATACTCAATAATAATGAGCGGTTTAAAACTTCTGAGCATGAAGTGAGCCGTAAAAAGATCCATAGCTATGAAATCAATGGCAAAGTTTATGATGCGTCTGAGATCAGAATTCATAAAGGTAAAAGAAGTTTATTAGATTTCGGAACACCAAGTGATGGAACTCATGAGAATGCTATTGAAACAAAATATACGGAAGTTACTAAACGTAAGCAAATTGATGAAAGTGTTGCTGGACAAATTCTATCAGCAAAAAATTTAACGATTGAAAGTCAAAATATCCGAAATGAACAAAGTCAAATACTTGCTGCTCAAGTGTTTGATAGTAATGGGGTGGATATCAAAAATAATAAAGTGGAAGGTTATCAGGTTGTAATAGCAACGAGTGGAGCAAAAATCAGACATTATCGAAAAAAACAAAAAACCAATGCGGCTGGTAATCATAAAATGTTTGGTAAAACTCAAAATTTAGCGTTTTCAGTGCCAAGTGTTACAACTCATCCAGACATTGATCCATCAGAACATGGTGGAAATAAGACGATTACTCAACAGCAAGCATCGATTACTAATACGCAAACGTTTAGTGAAAAATTAGATTTAGATTCTGCTTCACAAGTAAATATGACAAGCAGAAGTCAGCAAGCTTCAAATAAAACTATTCAGACAGGTTCAGGGGAGCAGGTATCTGTTGATCTAAACAATACGTTTAAGTCAGATCAAACAAATGGTTTAAATATAGATAATTCTAACTTCAATAAAGTCGATGTTGATCAAAGTAATGTAAATCAGTTGGATTCTGCACAGCAATTAAATTTGAATCCTCAAAACTTACATGTCCAAAATAATCAAACTCAAACAGAAATTAGGACTGTAAATCAAGAGTATCTAACCTTACCAAGCAATGCCTTATATATTACGACGGCGAATAGTCAGGCGAAATATTTCGTAGAAACAGATCCAGCTTTTGCTAATTATAAAAATTGGCTATCTTCCGATTATATGCTTAAAGCACTTGGACTTGATCCAGCCATGCAACAAAAGCGTATAGGTGATGGTTTCTATGAGCAAAGATTGGTCCAAGATCAAATTGCCCAATTAACAGGATATCGCTTTTTAGCTGGATATAGCTCAGACGAAGAACAATATAAAGCATTGATGAATAATGGCTTAACATTTGCAAAACTTTATAATATGAGACCAGGGGTTGCCTTAACTGATACTCAAATTGCGCAGCTCACGACAGATATTGTGTGGTTAGAAGAAAAAAACATCACATTAGCCGATGGTACAACAACAAAAGCTTGGTTCCC
This sequence comes from Acinetobacter sp., assembly GCA_036660195.1. Classification (GTDB taxonomy): domain Bacteria; phylum Pseudomonadota; class Gammaproteobacteria; order Pseudomonadales; family Moraxellaceae; genus Acinetobacter. The sequence goes on from JAVXBC010000022.1 coordinate 9,688, forward strand.
TCAGGTATATGCACGTACACAAGTCGGAGATTTAAAAGGAGATGGTAGTCTAATTAGTGCGAATCAAGTCAACCTTAAAATGAGCGGAGATGTATTAAATAGCGCAACTATTGCAGGCAGAGAAGTTGTTAAAATCAATGCAAATAATATTAATCAACTGAATGGACGAATTGAAAGTAATCAGTTAGCACTCAAGACGCAAAAAGACTTAAATAATATTGGTGGAATGATTAGCGCAAGATCATCTGCGGTATTGGATATCGGTGGTGATTTTAACCATCGTAGTACAACTTATGATGCGCAAAATATTGACGGTGAAAATGCATTTATACGACAAGGCATCGATCGAAAAGCAGCCCTATATGTGGGGCAACCATTAAATGTAAATAGTACCAATACTGAAAACTTAACAACAACAGTTACAATTAGAATTGGTGGTGATGCACGTTTGGATGCGGCTGAAATATTGAATAATAATGGTAATACTCTATTACAGGCAGCAGGCGATCTATCTTTAAATTCTGTAAAAAATCGTCAGCTCGATCAAAGTGTGAACAATGCTGACAATTACCATAAGCGTGAAAATATTCAAGATGTTGGTAGTTCAATAGTGGGCTTAGGTAGTGTTCATTTAAACGCAAATCATATATTGGCTAAAGCTGTTAACATTGAAAGTAAAAAAGGTGATATTAGCTTAGCAGCTCAAAAGGGTATAACACTTGAAAATGGAGAAAGCAGAACATCCGTTGATCAAGCGTTGTCTATAAAAACAAAAGCGCTGATCGGCAGTAAATCAGAAAAAACGAAAGAGCAATGGAATACCAGTGAGTCCGTAGCAAATCAATTGAGTTCAGCTGGAAATATCATTCTTGATACTAAACAAGGTAATATTAATGCGACACACTTGGTAGCTGAAGCAGGGGAATCTATTCAGATTCAATCTCAAAGTGGTAATGTGGCATTAAATTCAGCAATTGATCAAACCAGTCAAAGCTTGACGTCACAAAAGAAATCATTTGCAACATATAACAATCGTCAGTCTGGTTATATTGATCAGGAAGTTGCACAAACCCAACTTGTTGCAGGAAAGAATATCGATATCAATGCAGGGAAAAATATAGAACTGCAAGCCAATGATATTCAGGCTCAAGACAACATCTACATTGGAAACACACAATTTGAACGCCAAGTGGATGGCAGCTTAAAATCAAAAGATGGCTCAACAATGCCAGAAAATGTCAGTCTAACGACGTTAGAAAGTAATGACCAACAATGGGATGAGAAACAAAAAGGTTATCGAGGCATTGCCAAAGAGCTGATTAAATCTGTTGCCATTGGAATGAAAGGGTTAGAAGGCTTAGCACCTGGTTTAAAAATAGATGAAAAGATTACGATTGGCGAATCATCTAGTACACGAACAGAACAAAGTAAACAAACAGGCACGGATTTAGCAGCAAATAATGTTTATGTCGGTTCAGCAGGAAAAACCACGCTAACCAGTAGTAATATCGATGCACAAAATACGGTGATTTCAGGTCAAAAAGTCACATTGAATGCGGCAGAAGAACAACAAAAAACTGTTACGTCAAACAGCAAAGAAACAGTAGAAGGATTAGGTGTAAAACTCAACAAAGACAGCATTCGTGTTGGTGGCTTTGTACTTGAAGACACTGAAAATGAAGTGAAGACCACGGCTATCACGCATAAGTCAGGGAATATCAATACTGAAAACTTAACGATTCAAGGTACAGAAGGTGTAGATATTCTCGGTCAAAACATCACTGCAACAGGTGACGCTGTGATCGATCATGGACGTGGTGCACTGAATATTGGTGGTTATGAAAATAAAACGACCACAGAAGAAAAGACCCATACTGAAACAGTGAGTACAGAAGTTGGAATTCGAAATGCTTATGTTGATGCTGCTTTAGCCGTTGTTGCGGTCAAGGATGCTATTTCAGCACTTAAAGATGCTAAAGAAGACTATAGTCAAGCACAACGAAACTATGCATCAGGAAAAATCACCAAAGAAGCGCTAGATGACAGCAAAGCCAATGTGGCTATGGCAACTGCCAATGTGGCAACTGCACAGATCGCTGCTGCAGCTTCTGCCGCAGCAGTGGCAGCAGCTGCAGTATCAAGTTATGGTACAGGTTTCACCATTGGTGCGAATGGTGAAAGGATTGAAACTACGACGACCACGAATACAGAACAAAGCCAGTGGCAAGGCAGCAATCTTAATGTCAATAACCTACAACTAAAATCTGAAGGTCAAGACATCAATATTCAAGGCAGTCGAGTGAGTGCAACAGGTACTACGGCCTTTGATGGTACAAAAGCCTTCAATGTGAACGCAGGTGTAGAGCGCAGTAAACAAGACAGTAATAGTAAAACCAATAGCCAAAGTGTGAGTTATACCTATGGCGGTGGTGGTAGTGCTTCGATCGGCAAACAAACCAGTAAATCACAAAGCGAAAGCCTAACGTATGTGAATAGTGAGGTTGTGCTGAATCGTACTGAAGGTGCTATTGATAAATTGAATATCCAAGGCGGTAAGGTAAGCATTGCTGATCAAGGTAGCCTGCAAGTTAAGGAAATTCATGTAGAAAGCTTGCAGGATACAGCATCTAGCAGTAATAGCAGTAAAGGCGGTTCTATTGGTGGCGGTTATGGTTCGGGCTCAAAGAATATTACGGCCAGCTATAACCAAGGTAAAGGTAACAGTGACAGTGCATGGGTCAATGAAACGAGTAAACTACTCATTGGAAATGCGCAAAATGATGCCGACCTAGATGCTATGGGGGTGAAAAACGTCACTAATATTGGTGGTGTGATTGCGAATGCGACAAAGAAAACTGATGGTTCATTAAGTGATCATGGTAAGTTAAATTACTCGGGCGAACTTGAGCTGAAAGATCTTGAGGACCACAACTATAACAGTAGCAGTGGCTTTAATATTTCGACCAATGTTGGTATTCCTCAAGGTGGGAGCAAAGAAGCATCTACTGCGCCAAAAGGTTCAACGACCATTGGCCTCAACAGCAGTGGACAAGAAACAGAACAGCTGACCAAAGCGACAATGGGTCAAGGTACTGTTAAATCTGCTATAGACACCACAAACCGAGATATCAACAATACCCAAGAAATCATCCGTGACCAAACTACAGGGATGCTTGATGGTTCAGTTACGGTTGATCATCGTTTACTTACGGAAGATGGTCGCAAAGATATTATTCAGCAGCAGAAAGATATACCAGAGAACTTCCGTCAAAGTGCTGAGAATATTATTCAGGAACTACCAGAAGGCACATATAAATCAAATGCGCTAAAACATTTAAATAGTATCCAAGCAAGCTTAGCAAATAACCCAGAGATGTTACTCAATGGTGGCGATGAGGTTTATGAAGGGTATAAAGAGTTTATACGTCAAGGTAAAGAACCTGAACAGTATGAAGTTCTCTTAAATGAAGAAGTCTTACCATTAGCAAAAGATTTAAATGAACTTGGTAAACAAGCTCAGGATGAAATTAAAAAAGAACTTACTAAATATTATGGTCTAGATGATGAACAGGCAGCAAAAGTAGCCAAAACAGTATTACTTACTAGAGAAAGGGAAAAATATATTTCAGGCTCTACTTTAAAAAATGACTTTGAATCATGTACGGATTGTTTACATTTAGAGATTACCAAATCTGCGCCTCTAGGAAGCCAAGTTTTATTATCAAATGCTCTTACTTATAAAATCACTTTAGATAATGGAAAAGATATTTATTTTGAAACTGGCAGTAATCTAGCAATTGGGATTTTTAATAAAAGTGCAGATATAAGCTATAAGATTACTGAAATAATTCAAAAGACTGGCATAGATTCTCAAACAGCAGGAATGGCACTATCTCTTGCTTTCGGTGGTCCTATCGGTTTAGCTAAAGATTTAATCAAAGATGCTGTTTATGGTCAAGAAGTAGCAGTATTAGAGGATGCAGCAAAGAACCAAATTACTGCGATTGTACGTGAAAGTGATAGAGATGCAGTATCACAGTTGACTTCTAATGGATTAAATAACTCAACAGATCTATTCATTCAGCAAGCTGTAGGCGAAGTTCAAAAGACTAAAGATGGCGTAGGATTTTTATCAAGTATTATTTTTGGTGGTGTTGGTGGAACAGCAGCAGGAAAATCAAATACAACTAAAATTGATGGTAAAGATGTTGAAGTTAGTACAGCCGGTATAGGAAATAGAGGTGAGTTAACAAAGCCATATGATCCAAATCAGACCCGTAAGGATTTAGAAACAGTACATGGTGCAGAGAATGTTAAATCGACCACTGTCGTGAATGATCCATACCAACGTGTGAATTCAAATAAAGAAAAGGGTATAGAAGTCGTCTATGATAGTTATGGAAATAAAGCTGTAAAAGTTGAGTATAAAGATCCACTTACTGGAGAAACTAAGTTTGCAAATACAGCATATGATGACAGAAAGCTTCCAATTTTTGATGATTACTCAAAATATACAACTAAAATTCAGAAACCAGATGGGTATGCTAGCATGTCAAATGATAAAAGAAGGAGAGAAGAAATGAAGCTTGCAACAAAGGATCTAAAAGAGCAAATACAATCTGGTAAAATAAGTAAAAATGATTTTACTCCTCAACAATTAGCTGCAATTAATTCTGGTTCTGATACGATTCCTGGTTACACTTGGCATCATAATGCTCAGTCAAAACCAAATAACTTTCAATTGTTACCAAGAGAGATACATGATGCAGTTAAACATATTGGTGAAGCAAGTTTGAGTGGCGGAAAATAAATGAAAGATTTAAATGTAATGTATGATTTTGGAACTGTTAGCGAAAGTTTTATTTTAGATTTTATGAAAAATTATGGATTAATTTTACCTAAAAAATATATTGAATTAATTCAAAAGCATAATGGCGTCCAGTTTGTGGAGAATTGTTTTGATTATATAGATTCCAATGGAGATGTTGGTGAGTCCAGTCTAGGATTTTGTGCATATGGAAATGAGATTGGTGCTGATAATATTGATAAATTTCAAGATAATGATGGTTTGGGATATGACAAAGTAATTGTATTTGGTGTTAATGGACGAGGTGATTATATAGCCTTTGACTATCGCACAATCCCCACAACTGATGAGCCAATGGTGGTAATTATGTATCATGATGATTATGTAGAAGATGAAAATGGTGATAGTAAGATGCGTATTATAAAAGTAGCAGATACTTTTGATGATTTTTTAAATCTGCTTCATGAATGATATATAAAATTAATTTTGAAGAGCTATTACTAAGTAATAGCCCTTTTTATGTCTGTTTAGACATAGTAGGCCAATGGGGGGCTGGTTTAAAAGCAAGATACATGTCTTTAGATTTATATTTTGATCCTCAAGATAGTGAAAAAGTTCCTGAAAGTAAAATTACGCCTTAATTTATTTTTGCAAGATAAGATTTTGACTTTGTAGAGGCTTTGTTGCACAAACACTTCAAAGGCCAATTTCACCTCATATGCTCCATCGGTATACACTGAATCTATTTGCTTAAACCATCCTTTAAAGACGGAATATCAGGCGTGGTAGGTCTGTCTTGGAATGATCTATTATCTTCGACCAGAGCGATAATTGCTTTCTTAGAGCTCGGCACTTCTTGACAGGATACAGAAGTATTAGGTGCAGGAACTTGAATCAATCCGCGTGATGTCGCACAGCCTGAAAGAGTGGTTATTAAGAGCCCCATAGCAAGTAACATGGAAGAGCGTTTCATTTAAAATCCCCGAGAGTGGTGGTTATTGTAAAAAAGTGCATAAAGTTAATAAGATATGTTCTAAAAAGAAAGCTTAACTATTTCATTTTTAGTAGTAATTAAAAAGATTGCTTTGCAGAAGACTGGGGGGATTTTGATTGAATTTTACCTGAAAGTAAATAATAATCATTTCCAAATGAGAATAAAAACGGTACATTGCGTTACAAATCTAATGATTAATATTAATAATTGTAAAGAATGAAAAAGCGTTTTTATTTAAGTCTAAGTTGTATTGTCGTTGCAAATAGTGGCTATGCGGCCAATGGGGGATCAGGGAATTTCAATACCCAACCCGTGTTTCCTGAAGATTTATCTCTACCTGAACTCATCCGACAAGATCAGCGTTTAAATGACTTCAAGCAACAGCTAGATACTCAAACCATTATTCAGCCTGCCGCATCGAATTTACTCAAGGATCAAGTGCTGATTGTTGCAGAAGATCCATGTTTTGATATTCAAAAAATTGAAGTCACGGTAGATGATCCTAATCTCAAGGCGATGGATACTTTTAGTTTTTTGAGTAAAACACTGAATAAAAAAAGTCAGGCTATTGTTGGACAGTGTATCGGCACACAAAGTTTACAGAATGTGGTGAGATTTGCTCAGAATGAGCTCATTAAAAAAGGCTTTGTCACCAGTCAGATTGTGGTGCATGAACAAGATATGACTCAAGGCATCTTAAACTTTAAGATCGTACCAGGCCGTATTGCAGAGATTGTTCATGATGGCCCACATATTTCAAAATTACAGTTAATCACAGCTCTTCCCTTTAAAGAGGGGGATATGTGGTCGGCCTAACTCTGTGTATTTATTTAATACTGCCACACGTGCATGAATCTCATTCACCTGACTAGGAAAGCTTCTTGCCATTAATTTATCGCCTAATAATTTGATGCAGTGCATCTTAGTTTCGACTAAACTTCGGCGATGATAACCAGCCCACTTTTTCCAAATAACCCTTTCGATGTCTTTGATTATTTTTAATAACCTATTCTTCTCAAAAACTTCATTTGTCTGTCTTTCCAAGGCTTGGGCATTCTTTCTTGGCAGAATTACCGCATATGCTTACCGATCCGAGATTACTTGTCGGCAGAATTTAGTATCATAAGTTCCATCTGTATAAACAAAATCAATCTGCTCACCCAGTGGAGTTTGAGCAAGTAGATCTCTCAGTAGAACTCAATTTATGCAAATTATTAAAATCGAAAAAGATGTCTTAGAGTTTCTGCGCGGTTTCTCTCGAATTGACAAAGATAATTTTCAGTTTGAATTATTGTCTTTGTTTCCTATTGCATGTTGCGAATATTCTTCGATGATGTTGGCTCGTTTCCTGATAGAGAAAAAAGGTTACAATATTGCAGATGTTTTAATGATAACAGGCCAGTCTATCTCAGATGTCCACCAATTACATTTATGGCTTAAAGTGAATGGTGTTATCGTGGATATAACAGCAGGTCAATTTAATGAGGCTGAAAAGTCTATAATTATTGATAAACATGGTTCTTGGCATAATAACTTTTTCTATGTATTGAATGCATATACGCCTTCAATAGACTTTGAAAACTATGTAGATGAATTTGATCAACCAATATTAGAAAATGATTATTTAATGATTGTTCAACAGATTCATGAGAATTCAACGACGCTTTAAACTCTTTTTGTATCCACAATTTGGGTAGCGATTGCAACCTAAAAATGCTCCATAAGGTCCACTAGTTATTTTCCTGAGTCTGCCTTGCCCACATTTTGGACACAACCATTCTGGTGGGATATTACTATTGATCGGTTTATGCTCGTCTTGAGGTATATGGATAAATTCTTTAAAAATCTGATCACTGCTAATTTCTTCAAGAAAAACTGAACTACGCTCGCCAATTAAATAAACTTTTTCCTTTGCACGCGTTAGTGCAACATAGAACAGACGACGTTCTTCAGCAAAGTCATATATCTCAGGTTGTGGTAGGACTAAGTTTAGAAGAGGTTCATCTTCTTTTTCTGCAGGGAATGCACTACTACCACTATTTAAGCCTAGAATGATGACATAGTCTGCCTGTAAGCCTTTTGAAGAGTGGATAGTTTTAAACTCAAAAGTACAATTTCTAAGAAATGGCAAAATACTGTCTAAATTAGGTTTGTGGTGTTTATAGCGACCCAAAATATAAATGGATTTTTTCTTACCTGAGCCTGTATTGGCATTATTAATTTCCATAATGGTTTTAAGTAGGTATTCATTAATTTCCTGAGTTTTTGTTAAAAAGTTTATTTCAACCACTTTAGTACTGGTCTTATCAACGGCGTTGACGACTTTTTGAAGTTGAGATTTATTTTTTTGGATAAAGCCACTGGCAACATTGGCGATACCCTGATTGGAGCGGAAAGTCTGGGTAAGCTGTGTTTGTTTGGTATAACCAAAGACCCTTTCAAACTGTGTGAAAATACTGATGTCTGAACCTGCAAAGCGGTATATAGCTTGCCAATCATCCCCAACACAAAACAGTTTTGCTTCTGGTACCTGATTCAATAAGGACAGAATGAGTCTAGCCCTAGCCTGTGATGTATCTTGAAACTCATCCACGATAATAAGTTTGAAAGGACTTTTGTATTTCTTTTCATTAATTAACTGAGCAGACTCAATCAGCAGGTCATCAAAGTCGTATTCTTTATTAATTTTTAAGAACTGGTCATATTCTTGGTAAACTTTGGAAAATAGTTGTAAAAAAAGACTTTCACGTAGGCTGAGGGATGTTCTGGCTAATAGGCTGGTAATATTGGCTTGATTAGACTTGTAATGACTTAAAAAACTGGCATAAAGATCATTCGCATCAAATTCATAAATAGACTGTGCCTTGGCGTTAATCTCAGCGAGACTACGTGGCTTAAATACCTGTCCCCTTGATTTAAGCTCCTGTTCCAACTTCTTAAAGATGGAACCTGTAATAAATTCATGAAAGGTTGTACTGATTAAATCAGTTTTATACTTTTGATGAGTTTCTGACTTCCATTTCATGTCATCCAGATATCTTTGCCCAAAATGTGCAGGTGTTTTGCCATACTGGTCTACAGCATAATGTTCTAGATATAGATTTATTTCAGGAAGGTAAAAATCAGGCTTATATTGGCGGTGGGCTTCATCAGCTGTTTCATGCTCGTAGTTTTTTTCGTACTGATAAGGAATTCCTTGGCTATATAACCAGTTGGCTATTGCTTTTTCACCATGTGATTTAACAATCTCTCCTTGATAGGTTTCGAAGCCATCCTTGAATCTATCAAATGATCGCTTCTGTGCCTTCTCCCAATCATTTCTAGTCTTAAAAGCAAAAGGTGACAACGGAGCTCTTAAATAAGCAGTTTTAAATAAAAGGTACTTTTCCTGAAAGTCTGGGTCTGTTTCGATTAATTGTTGAATAATCCGACTCAGGAGGGCTAGAGGCTTTCCTGAATCGTTGGATACGGATGGGCTTTTACCTGTTGCTTTTCCAATGACCTTAACACCAAATTTATGGAAATTAAGTGCTTCAACACTAGTATCAAAATTGGAGAGAATAACCTTTAGCCTAAAGCTAATACGTTCACTCAGCTCTTCCCCTGCATTTTTATTGAATGCAAGAACAAGAATCTCTTCTGGTTTATAGAGTCCAGTTAATAGGGCATATCCCACTTTTCCAACTATCGTTGATGTTTTCCCCGAACCCGCTGCAGCGACCAATAGGTTGCGGTCTTCAAAGATGATAGAGGAAACCCGTTGTTCATCAGTTAGGGGGGTACTCTCTACCTGATCGAAAAATTTCTTAAAAGTTTTTAACTCACTTTCAACGAAGCGCTTATTTTTGGCATCAATAGCGTAGTTTGCTTGAATCGATAATTCAATAAACTGTCGAAGTTGTTCAAACTGGTTTTGCAGATGGGTCTCAAATACAAAAGAGCTATCCCTTTGAATGAGGCTATTAAATTGTTCTACTGATGCTTTTGATCTTTGTGATAAGTCTGATCTAAACAGGTTGCATAGACGATAGGATAGGTAAATATTTTGTTGGGTAAAATTTTGGTATTCTAGTAAAAATGGTTTTAAAGTTTCTTTAATTTTTTCAGCATTTCTTTTATTTCTTAGGAATTCTGCATCATTAAGAAGCGCGATTTGAAACTCTTCAGCCTGTACGTTGAATATACCTTTGAACTGAAAATTTTGATCGAGCGTTTCCAGTGTTAATGATGACCATATCCAACCTTTCTGAATATGTGTTTCTAGCACTTGTTCAGGATTAAGCTTAATGGTTTTGGTATCCAACTCAAGTAGTAGTTCAGGGAATGTATAATTGATTCGCCACTTGGTAGAATCTGCAAAGATATAGCTGAGTAAACTTGGTCGAATATCCATATGGTTTAAAAGTATTTTTTAATAGTTAAAGATTTATAGTTAATTATAGAGTTTACAAAAAATTTATTCAGCTTTTTTGTGATCTCAATATCATTGGATTAATTTATCTTTTTTTTGTAGATTAACATAAATAGTAGCGAGTTGAAGGGGTTTGCTTTTGGAGGTTTTTTTATATAAATTAGATAAATAATGAGTAGAATTCATACACCTGAATGAAAGTAAGATTTATAAATTTCTTAAATGGACCTTAGTTGAAGCTCTGCAAACTAATATGCTGTTCTGCGAAATAAGTATCTTGTTATTAAGTTGAAAGCTATTTAATTATAATAAAAACCATGAATCTGGTATTGCTATCTAATAAAATTGAACATCATGTTTAGGTGATAATTTTATCGGTAAATAACAATGAGCCGATGGCACAGAATGTTTATACAGAGAGTATTATGGGTGTTATTGTTCGTATCCTCAAAGCTAATCATGGGGATTGTATATTAGTTAGTCATGAGGGACCCTTGAGCACTTTCAATATATTGATTGATGGTGGACCTTCGACGGCCTTCAAGCATGGGCTCAGACAACGACATAAAGGAGCGCTTTGCAAAGTACTCGATGATCTGAAAGAAAAGGGTCAACATGTAGATCTGGTTATCTTAACTCATATTGATGACGACCATATTAATGGACTGATCAAAGCTTTTGAAGATACTGAATATCTGGCTCAACTAGTTAAAGCAATCTGGTTCAATTCGTCTCGATTGATTACGCATCATTTCAAAGTCACTGAGATTTCGGAGAATAATATTCTATTGGCCGATGATTCTCCTCTAACAAGCGTGCAACAGGGAAAAGACCTTGAAAAATTGCTTGATGAAATCCAGTGTGTACGAGCACCACTTATAATGGCAGGGCAAGTCTATAATGTAGGCCCATTCACTTTGAAAGTCTTGTCACCTGAACGAAGTCAGCTTGAGCGGCTTTTACACAAGTGGCCAACTGAAGTCGAATCAGGTGCGACCTCATCGCATGACAATGATTACGATCTTTCGTTAAGCGAGATATGGGCAGAGGATAAGTTTGTATCAGATCCATCTATTTATAATGGGAGCTCTATTGCATTTCTTCTTGAATCTGATGGCAGAAAAATGCTTTTCCTTGGAGATGCACATGATCAAATTGTTGCAGGTAATATAAGAGCATTAGGTTACAGCGACACAAATAAGCTTAAACTTGATTTAGTGAAGATTTCACACCATGGTAGCCAGTATAATACGAATAGTGAAACTCTTTCATTGCTAGATTCACCATGTTACGCCATTTCCACTGATGGATCAAAACATGGTCTTCCTAATAAGAGGACTATTGCGAGAATCATTAAAGAAACAAATGGTAAGATTTTTTTTAATTACAGTCATGTGATTCCGCCGCTACTTTTACCTGATGAAGTTGAGAATTTTTCTTCTCGTTTAGACGTGCTTGATGATGAGATCAGACTTTAATATGACAACATCCGAGATCATGCAGTCTTACTGCGTTAGGGTTAATGGTGGCAGTGGCGTACTAGTCAATGCTATGACACAGGATTACTCCTATGTACTGACCGCAGCCCACGCAATTGAGAATGTTACTGACCATGTGGTCATTGATCATCAGGGCAATAATCTTCCTGTTTTAGCAGTGCTTAATTATCCAGAATCCCAAGATGGGGGAGCGGTTCCTTATGATTGTGCAATTTTAAAGGTTGAATATCAGGCAGGAGTTGCACAAAGATGTATTCCTGCGTCTAGTTTGCCTCTACGTTCCGATCTTGTATTAGTTGGATACCCAAGGACCGAGATAAAAAGTTTGGATCCGATAAAGCATTATGATGGGCATTTGACTAGTGTAGCCAATGAACTGTTCATTTTCACAGTTGAAGGTACTCCTGGAAAAGCGACAATCGAGGGCATGTCAGGCGGAGGTGTTTACCACATCCAAGGCGAGATACCATTGCTTATGGGAATCGAATTCCAGATGGATGGTACTGGCCAAGATCAACAATATGGTCGAGTGCAATGCCACAGCCTAGTGAGATTCAAAGAAATCATAAAAGCGCACGATAGTGCATTGATGATTCCTGCGTTTTTGGAATGCTTTTCTAGAATACGGGAGATGATATTCGCATTTAATGTCATTGATCAAAATAACGTTCTTCAGCTGAAAGTAGCATTAGAGACGTTTGCCGACACTCTAATTGTGAGTGGTATGCCACCACCTTATAAAATCATGGAACAATATAATTCTCAGCTTTTAGTTGAATCTACGCAAATTGGTGATTTCGAAACTCGGCAATTATGGGTGGCATATTTAGAGTTTTTAGTGATCAGCGCTTTGATTGATAATGTTGGTATTGCAGATAGTAATTATATAAAAAGTATAGAGCGTAAGCGTCGGCTGTTATACACCAGTAACGATAAAAATTGGATTAGTCACTTGGAAGAACTGCTAAAAACTGCACGCAGACTTTTAGACAAAGATGGCACTCTAATCGTTGCATCACCACAAGCAGCAGCAGATCTGACTCCTTCAGATATTCGTCTTACAAATGTGATAAATAACATTGCTGTAGTCCCAAACCAAGGTCCATTTGATAGTATTGATAATGTTGAAAGTTCTATCTACCAGAGTTTTAAACTGACTCACTTAGAAGCGCTTCGCAGAAGCTGTGTTATAGACTATGAGGATGAATATAAGGTCAAGCAGCCAGGTAGAGAGCAATTGCTATTATTTAGAGATAAATTAGATGTATTTATTAAATGAGATCGCCGATTTAAGTTTCCTGAACTCCGAATATGAAAGTATCAAGTTTCATATGTTTCGCTCGGACGATCACTTATCTTTTATTTCTTGCATAGCATGTATGTGTGAAACGTCAGAAGATATAGTCAAAAATTGGCGAGCTATTCAAAATATTGTTTCTGTTAAACATCAGCCTGCAGGCAACTTGGCAGCGTGGAATGTATATTTGGCTTTTGTAACAGTTCAGCAAGTTCCTTTATGGGAAAAATATGAAATCGAAAATAATAAGTTTGCTGCTCGTAAGATCATAATTGATGGACTCCAAGAAATACCTAGTCCCGAACAATTGGCTATTGAGCTACAAAAACAGTTATTAGGTTCAGATTTAACGCTTGATACTCAAGTCAATGACCCAAAAGCGGCTCTGCTATCTTTAGAAAGGTATGTTCGTGGCGCACCATTAGATTCAAAAACTGAGTCCAGAGAAAAGCGTGCCCAGATGATCAATAACATAATGGAATTCTTGAATAATAATGAAAATTAAAAAAGTTGAGATCGAGGCATTTCGTGCCTACAAATCAAAATCAGACGGAACTTTTGATTTTACGAATGAAGGAGATAAACCTTCGAATTTTGTTGCAATCTATGCACCAAATGGTTTTGGTAAAAGCTCGTTTTACGATGCGGTTGAATGGGCTGTCACTAACCATTTGGAAAGGCTTGGAGGGGAATATAATAAATCTAACTTTGAAAGTGCGGCTAAGTTTACTAAGGACCCTAATGAAGGTCAAAAAATTCTACGTAACAAATATGCCGATAAACAAGTGATTACAAAGGTCGCGGTATCCACTACTAGACCAATCCCTTTTGAGAATGAACTACCGAAACTTCGTGCGAATGGGCGGGACTTAAGTTTTGGCGATAAGAGTCAACGGAGAAACGAATTTTTCCGGCGTGTCGTTTTGAGTCAGGATGAGATTGATAGATTTCTCCGAGAAGCAAAGCCACACGAGCGATATGCTAAATTCATGGCAAGCTTTGGTGGTGATACCGAAATAGCTCGAAAGGAGTTGTCAGCGCTTATCAGTGATAATAGTGCAGAGTTGAGTATTCTTAATAAGCAACGTGAGTCGCTTATCGAAGAGTTGAAACAACCAATAAATTTTTCTGTATTTGATCATTTCAATTCAGTTGCGGCTGAACTCAATGCTGCGGGTGAGAATATTGTATTAGCCGATGAAAGATTTTCATCTCAGAGTGAATATCAACTTAACGCTAGCCTTATATCGCGACAGCATGAACTGAATACGTTGCTTCAAGCGAAAACAAAAACATCAGAAGCGCTGGCGGATAGGTTGACGAAACTACCTGAAATAGAGCTCCATATCAACTATCAGATAGAGCAAAAACCTCAACTTTCTATGCTATTGAAAGGGGTTGCCGATGCCGACAAGTATCAGATGTTATTCGACTCATACAACAAATGTGTGGAGGATCAAAAACAAGCACATGTGCGTCTGAATCACCTTATTGAAATCGTTGAGAACACAGAGACTTTTTTAATAACTGAGTCACGCCTTCTTGAATTATCAACAATCCAAAAGGAACTGACAGAAGAACGCTCTAATAGCGCTATTAACCTTGCAAGTCTTGAGCAGCAATTAAGTGAATTGAACAGCGAGCTTAAGATTGCTGACGATAGAGCTTTGCTATTAAGAAATTCTGTCGACAATGCTGGAGCAGTCTATGCATCAGTTTCGAACCATCGAGTTCAGATTGATATTCTAAGGCAACAAATTACTGCTAAAGAAATTACTATTCAGGTAGATAAGATCCAATTAGATGAATTGAATCGTGAGTTAAAAGAGGTTTCCGCATTAAACATTACATCCAATTTATTATTAACTGGAAATGTAGGGGTTTTACTTTTTGATCAAGATAAAATTGAACAATTGAGAGGGTGTCAATCTGACCTTGATTTGATCGAATTGCATAATCAGGCTCTCTCTGCCACTCAGAAAGCCCTAACTGAACAGATGGAACAGCACGAGCAGCTGATAGCCATAGGCTTAGATTACCTAGCTGTAAAGCCTTCTAATATTTGTCCTTTATGTACAACTCATCATTCATCTGAAGAGAATTTGCTAGATAAGGTTAAGAGCCAAAATCTGATGTCTGAATTGAGTTTAGAAAACTCCAGAAAGCTTTCACTCTTATTCATGCGTCAAAAAGAACTTAGAGAAGCAATGCAGGTGATTACTCAGCAAGCAGTTGAAGCACAGGTTCAGCAGCTCGGTATTCTACATAAAAAGCTCACTGAAGTTAGCGAGAGACGTGCTCAAGCAGTGTTTGAGAAATCTACTTTGGATGCAGAATGTAATACCTTAGAAGTTGGAATCACTGAGCTGGAAAAGTTAGTTTGGGGCCTTTCAAATGATGAACTAGTGTCTCGAGTAGAGGCAGAGCTTAGCCAGCTTGCAACAAAACGCTTGAATCTGCTTGAGCGGCAAGCGGAATTGTCTACTCAAGTTCAATCAGTAACTACGCGGATCAAATTTAAAGATTCTGAATTGTATGCATTAATTTTTGAAAGTGAGAGAAAAAGTTGCGAACATGTCTACGTTACAGTGAAGACATACTTAAATGAAAATGCTATTGCTGCGTTTGACCTTAAAAAGCATTGTGAGGCGAAGAAAAATGAGCTTGATGCGGAGGTACACAAATATAAAGATGCTTGTGAATCCCTAGCTAGTCAATGCAATTTGTTGCAGCAGGAAATGATGGCTGATGGTACATGGATGGATTTTTCTAATTTAAAACTGAAGAAGAATGATTTGGAAGTAAGCTTTACCCGTTCCCAAACAGCTGTTAACGCTTTTTATGAGAGCTTATCCGATATTATTATCGTTCAGCCTGAAGATAATTTGGAGAAAGTCAAAGGGGTTATAACAGGAGCAATTGAAGATTGTCGGCTGCGGGCTCAAGAGCTTAATAAGCTGTTAAAGAGCATTAAGTTGCTCCTAGAGCTTATGGTCTCGTTTAAACCCTATATTAAACGTATTTCTCTTCAGGAGAAGTTTACCAACTTAGAGCAGCAGCAAGAGCAACGCAATCGAGTCGATCTGGCTTTGAAAGCGGAAAGGGATAAAATTGTAGATAGCCTAAAAATGCTTATTAATAACTTTTTTTATGAAGATCTTATTAATTCCATTTACAGGAAAATAGACCCACATCCTGCCTTTAAAAAAGTGGAGTTCAGAGCAGACTTTGATTCTGATAAACCTGGTCTAAATATTGTGGTTAGTGATGAGGGTGGAAGCCTGATATCTCCGATCCTTTATTTTAGCGCTGCTCAAACAAATATTCTAAGTTTGAGTGTATTTCTAGCGAGTGCGCTTCATGCGAAGGATGATGAAGGTAATTCCATTAACGTTATTCTGATTGATGATCCAATTCAATCAATGGACTCTATTAACATACTTTCGACTATTGATCTTCTGCGAAGTATTTGCTTGCAGTTTGACAAACAAATCATTATTTCAACGCATGATGAAAACTTCTTTAAATTACTTCAACGCAAAATTCCAACACAAATTTTGGGGTCAAAATTCTTGCAATTGGAAAAGTTTGGTGTAGTCGTTCCAGTCGAACCATTTCTCAATTAGTTTATAAAATAAGCATTGGGAAATCTATTAACTCGCTTCTTAGTTTTATATCTTTTTATATTTAGGGCTCTACTCAAGTCCTTAAACTACCACTCCATTGAGCATCTAAGTTACAGTAGATAGAATTATGTTAGGGATAGATGCTTTTAAAGAAATGAATCAATATCTCAAACTAATGTCACAGTAACATAGTCCTGAAAAAGTTCTTTTAGATGTTGCAATGCATACAAAACATAATTTATTAGGTGGCTTATGACAGAACCTACAGCATTTGAAGAGTTTAAGTCATATTTAGCTGATAGAGACTTAGACGGTATAGATTCAGAGCATACTCACTCTACCCTTACGTTAGTTAAGTCATTCAATGCCAGCGGTCCACACATGAACCGTTGGTGGGTAATGACCCCTGTGAACTGGTCTTGCGTTTGTTGTAAAAGGACTAAGGCAGAAATAGTAAGGCTAAATAAAAATAATTATCTAACCTGCCAATTACATGAGCATCATGACCACATGAAAGATGTGGTTAAAGAGCTTTTTGAAAAGTATTCGATTCAAAAAGATCACATTGTAGCAGATGAACTTTCCGAAAAATTTGCTATCAAGGCTGCATTCTCTTTATCTGCTTATGACAATACGGTTGTTTGCTTTGATTGTAATAAAGCAGATGCAGATGCAAAAAAAATAGTGAAGGCGCATAAGTATTTTTCTTTCTCGCCGCGTGAGATCGCAGAGTTCGTGAAACCCGCACCAAATCAAGAACACGAAATTGCCCCCCTACTTGTACAACATGTTTGGGAAAGAGCTAAACCCATTTTTGAAATGAGAATGGAGTTTGCTGAAAGATTTGCAAAAATTGCTGCTGAAAATCAGGATTGGTATCAACCTTCAGAAAGAACGGCTAAGCAAATTGAAAGACTTGCTAAATGGCATTTTGAGCGCCATGGATTACATCAATTTGATAGATATGAACCAGATAGGCTGCTTTATAATACAGTACCATTTAAAGGTGCGAACAATTCATGGAGGCTAAAAGAGAATCCATTTCTTAAAAAGGGACCTTCAGCCAATGAACTTGCCCATCTTATTGCTACGCGAGGGAAATACTGGAACAGATATGAAGATAATTGGTCTTGTCCTTGTTGTTCAAGGAACAAATATGATTGTGTGAGACCTTCAAAGAAAAACTCATGGATATTTGAGGTTAAAACAGCCTCAATATTCTCAATCGAAGAGATGGATTTCGATTCCAATCCTGCTCCAATGTGCGTTGACTGTGTCGATATGGCATTAAATCTTGGAAGAGAACTATTGGAGTTAAGTGGAAAGCGCTCGATGATAGAGTATCCTAGTTCTGTTATTAGCTTAAGAGAGCTTCGTGAAATTGTAATTGCTAGACCGCATTCTCAACATAAGTTTAAGAATAAAGTCATTGATCGTATCATTCCTTGCATTGTAGAAAGGATTGTTGAGTTTTGTGACGGGTTGGCAGAGCAGAGTAATGACTGTTAAAGAAAGAGAACAAAGAAAAAATAATTTGCTACGTACTGCTTATAATCCTAGACAGTCCCACTCTCTAAAAAATTATGTTCACATACCAGCTTATAATTACGAATGCTTCTGCCGTTAAAGGCAGAAGCATTCGTAATATATTGTCTACTTAAAGAGTGTACTACAGAAATTAGACCAACCCTCCATTAATCCCTTGCGCTTTTCTAGATATCCTCCACGTAAGTAAGCTCCCTCCACTTCATTTGGGAGTTTATGTGCTAAAACATGTTCACAAACTTCAAGAGGATAATCTGTTTTTGTCGGCTGACCAATCACTGAATGTAAAGGGGAAGCTATATGTAGTAATTAATTGATTTTGTTTAGGATTAATTTAGCCTAAGCCATTTTTCTTTAAGTTTGTGTTCATGCATACATTTTTTGTTCCGTATAGTTATGGATATATCAAATAGCATTCCACCTAGTACATGGTAGAGAATTGGATATAGAGTTTTAGGATGATGGCCTGAACAGACTCAAAGAAGATGATCTTTTTCTAAGTTTTAATTAATGCGGGCATAGTTTCTATTTATGGTATTAATATTATTGTTGAGTCCAAACTAGTACAATTTAATCCAAAGGATTTGTGTAGGTTTTAGTGTAGGTTAAGGTTTCAATTTTTCATATTTTATTGATATTTATGATGTTATACACTGTTGCATCATAGGGGTGAGGGTGGACAAATCAGTTATGATTCCCGAATTGCT
>JAVXBC010000023.1:0-28063 GCA_036660195.1 Acinetobacter sp.
CAGGGAGCAACCATGTCTCTGAAATGGTCATGTTCCAAACCTAAAATCTGTTCACCGTGGAATCATCCACATAAAAAAATCGGGTGAATGCCCGATTCAGCGTAGTGTAACATGAAGATTTATGCGTTGCACCTGAGAATTTTATGGATAGCTTACTTTTAGCGACAAAATGATCAATCGTTTATTTCA
Source organism: Acinetobacter sp. (assembly GCA_036660195.1). Taxonomy (GTDB): domain Bacteria; phylum Pseudomonadota; class Gammaproteobacteria; order Pseudomonadales; family Moraxellaceae; genus Acinetobacter. The sequence goes on from JAVXBC010000023.1 coordinate 190, forward strand.
TGTAATACGTTCAGAAGTTTAGGAGACTTTTCCGCCTTTAACCACAATCTCCAACACTTTCACTAACTCTGAATTTTGTTTTTCTAATGCAGAAATGTTTGCTACTGTTTTATCGAGAACTTCTTGCTGAATATGCATTTTCTTCGCTAAATCCTGCATTATTTCTAGGCTGGCTTTGAGATGTTGTTCCAAATGCTGCACTTTTTGTTCTAAATGTAAAACTTGATCATTAGCTGTTATGTCTGCTTTATGGGCAAATTGAAACCACAGTAAAAAACCTACTGCCCCACATAACAATGCAATAAATCCCCAAATCAACATCAAAGTCATTTTATTCCCCAGATAATTATTCTAAATTCTTAAAATCTATTAATGAAACGATTCACACAAATCGAGTAAGCGATTTGCATAACCCCATTCGTTATCATACCACGCAAAAACTTTGGCTTGATGACCCACTACCATGGTTTGAGTGAGGTCAACAATTAAAGAATAAGGCGAATGATTAAAATCACTGGACACTAAATCCTCTGAGGTGACTTGCATAATTTGTGCATAATCCAAATGCGCGGCTTGCGTTAAAACTTCATTGATTTTATGCACGGTAATGGGTGATTGAGAAATAAAGGTTAAATCAATTGCTGCCACGTTGATGGTTGGTACGCGAATTGAATAACCATCAATTCGACCTTCCATTTTAGGCATAACTTGTTTTAATGCCCCTAATGCACTCGACGTCGTTGGAATAATATTATGACCCGATGCACGCGCACGACGTAAATCTCGATGGGCATGATCTAAAACCGATTGATCTGCTGTCACCGCATGAATTTCGGTCATTAATGCCGTTTCAATCCCAAAGGCATCATCAATAATTTTGACCAAAGGCACCAAAGCCTGTGTGGTACAGGACACACCCGAAATAATCTGATCAGTGGCTTTCACTTCTGCGTGATTAACACCATAGACAATCGCCGCATCAACTGAATCAAAAGGTGCAGCCCCGATAATGACCCGCTTTGCGCCTGCTTGAATATGGCGTGTGGCATCGGCACGAGAACGGAATAATCCTGTACATTCCAACACCACATCAATATTAAGTGGATGCCAAGGCAATAATTCTGGCTGTGCTTGTTTGAAGACTTGCAGTTTTAATTGACGTTGATTGGATTGAATCGTGAGGAAAATCTGCTCATCTTCAATTTGAATGTCCACTTGCCCTGCAAAGCGTCCGTGAGTGGTGTCATATTTAAATAAATGCACCAACGTTTGCACATCGGCGATGTCATTAATCGCAATCACTTCGAAGTTAAATTGCTTCGGGTTTTCAAACCATGCGCGTAATACATTTCGACCAATTCGACCAAATCCATTAATCGCAATACGTTGCATGCAGAGACCCTATTCATTAAAACATCATATGTAAGTGCTATATGGTAAAACATGCACCGCTTTGTTGAATATAGATTTTTAGCGAAAATACAGTTTTATCTGAGATTGTGGCTAAAATCATTGGTAGCACAGGGTTTTTCCGTTATAATTTAGCACTTTTAAAAATTAGGGACGCTTGGTTGTGAGTACTCGTTTTATGACATCAGCTGAAATCCGTGAAGCATTTTTGCGTTACTTTGAATCGCAAGGGCATACACGTGTTGCGTCGAGTTCTCTCGTTCCTGCCAACGACCCTACACTACTATTTACCAATGCTGGTATGAACCAGTTTAAAGACTGTTTCTTAGGTTTAGAAAAACGTGATTATGTCCGTGCTGTATCTTCACAAAAATGTGTGCGTGCAGGCGGAAAACATAACGATTTAGATAATGTAGGCTACACCGCGCGTCACCACACTTTCTTTGAAATGTTGGGTAACTTCTCTTTTGGCGATTATTTCAAACGTGATGCCATTAAATTTGCTTGGGATTTTTTAACCAACGAACAATGGATGGGTTTACCGAAAGACAAACTTTATGCCACGGTTTATCACACCGATGATGAAGCTTTTGAAATTTGGAATAAAGAAATTGGTTTAGATGCAAGTCGCATTATTCGTATTGGCGATAATAAAGGCGGTCAATACGCATCAGATAACTTCTGGGCAATGGGCGATACTGGGCCTTGCGGGCCATGTTCAGAAATTTTCTATGATCATGGTGATCATATTTGGGGTGGCTTACCGGGCAGCCCAGAAGAAGATGGCGACCGTTTCATTGAAATTTGGAACAACGTTTTCATGCAGTTTAACCGTACTGCGGATGGTGTGTTACACCCTCTCCCTGCGCCATCAGTTGATACTGGCATGGGCTTGGAGCGTATTTCTGCGGTACTGCAACATGTTAATTCAAACTACGAAATTGACCTGTTCCAACACTTACTCAAAAACGCAGCTGAAATTATTGGTTTAGACACTACAGCAATCGAAGCGGAAGCAAAAGAACAAAATAAACCAGTTGAATATCCTGCCTCTTTAAAAGTGATTGCAGATCATGCACGTTCATGTTCATTCCTGATCGCTGATGGTGTGAATCCATCGAATGAAGGTCGTGGCTATGTATTGCGTCGTATCATTCGTCGTGCAGTACGTCATGGCAATAAACTCGGTGCAACAGGTTCATTTTTCTACAAGATGTTGCAACCACTCATTGAAGTAATGGGTGAAGCCTATCCTGAACTTGCTACGCAACAAGCTCGCATTGAAACACAACTGCTAAAAGAAGAAGAACAATTTGCTAAAACACTTGAGCAAGGTTTGAAATTGCTTGAAGGCGAATTGGCTCAACTTAAAGGTTCTGTGATTGCAGGTGAAACCGTATTTAAACTTTATGATACGTATGGTTTTCCAACTGACTTAACGGCAGATATTGCGCGAGAACGTGATCTGACGATTGACGAAGCTGGTTTTGAAGTTGAAATGGCGGCACAGCGCCAACGTGCGCGTGACGCTGGTAAATTTGCAGTTGACTATAACAGCATTGTAAAAGTTGAAGGCGAAACGCAATTTGATGGCTATGATGCAACTCAAGGTCAAGGTCAAATTGTTGCGATCTATAAAGATGGCATTCAAGTTGATGAGATCAATGAAGGCGAAGAAGCGCTGATCGTCTTAAACCAAACCCCTTTCTACGCAGAAAGCGGTGGTCAAATTGGTGACACAGGTATCTTCAAAAATGATACAGGTATTTTCGAAGTTCAAGATACCAAAAAATCTGGCGGTGCTTTTGTCCATCAAGGTATCGTCACCATGGGTAGCCTCAAGGCGACTCAAAACGTCGAAGCCACAGTAAAAGCAGATATTCGTGCGGCGACTGCACGTAACCACTCTGCCACTCACCTTTTACATGCTGCGTTGCGCCAAACTCTTGGTGAGCACGTTCAACAGAAAGGTTCTTTGGTTGCATCCGATATTTTACGTTTTGACTTTGCCAATGATCAGCCTGTAACTTTTGCACAGTTGCAAGAAATCGAACGCCTAGTCAATGCAGAAGTCATTGCCAATACGGCTGTGAGCACTGAATTATTAGACATTGAATCTGCCAAAGCCAAAGGCGCAATGATGCTGTTTGGCGAAAAATATGGCGACGAAGTTCGTGTGCTGTCGATGGGTTCAATCATTGAGGAGAAAAATTTCTCTATCGAACTCTGCGGTGGTATTCACGTTCAGCGCACAGGAGATATTGGTTTATTTAAAATCACTTCTGAAGGTGGTGTCGCTGCGGGTGTACGTCGTATTGAAGCTGTGACAGGCACTAAAGCTATTGAAACGATTCAAAAAGTCGAAACCGATATTCAAACCATCAATGCATTGCTCAAAGCACAAAAAGAGCAAACCGTTGAGAAAGTAGAAGCATTGGTTGACACAGCATCAAACTTGCAAAAGCAAATAGAACAATTGAACCAAAAATTAGCCAGTTTCCAAGCAGCGGAATTATTGGATCAAGTTCAAACCATTGCAGGTCGTGAAACGTTAATTACCACGGTAAAAGGTTTAGATGCAAAATCATTACGCAATTTACATGACAGTGTAAAATCAAAGTTAGATGACGCAGTTATTGTTTTAGCAGGCGTTGAAGGCGATAAAGTCAGTCTAATCGCCTCGGTCGGCAAACAATATGCTGCGACGCTCAAAGCAGGTGACATTATCAAGCATTTAGCCCAAGAGCTGGGTGGTAAAGGTGGTGGTAAGCCTGATTTGGCACAAGGTGGCGCGCCACTGAACGAAAAGTTTGATCAAGTGATTGCAGCATTACCTGCTTGGCTTGAACAATAATAACAACTTCACTTTTGTGTAAAGACTCTGACGCCTCTCAGAGTCATGGCTTAGATGGAACAACTATGGCATTAATCGTTCAAAAATATGGTGGTACTTCTATGGGTACGCCTGAGCGCATTTTAAATGTTGCTCGTCGTGTCAAGCGTTGGCATGATCACGGTCACAAAGTTGTTGTGGTCGTATCGGCGATGAGTGGTGAAACCAACCGCTTACTTGCGCTTGCCAAAGCAATTACCGAAACACCTGATCCGCGTGAGCTTGATCAAATGGTGTCTACAGGTGAACAAGTGACGATTTCGATGTTAGCGATGGCGCTCAATTCGATTGGTGTAGAAGCAAAATCTTTGACAGGTCGCCAAGTTGGTATTCAAACAGACAGTGCTTTTAACAAAGCACGTATTGAATCAATTGATACCGATGTCATGACACAGCATTTAAATGCAGGTCGTGTAATTGTGGTTGCAGGTTTCCAAGGTTTTGATGCTGAAGGAAATATTACCACTTTAGGTCGTGGTGGTTCAGACACTTCTGGCGTTGCGCTTGCTGCTGCGTTAAAAGCAGATGAATGCCAAATTTATACCGATGTCGATGGCGTGTATACCACTGACCCACGTGTTGCGCCTAAAGCCAAAAAAGTTGACCGTATTTCTTTTGAAGAAATGCTGGAAATGGCATCTTTAGGTTCAAAAGTTTTACAAATTCGCTCTGTTGAATTTGCAGGTAAATATCAAGTGCCATTACGCGTATTATCAAGTTTTGATAATGATGACGACGGCGCATTTGATGAAGATTTCAAACAAAATGTAGGCACACTCATTACGACTGAATTGGAAGACAACATGGAACAGCCAATTATCTCTGGTATTGCATTTAACCGTGACGAAGCAAAACTCACCATTTTGGGCGTTCCTGATGTCCCAGGTGTAGCTTCTAAAATTTTGTCTCCGATTGGTGCTGCAAACATTGAAGTGGATATGATTATCCAAAATGTTGAAGAAGATGGTACAACAGATTTCACTTTTACCGTCAATCGTGGCGAACTCGCTAAAGCGAAAAAGATTTTAGAAGAAACCGCTACTGCAATTGGTGCACGTGAAGTTGCAACTCGTGATGATATTGTAAAAGTATCAATCGTGGGTGTGGGTATGCGTTCTCATGCAGGCGTTGCAAGTAAAATGTTTACCGCACTTGCAGAAGAAGGTATCAATATTTTAATGATCTCTACTTCAGAAATTAAAATTTCCGTGATTATTGAAGAAAATTATCTCGAACTTGCGGTTCGTTGTTTACATACTGCTTTCGGTTTAGACCGCGAACATGGTGAAAGCAGCGCACGTGCTTAAAAATTGTTAGACAATTTTTTGTAAAAAATGATGAAAATAAAGAGCCACTATAGTTTTTACTATCGTGGCTCTGTTATTATGTGTTCTCTATATTTTAGAAAATTTGGTTAATTTTATCGGAAAATGCTAATTTTATTTTTCCAATCCAATTTTCTGTATATTATTAGGCTGTGCTTTAAACAAATGAATTTTTATCGCAAGTTTAAGCATTTCGCAAGGAGATAAACATGCTGATTCTGACTCGTCGTGTCGGAGAAACATTAATGATTGGTGACCAAGTCAGCGTGACTGTTCTTGGTGTTAAAGGCAATCAGGTGCGTATTGGTGTAAATGCACCAAAAGAAGTTTCTGTACATCGTGAAGAAATTTATCAACGCATTCAGCATGAACGCGCTATGCACGAGCACTTGCAACATCTCGATCAAGATTATCAAATGTCTTTTGAAGAAAATACGAACGATTTCACACAGCAAAATAACTTCAATCGTTAATTTTTATTTTCAATATGAATTATTAAAGCGACCCATTGAGTCGCTTTAATTGTTATAGGCCTAATGCTTTTTTAACAGGTGAATAACTTCGTCGATGCTGATCAATTACACCATGTGTTGCAATTGCCTCGAAATGAGCTTTGGTTGGATAGCCTTTATGTTTGGCAAAACCATATTGCAAATATTGTTGATCTAATTCATACATTTGACGATCACGTGTAACTTTTGCCAAAATACTTGCTGCACTAATTTCTGCATGGCTCGCATCTCCGCCCACAATCGCTTCACATGCCATCGTGATTCCTTTCGGAATTTGATTACCATCCACAATTACCTTTTCAGGTGCGATTTGTAAGGTTTCGACTGCACGGCGCATTGCAAGAAATGTTGCCTGTAGAATATTCAGCTCATCAATTTCTAAATGAGTTGCTTCTGCAATTGACCATGCCAAAGCTTTTTCCTGAATTTCTAAAAACAGTTGCTCACGTTTTTTTTCAGTGAGTTTTTTTGAATCGTTTAAACCTAGAATTGGATTATTTGGGTCTAAAATAACTGCCGCAGCAACAACCGAACCCACCAGTGGCCCACGCCCTGCTTCATCTACACCTGCAATTATCACAGTACTGTCCCCTCAAAGGCTGAAAAATCAGCCTTAATCTTTCGGATTTAATTTATTTTTTCAAAGCTTCAGCAACACACGCATTCACTGTTTGTGAAACCACTTGATTCGCAATAGTTGCGCGCGCTGTTGGATCAATCGCCGCTGTTGCTAATTCAACTGCCGTAACACTGCTCGGTGCTTTCTCACTCACACAGCCACAAACATTGGTTTGAATGTTGTCACGCTGTGCAGCTGTCATATAACGTGTGGCATTTTTCCATGCAGGTACGGTATTGATTTCATTCAAGCATTTTGCATTAACTGCAATTTTTAAACCCACAACGCCCAGTTGTTGAGCTGTACCGGCAGGTGATTGTGGATCACTAACGACACAACCGTTTAAAAGCAAAGCTGCAGGTAAAGCTAAAAGTAACTTATTCATAATATTTAATCTATTTCTCAATTTGGGCAAGCGTATTGTGCCTAAACCAAAACATTTATGAAATGGCTCTAAAAAAACATTACATAATATAACAATTGGAACTAAGGGAAAGTATCCAGCGTTCTAAGCTTAAAACGCACTGTTACATTTACACTGTATGCGTTTAAAAATTTGATAATTAAAATAAAATCATTCATCACTGCTAGGACGTTGCGATGTCAAATTCAAAACAATATTACACACGTACCGCACAAATTTTGCATTGGCTTATGGCGGCTATATTTATCACCGCTTGGTTGATTGGTTTTTATAGTGGTAACTTTCTAAGCTATGAAACCGACGGTAGTTTTAAAGGCGATGTGATTGGGCTACATAAAAACATCGCAACGACGATTCTATTCTTAGTGGTGATTCGTATTTTTTGGCGTTATACGCATCCTGCACCGCAACTTCCAGATACCATGTCTCCCATGATGAAAACTTTGGCACATGTCGGACATTTTGCACTGTATTTACTTCTTTTGGCTTTGCCAATTACGGGATGTTTATATAGCTGGAGTGCCGGACATCCTGCGCCTGTTTTGTATTTGTTTGAAATTCCACGTTTAGTTCAAGACAATCCTGAATTACTAGAAATAATTAAACCAACACACATTTATCTTTCATGGTTCGCAGCTTTACTGATCGTTGGGCACGTATTCGCCGCAATTAAACATCATGTAATTGATAAAGATAATGTGCTACGCAGCATGTTACGCCAACCCAAATAATCAACAGATATTAAAAAACCGCTTCATGCGGTTTTTTAATATCTATGGTTTAAATTGTTTGAATTACGTCGAGCCATTTCTGTTTTACATGATCCGTAATAAATGATGCTTCAAAAGAATTGATAGCTAGTTGTTTTAATTCTTGATTTGTTAAATCCAAAGCCTGCTGAATGGCAATAAAGTTATCATTCATATAGCCACCAAAATACGATGGGTCATCTGAATTGACTGTAACCATCACGCCTTTTTGCAACAAACGGCGAATATTATGTTCTGCCATGTCTTTGACTACGCACAGCTTTAAATTACTAAGCGGGCAAACCGTTAAAGGCATTTTTTCCGCAATCAAACGTGCCATTAATTGTTCATCTTCTTCTGACCGCACCCCATGATCAATGCGATTCACCTTAAGCAGATCTAAGGCCTCCCACACATAGGCGGGTGGCCCTTCTTCTCCCGCATGTGCCACAATCAGAAACCCTTGCTCACGTGCTTTGGCAAAAACTCGTTCGAACTTCGCAGGTGGATGCCCTACTTCGCTCGAATCTAATCCCACTGCAATGATGTCATCTTTAAAAGGCACAGCATGCTCAAGGGTTTCAAAGGCAGCTTCTTCACTTAAATGCCGCAAAAAACACATGATCAAGTGAGAACTAATTCCTAATTTTTCTTGCGCATCCTCACAAGCACGTTTTAAGCCATGAATTACTGTCGAAAATTCAACGCCACGCTCGGTATGCGTTTGTGGATCGAAAAACAGCTCCGTATGTACCACACGGTCTACTGCACATTTTTCAAAATACGCCCAAGCAAGATCATAAAAATCTTGCTCGTAAATTAAAACCTGCGCGCCTGCATAATAAATATCTAAAAAAGACTGAAGATTGTGGAAATTATAAGCCTGCTTCACTTCTTCAACCGATTGATATGGAATCTGAATTTGATTCCGTTGTGCAATGGCAAACATCAGCTCAGGTTCAAATGTCCCCTCAATATGCACATGCAATTCGGCTTTTGGTAAAGCTCGAATCAATTCGATTGGATTCATTTACACTCCAAAACAACAGCTGAAAAAAACAATTTTACATATCCCTCGTTGTTGGTTTAACCGCCAAAAACGATAAATTTAAACACCCAAAGTGCTGCAATAATCCAAACCATATACGGCACTGTTTTCGCCTTGCCTGTAAATAATTTGACTAAGGCATAACTGATAAAGCCCATCGCAATACCATCCGCAATCGAATACGTAAACGGCATAAATACAATGGTTAGAAATGCAGGAACCGCTTCGGTAATATCATCCCAGTCAATATGGGTAATGCCTTGAATCATCAACACACCGATAAATAACAGTGCCGGTGCTGTGGCAAAACTCGGGACAGACTGCGCCAAAGGAGCCAAAAATAAACAACTCAAAAATAATAGCGCGACCACAACTGCGGTTAAACCTGTACGACCACCGGCAGCAACACCCGAAGCTGACTCAATAAATGGTGTGGTGGATGATGTCCCCAACGCTGCACCTGCAACAATTGCAGTCGAATCTGCGAATAAAGCCTTTTTCAGACGTGGTAATTTGCCATCTTGTAAAAGTCCTGCACGATGTGCAACGCCAACTAAAGTTCCGGTACTGTCGAATAAATCAACGATAAAAAACACGAAAATAACGCCGACCATACTTGCGATGAAGAGTCCTTCAAAATCCATTTGCATAAAGGTTGGCGTAATGGATGGAATATGTCCCACCACTCCTTTAAATTCATTTAAGCCCAAAACTGTCGCAATTGCTGTGATGGATAAAATGCTAATAATAATTGCACCACGTATTTTAAAATGATGTAAAACAACAATGAATAAAAAACCCAATAAAGCCAATAAGACAGTCGGTTGTTTGATATTTCCCAATCCAACCAAAGTTGCGGAATTATCAACAATAATCCCTGCATTTTTCAGCGCAATTAACGCGAGAAATAAACCAATCCCACCGCCGATGGCAAATTTCAGTGACATTGGGATGGCATTAACAATGGCTTCGCGGATTTTTAAAAAACTTATGGCAAGAAATACCAATCCTGAAACAAAGACCGCAGCTAAGGCGGTTTGCCACGGCACGCCCATACCCAAACAAACAGAATAGGTAAAATAAGCATTTAAGCCCATACCTGGTGCAAGGGCGATTGGATAGTTGGCAATCATGCCCATCACAAGACAGCCAATTGCCGCTGCTAAACAGGTTGCGACAAATACTGCACCGTGATCCATACCTGTTTCAGCAAGTATCAGCGGATTAACGATAATGATGTAGCACATCGTCAAAAATGTCGTAATGCCGGCCAGCACCTCAGTTCTAAAAGTTGTGTGATTTTCGCTTAATTTAAATAAGCGCTCTATCACACCAGATGATAAGTTTGGCACGGTCATGACGCATCACCTTTAAATCATTAAAAATAGATATCTCATATAATCTTTTACGATCAAGATTAAATTTTATCCACTTATTTATGTCGATAAATCCAAAATATTTGAGTCACGCAAAATACGATACGAAGTTTAAAGATCGCATAAAATGCGGCTTCTGACTTAATGATAAATATTCTAACAGATTATGAAAGATTGAATTTTAGGTCTAATAAAGAATGACTGTTACTTGGCTAAAATCTAAGAAACATATCTAATTTCAAATCTACTGATTGTTTTGATAAGCAGTCAAATGGCTGTGCTTTATATAATTTGGGTTGTGTTGAATTTTAGTGAGACTATGCTCTGCATCGTTTACAATTTTTAGTAATTCTTGCTGTTTTTTGGTTTGAGCATCCTCATGAGCAGCATAGCCCAATATGACAATTGAGAAGACTAGTAGAACTGCCAATAGCACTTTCATTATTATTATCGCTGTTGTTGTATTTTATTTGAGCATATCAAAAAATAGTGGAATATATACAAGTCTGTATATATTTTTCACTTATCACAAAAATTATCCTGACGATGTAAACAATTATAAAGGAATTCGCTGAAATTCCATTTTTCTTCACAATTTTACATTAGTCTACAGACAAAATAATTTGATTACTTTTTTGGGGCATTTACATGAAACATGCTTTTTATATTGGGAAATTGAGTGTGCTGAGCTCAGCTTTACTCAGCCTAAGTCCGTCTATTTTTGCGGCTGAAACCATAACTCCCACCACTACGCCTGCTGAACCTGCGCCACAAGTTTTGCCTACGCTAACCTTCAAAGCATCTGCTACCTCTCAAAAAAAGCAAGATGATGATATTAGTGCTGTCCCAAAAACAATTGTCACTCGTGAAGAAATGCAACTTTATGGCGATCAAACCGTCATGGATGCATTGCGTCGTGCCGCAGGGTTTCAGTTTCCTGCTGCTGGTCAAGGCCCTCGTGGCGGAGGTGGTGCATCAGGGATGCGTTTTCGTGGTGGTGGTGCACCGACTTTCTTAATCAATGGTGAACCTGTTCAAGGTGGGCCTCGTGGTGGCATGTCAGTGATTGACACCATCACGCCTGAAATGATTGATCGTATTGAGATTGTCAAACAGCCAAGCGTGGCGCAAGCATCTGTCGCATCATCTGCGGTAATTAATATTATTTTAAAAGAGCCTTTAGATACGCGATTAAATGGTTCATTTAAACTCGGCTACGGTTTACGCGATAGTGGCAAACAAGAAGCTGAACGCAAACAAATAAGCGTTCAGGCCGATGGTCGTGACAATCAATGGACATACAGCGTTTCTGCAAATCAAATGTGGAATGACACCACATCAATTACTAAAACCGAAACAGCGACGAATACTAAAGAACAACTCCGCACAACCAATCGTCAAATGCAAATGTTTTCTCCTCGCCTACAATATGAATTAGATGATCAACAGAAACTCATCGCAGAATTATTTTATCGAAATATGAAATCTGATGGCGTTCGTGGCGATCAAATTCAAGAAGACAAAAATGACAGTATTCGTTTAAACACTCGTTATGAACGCCAAGAAAAAAATGCCAGCGATAAAGTTCGCTTATCTATCGAAAGCCAAAATGAAACACAATTGACACGCACCCCACTCAATACCATTTATACGGATGAAACTGTAAAACAATATGGTTTGGCTTATGATGGTGTACGCAAGTTCGATAAAACCCGCCAAGTTAAATTTGGTGTAGATACGCGTAGCAATGAGTTAAATAGCAATGTAGACAAAAGCCTAGATGAACAACGTTATGCTTTATATGCTGAAGGCAGTTGGCGGTTTACAGATAAACAAACAGTAACTCTAGGTGCACGCCAAGAATGGTTAAATCGCTCAGGTTTTGTGGATTATCAAGATCAATATTTGAGCCCTGTGCTTGCTTACCGTTTTGACCTAACAGATCAATGGTCACTTCAAACCAATTTGAGCCAAACGTTCCGCAGTCCCAATACAGATCGACTGATGCCCAATGTAACGATTTCAACTGACAGTGATGCAGGTTCATTAAATAACCCAGATCGTGGTGGTAATCCAAATTTAAAGCCTGAAAAAATTCAAGCTTTTGAATCGACTTTAGGTTATAACACCGCCAGCGGCGGCGTGAACTTAACGGCCTATCACCGTGAAATTAAAGATTATATCGAGCGAGTCATTCGCCTTGAAAATACACGTTACGTCGAACGCCCTCAAAACCAAAGTGAAGCTACCACTTATGGGATTGAATTGTCTGGACGTTATGCCTTAAAACAAACCGATGCAGGTCATGCCTTTATGTTGAATGGTCAGCTCTCGACCATTCGCGCCACAGTTGAAGATGCTCAACATCAACAGCGTTTAGTCAGTGATGTTGCACCTTACACGGCGAGCACTGGACTCTCTTATAGCTTCCAGCCATGGCAACTTTCAACCAGTGTCAACGTGACCTATACACCTGAATTTACCCGAGCGTTGGATGGGCAACCGTATAACCGCACCACCAATCAGCGTTTTAATGTTGACCTCGCCGCGACAAAACGCTTGTCGCATGGTTGGGCAACCAGTCTGAACTTGAACAATATTTTAAGTACAGACTACAAAGAACGTCTGACACTTCAATCCGATGGAAGCTTGTATGAATCTCGGAATAATGAAGCAATTCCTAGCATCCAATTAACTTTGGAAAAGAAGTTTTAAGATGATCTAAGTAGCTGATCAACATAAAAAAGCCATTCAACTGTTAAAGTGAATGGCTTTTTTATACTTAGAATAAATTCGATCCAATAAAACTCAGTTCAATAAAACCAAGCCAACAAAACTCCGCCAAGATCTTTTTCAATAGATTAGAAAAAGATTCAACTCAAACTCGGCTTAATAAATATCTCGTTGATAACGCTGCTCACGTTTAAGCTGTTCGAGTTGTTCATGTCTGAGCAGTTCTCTTAACACCTGATCGACACCACCTGCCATGCCCTTTAAACTTCCACAGACATAGATCGCAGCACCTTGTGCAATCCACTGAATTAAACGCTCGGATTGCTCACGTAAGCGATCTTGCACATAGATTTTTTCAGCCTGATCGCGAGAAAACGCATAATCCACGTGTGTTAAAAAGCCATACTGTTGCCAGTAATCAATTTCTGTTTGATACAAATGATCAAACTCTTGCTGTCTTTCCCCGAAGATTAACCAATTTTGCGTAAAGCCCCATTGCTCTCTTTGGCGTAAATGCGCCATCAAACCAGCAATTCCAGTGCCATTACCAATCAAAATGATAGGTCGATCATCATGCAATAAATGAAAACTTGGATTATTTTGAATATGCGCATTAAATTGCTGACCTAGCTGTAATCCTTCAGTTAACCAGCCTGAACCTAAGCCTAATCCTGTTGCTGTTTGCTGTTGCCGCACCACCAATTCAATACAACCATTTGATGGCAAACTGGCAATCGAATATTCACGTCGCGCGAGCGTTTGAAAACTTTGTATCCATAAATCAAACAACTGATTATGACGTTCAGGCAAATGACGCAAATTCAATGTACGTAATTGATTTATGACCGAACTTTCAACGCTAAGCTGATGTGCTGATAAAAAAGTATCAATTTCAATATCACTATTTTCACATTGGATTTCTAAAATATCGCCAGACGACCAATGCAATGGCATATCTGAAACCAACTGAACTTTATAAATCGCCTCGCCTGTGCTGCCAATATTGATACATTTACGATGTGCAAGTTTTAATGACACCACATCTTTTTGAATATTTAAAATTGTAAGTTGCGACGAACTTAATTGCGCTAAGCCATTCATCCATAGTTGCAAGTCATGAGCATGCAAATTATCCACACAGACCAGCGGAAATAATTCACGGGCAGACTGCTGAATTAGCCATTGATTTAACGTAAGACCAAACTGACAGAATTGCGAATAACGTCGATCTCCCAATGCTAAAATTGCAAAAGAGACATGAGATAAATCTAAAGATTGCGACAGAATTTTATGTGAAAAATGTTGTGCCGAATCAGGTGCATCACCCTCACCATAGGTACTCACCACCCACAAAATACGTTGATATTGCTGTAGATGTTCGATCGTCAATTCTTGTATATCAAGTAATTCAATTTGATTTTCCGCTAAACCAAGTTGCTCAGCAGTGTGCTTAGCCCAAGATTCTGCCTGCCCCGATTGACTTGCGTACACCACTAACGACGACGGATGTGTTGCGTTGGAATTACGCTTTAAACATCGGTGTTGCCATAACAGCCACGCAATTATAAAAACATGCAGACTCAATAATATTGCTAAAAAAGCAATAATGGTCAGTACAGCTTGAGTCATTCTTTCACCTTACAAGGCAAACCACATAAGTAAAATAATCGCGAACAAACTAAGCGCGGTTAAAATCAAGTTGGTGACAAGACGTGTTTTAATCGTCAGAAATAAAATATAACCAGCCAAAGACAATAAAAGGATGATGATTGCGCTAATATCAATCAACCAACTCCATGCTGTTCCGACATTTTTGCCACGATGTAAATCATTTAACAATGAAACAGTTGAAGCTGGCTTAGACGTGATTTCAGTTTCACCATTATCCAGTAATACCCAAACATCCGTTGATCCCGCTGGACTTTCCAAACGAATCATGACTTCGCCATCGAGCACTTCACTACTTTTATATCGCCCAATCAATCCATGTTGTTGTCGCACATAATCCAGAATGACCTGACTCGGATTTTCTTGATCTTGGATAGAATGCAGTAAAGTTGATGGAAGTATCAGCTTAAAGCTTTGCTCCTGCTGCTCAGATTTGAACCATTCAGGATGATTCAGCAACAAGCCTGTCGCCGCAAAAAATAATAAAATAATAAATGCAAAGGCAGACAACCAGCCATGCACATAACGTGCATGGCGGTAAAAATCACGGCGTTGATACAATGGAAAACCTCATGATCTATTCAGCGGGTAACGTAGTGTTTAAACACCACGTTGGAAGTTAAGTTTCAATGCACCAATTTCCGCCTGAGCTGGAAGCGTTTGCGATGACGCTTTAGGCGCGACATTTAACTCAACAGTTTGATACGAATGGTCGCCATGCTCACGCGAAGTTTCAATGTGAATAATATATTGACCCGCATTGACCATTTTGCCGTCTTCATCTTTACCATCCCAAGCCAATTTATATTGCCCTGGTTGACGAGACGGCTTAGCCACCGCATCAATATTGGTCATTTGACGACCATAACGGCGCCACCAAACGTAATTCGAATTGATCCATTTTTGATCTTTACCCCAAACGGCGAGCGTTTTTACCAATTTTTTATTGGCATCGGTTACCCAAACAGAAACGTAAGGTGCGCGATAATTCTCGACACTGATTTTTGGAATATTAACTTCAACTTGTGCTTGATAGCCTTTTGGCCAAGTGATTGCTTTATTGTCTGCTGCGACCTGTCGCATAATTGCTGGTTGATTCGCATCTAATAACGTAGACCAACCAGAACTTTGGTGTTTTGTGCCATCAGTTGCAACCAGTTGCGCTTCATATCCAACGAGCTGCTCGATCAGTTGCATACCATCTTGTGGCGACATTGCGATTAATGCTGTTGCCAGTGCATCGGCATCTGCCGCACATTGTCCCACGACAACACATTGCTCAACGTTTTGGATTTGCATACCCGTCTGAGGGTTGATTAAATGCGATTGTCCCGCAAGTTGGCGATAGCCTTGACCACTAAATGCAACGGCTTGATCTTGAATATTTAGCACTTGGGTCGGCGCAACATTATCAAAACGTTGGTTCGGCTCTTGTATACCAACTTTCCAACCCGCCTGTTGTGGAGATTGTCCCCAAACACGCATATCGCCACCAATATCAACCAAAATGCCCTGTAAATGTGGCACGGCTTGTTTGGCTGCCATCAAAGCACGGTCAATCACATAGCCTTTAGCATAGGCATCTGGTGCAATTTTTACAGCTGAGTCTATTTTAATTTGTTTGGTTTTAGGATTAAGCTCAATACTTTGGGTTTGTAGCTGACGAAGTAAGCTTTCTTGTGTATTTGCATCTAAACTTTGTACATCATTGCTTTGTTCCCAAAGCGCAATCAATTGTCCTAAACGTGCATCAAAACCACCACAGCTTGCACCGCGCCATTGTTCACAAGCTGCAATCACGTCATAAAGTTCAGAAGATGCTGCAATCTGTCCTTCACGGTTCAATTGGCTAATTTCACTGTCATCACGCCATACAGAAAGAATCTGATCAAGTCGTGCAATTTCCGTTTGAATCGCTTGTAAGGCCGTTTCTGCATCTTGCTGATTCGCAGTCGTGATCACCACATCCAATGATGTTCCTAGAATATAATCTTGATGGAAACGATAACTTGGTGCTTGCACAGGTGCTTCTAGCGTATTGATCTCTTTTTCAATGCTGTCATTGGCTTGAACTAAAGTCATCGGTGAGATAAATACAGCTAATGCTGCCATCAACGGCGACAAACGAAAGATGTTCTGAACGGGACGGAAAAACGCAGGAGACGATGACATAATTGGGGTTCCATTTTTGCATATTCATCTAAAGCATTAATTTGGATGAATAAATACAAACATTTTGATGTCCCGCATTATTTTCTGCCTAAAATATCAAAACACTTCGATAATAATTTTAAAATCAAAAGTATGAATCAATTTAGACTGACATATTCGGGAGAAATTACGCTTTAATCCTCTCTCATTCGCAATAAGAGAACGACCAAAGATTTATCGAAAATAATATTGCAAGTGATACTCGTTATCAAGTAGATTGTAGCAAATCCTTTGTCTTTTTGTTTTCTTCTTTTCATTTAAGGAATTTTTCATGCGTCATTTACTTGGTGTTGCACTACTGTCTACCTTACCTACTTTGGGTTTTGCTCACACGGCGAGTCCATTTTTACTGCCTGATGCTTTTGATAGTAAAGCTGATAGCATTAGTCTTCAAAGTGGAATTACAGTGGAAAAATTCTTCTCTCCAAGTCGTAATTTCAAAACCAACTATCAAGTCACCTCTCCAAATGGCAAATCTGAAAATTTCAAAGCGGCGGCAGAATTAAAAAAATTCAATATTGCTGAAGTAGATTTAACCATTGATGGTACTTACCGCTTAAGAACTCAAGAAGCAACGGGCACCCCGACTCAATATGCTTTGATTGACGGCCGTTGGTTACGTATTCGCGCGCCACGTCCTGCAAATGCAAACCCAATGCCACCTAAAGCGAATCCTGAGCAAAAAGCACCAGAACAAGCAGCAACCAATCAGCCACCGCGTTTTGTGACTGAAGATAAAATTCCTGCCGATGCTAAAAAGATGCAAACCATCAACAACTACATTGCTGAAACTTTTGTGACTAAAGGCAAACCAAGCCCAATCCCTAAAGTTAGCAATAAAGGTTTTGAGCTTAAATTTACAACTCATCCAAATGAGCTGTACGTAGGTGAATCATTAAAAGCGCAAATTTTAATGGATGGAAAAGCTGTTCCAGACTTAGAAGTTGATGTGTTCAAAGGTGCAAGCGGCTATCAACCAAATGCAAAACGTGAACAGCCCCATGTCAAAACCAATGCTAACGGTGAGATTGAAGTTAAATTTACTGAAGCTGGCATTTATTTGATTACGACAGCTTATCCTGAAGCCAGTACTGACAATACTAAACAACCTGCGGCTGCAACTTATACCTATAGCGTAACGGTTGAAGTGACTGAATAAAATTTAGATTTATGCAAAAAAATGGCTACTTTAAAGTAGCCATTTTTTTATCTTCTTTTTTAAATCATGCTGATTTTTTCGCCATATTATTTTTACGGATGGTAATCATCAATAATTGAACCGCTGCTGGGGTTACACCCGGAATACGATTCGCTTGCGCCAAGGTTTCTGGACGAACTGTTTTCAGTTTCAAAGTGATTTCACGTGATAAACCTGAAATACCATCATATTCAAAATCGGCTGGAATTCGAGTTTCTTCCAAACGCTTCAACTGAGCAACATCTTCATGCTGACGATTGATATAGCCTTCGTATTTGACTGCAATTTCGATTTGTTCACCCACCTGCTCCGAAACTTCAGAGCTTGTAAGTTCGGCAATTTGACTGAAATTGATATTCGGACGTTTCAACAAATCAATCGCGCTACATTCTTTACTGAGATCTGCACCCGTCATTTCAACGAATTTTTTACCCATTGGGTTATTCGGTGCTGCCCATAAATGTTGTAAGCGCGATGTTTCACGCTCAACCGCTTCCATTTTCTCGCTATACGCTGCCCAGCGCTCATCGTCAACCAAACCAAGTTCACGACCAATCGACGTTAAACGCTGATCAGCATTGTCTTCACGCAACATCAAGCGGTATTCCGCACGCGAAGTAAACATACGGTACGGCTCTTTCGTGCCTAAGGTAATGAGATCATCGACCAACACGCCCATATAGGCTTGATCACGTTTTGGTGTCCACTCTTCTTGTTCCCATGCACGACGTGCAGCATTTAATCCTGCTAATAAACCTTGTGCGCCTGCTTCTTCATAGCCAGTTGTACCATTGATTTGCCCTGCAAAATACAAGTTCGCAATCGCTTTGGTTTCAAGGCTAAATTTCAACGCTTGTGGATTGAAATAATCATATTCAATCGCATAGCCCGGACGCAAAATGTGCGCATTTTCCATACCACGAATCGAACGAACCAAATTGAACTGCACGTCAAATGGCAATGAAGTCGAAATACCATTCGGATAAAGCTCATGCGTATCTAAACCTTCAGGCTCTAAGAACACCTGATGTGAATCTTTATCTGCAAAACGATGAATTTTATCTTCAATCGATGGGCAATAACGCGGGCCAACCCCTTCAATCACACCTGTATACATTGGTGAACGGTCTAAACCACCTCGAATAATGTCATGCGTTTTTTCACTGGTATGGGTGATATAGCAATTCACTTGTTCAGGGTGCATCGACGCATTACCCATAAACGACATCACAGGCGATGGAAAATCACCTGGTTGTGGTGTCATCACAGAGAAATCAACGGTACGTGCATCAATACGTGGTGGCGTACCTGTTTTTAAACGTCCGACTGGGAGATTTAATTCACGTAAACGATGTGCCAAAGCAATGGATGGCGGATCACCTGCACGACCACCGCTTGAGTTCTGTAAACCGATATGGATCACGCCACCCAAGAATGTACCTGTGGTCAGGACTACTGTTTTGGTGTCAAAACGGATGCCCATTTGGGTGACAACACCCTTCACGGTATCGCCTTCAACAATTAAGTCATCCGCAGCTTGTTGGAAAATATCCAAGTTGGCTTGATTTTCTAAGGTATGTCGAATTGCGGCTTTAAAAAGAACACGATCTGCCTGCGCGCGCGTCGCACGAACCGCAGCACCTTTACGTGAGTTGAGAATACGGAATTGAATACCAGCTTTATCTGCCGCCAGTGCTATTGCACCGCCTAATGCATCAATTTCACGCACCAGATGTGATTTACCAATACCACCAATCGCTGGGTTACAGCTCATCTGCCCCAAAGTTTCAATATTATGCGTCAGCAATAAGGTTTGTCGCCCCATACGTGCAGCAGCAAGTGCCGCTTCCGTACCAGCGTGACCGCCACCAATTACGATAACGTCGTAAACTTTAGGATAGTGCATAGTGGTAAATGTGTATTCAAAAAATGACAGAATATTATACAGGACTTTTAGGCCAAGATAACAAATTCGGCAGATATTAATAAAAATGCCAAGCAATTGATTTGCTTACAAAGCACACAAAAAGAAACTTTCTGTAGCATTTTCCGCTTACTTTTAACAGATCTCACCATAATTTCTAACTGGATGTGTACGCTCTTCATCAATCAATTTCTTATGCTATTACATGCAAAATAAATCTTTAGGAAATGATATGAACAAGAAGCTTTTAATCTCAACATTTATGTGTAGCTTATGTTTTACTGCCGTCACTCAAGCAAATGCTAAAACCAACAACGACTCACAAGCGCAAAAATATCAGCAAGTGTGTAAAAACAAAAAACAAGGTGATGCAGCTTCATTTGCCTATAAAGGCGTGGTATTTAACGGTGTTTGTCAGGCGGATGATGCAGGGAAATTAACGTTACAACCACCGACCCCAGCAAGCTCATCAACGCCAGAAACACAAAGCCGACTTTCAGAAACGCAATCTGAACCTCGCCCAATGACTTCTACACCTGTAGAGCAAGCGCCTCCAGCGATGGCAGAGCCTGCTGCTGAGCCTATGGCATCTCCAAGGGCTGAGCCTGCGCTTGCACCTGTAGAACAACCTGCAGCACCTCCGATGGTTGAACCTGCAACAGATCCGACAATTTCACCAAATGCCGCAGCAAATGGTCAATCAATGCCTTAAGCATTCGATTTATTAGAATCTATAAAAATGCATCGATATTAAAAATATATTGATGCATTTTTTTATGACTCATTAATTTTAAATACCACCTAAAAAACTTGTTATTTCAAAGTACTCGTTTAAAATCAAGATTCTATAAAATTATAAAACCACTATTAAGGAAAGATTATGGGGTCAGGATTAATTACTATTTTTTTACCTATTGCGCTTGCCATTGTGATGATTGGGCTTGGGCTAGAACTTACACTTAAAGATTTCGCACGTGTTACCAAGCATCCTAAAGCTGTGTTCTTAGCACTATTTTGTCAACTTGTGGTTTTAGTCGGTATCGCTTTTTTAATTTGTAAGGTGTTTGCTTTACCGCCATTACTTGCAGTTGGTCTAATGTTGCTCGCTGCATCACCCGGTGGTGCGACTGCTAATTTATTTAGTTACCTTTATAAAGGAGATATTGCGCTCAATATTTCCCTTACTGCTGTTAATGCCATCCTGTCTGCATTTACCTTACCTTTAATTGTTAATTTTGCCATTATTCACTTCATGAATAACGGTGATGGTGTAGGTCTACAATTCTTCAAAGTAATCCAAGTTTTTCTGATTATTTTTGTCCCAGTATGTATCGGGATGTTAATACGTCACAAAGCCCCTAATTTTGCAGATAAATTACAAAGCCCGACTAAAATTTTTGCCATTGTGTTTTTAATTGCGATTGTCTGTGGTGCTGTATTCCAAGAACGAGCGAATATCGTCAGTTATTTTGCCCAAGTGGGTTTAGCAACTGCTGTATTTTGTATCGCAAGCTTAAGTATTGGTTATTTTGTGCCACGTTGGGCAGGTGTAAGCTCATTTCAAGCACGCGCCTGTGCTTTTGAAATTGGAATCCATAATAGTGCCCTTTCGTTGACGATAGCGCTTACCATTATGGCCAGTACGACCATTGCCATGCCAGCGGCAGTTTATTCTATTTTCATGTATTTCTTTGCAGCAATATTTGGCACATTACTCAATAAATTCCATCCTATAGATACACCGACAACATCTTAATTTAGGTCGTAATTAAAACCCTGATTTTGACTCGAATGGGGCAAAATCAGGGTTTTATATATTTTTAAAATCGACATTCCGCTACAATAGTTCATCTGATTTAGATTTTTAGGTTATTCCTCTGTGAACTGGTTGCAAATTCATATTACTGTCGAAAAGTCGCAAGTCGATTTCACTGAAACCTTGCTTATGTCTTTAGGTGCAGTCAGTGTCACTTTAGACGATGCGGAAGATCAAGCCCTACTTGAACCGCTGCCAGGCGAAACACCGCTTTGGGATAAAGTCATCGTCACAGGAATCTATCAACAAGAAGAAGATGACCCAATCGATGTGGATACATTGACAACCTTCTTAAATACGCAACTACCAGACTCACCTATCCGCCACGAATATCTTGAAAATCAAGTTTGGGAACGCGCATGGATGGACTATTACGAACCGATTCAGATTGGCGAAAAATATTGGATCGTACCTGAATGGTTAGAACCACCTGAAGCAGATGCCACCAATATTAAACTTGACCCAGGTTTGGCCTTTGGCACAGGCAACCATGCAAGTACATTCCTATGCTTACAATGGTTAGGTAAAACCGACGTTAAAGATAAAGTTGTGATTGATTATGGCTGTGGTTCAGGCATTTTAGGCGTTGCAGCGTTACTCTTAGGTGCTAAAAAAGTCTATGCGACTGATATTGATCCTCAAGCAGTTTTAGCAACCACACAAAACGCCGAGCTAAACGGTGTGTTAGATCGACTGTATGTAGGATTACCTGAAGAATTTGAACAAACATTCGGTCAGCAACAAGCTGATGTTTTAGTTGCCAATATTTTGGCTGCACCATTGATGGCTCTCGCGCCAGAATTCGCAACTTTATTAAAAAATGAGGGCGAGTTCGCACTTGCCGGTGTAATTGAAGAGCAAGTTTCTGATGTTTCTAGTGTTTATGCTGAATTTTTTGATATATTAGAGATCGAAAAGCGTGAAGAGAATTGGTGTCGCATTTCGGGAAAACGTAAAACTTCAGCCTGAGAATATTGTTCCTTATGAGTGAAAAACAAACCCGCTGTCCGAAATGCGCAACAGTATACAAGGTAACGCCTTCACAGCTTAGCGTTGCACAGGGTATGGTTTGTTGTCCGAAGTGCGTTATTAACTTTAATGCACTCACGAACTTATTAGAAACTGAAACCATTGAACCGATTCAGCCTGCCAATAATCGTGCATTATTTTCTTCAGTAGAACCTAATAGTACCTTTGCTGAAAAGCACACGCAGATTTTAAGCATCTTTGATCAAAAAATTGAAAATTCGAATATTGATTTACTCACCTATCTCAATAATTTGAATTATTTTAATACTGAACCTGTTACGGCTTTGCCCAATCTAAACTTATCTGAAGAAAATTTTATCGTTCATCCTGAACCGACCAATGAAAAACAGCATGGCTGGCTTTATTACACGCTATGGGGACTCGGTAATATTTCGCTGATTTTGATTTTTGCATTTCAGATTTTATGGTTTAACCCAAAACTCATGCATGATAGTCCAGTGTTAAATCGTATGTTTTCGTCTGTTTGTAATTTGTTGACTTGCGAAACGATGAAAGATCAATATAAGTTTTTAAGTTTTGAAAAGGTCAAAGTTAAAAGAGTCGATAAAGATCAAACTCGCTTTTCAGGTGTGCTCATCAATCGTCACGAAAACAGTGTGATGATTCCAACCATAAAAATCGTGTTAAAAGAACAAGGCGAGACCATTTCTTATATCACGCTTAAACCTCAAGACTATCTTGTCGATAGTTTAAAAACCATTCAACGCATTCCCTCAAATAGCCCTTTCAAATTTGAATTTACTATTCCAAAAAGTAAAAATAGCTTCGATGACTATAGTTTAGAAATTGTACAGCCCTAAAAACACAATTAAGTTAGAAAATTTAAAAAAAAATGCAGTAAATTTGCTCACTTTTTCGCTGACGATGGTATGATACGCGCCACGAATGCTTTGACCCGCATACGCCTCGTAATGAATAAACAATAAAATCGTTCTGAATGCTGTGCTTTTATATTTAAGCGCATTGTTCGATTTTTTGTTTTTAAAAGTTGGCTGTAACAAATCTTTAACTCTTGTTACGCTTATTTTTTACACAATTCTAGGTTTTGTGGCAAGCTAACAGTCCTCGTTTTGGTATGGGCGATTGTAAGCCGTGCTAAAGCTCGACTCTGTCATTTAGGCTTCATTTATATATCACTTATTAATGTGATATTTTATTTTTTCGGATTAACACCCATGAATAGCAAATCTCCTATTTTTACGGCTCAATCTGATGTCGCTCTCCGCATCCATGTTGATCGCGCAGTACGTCATTATTTTGCACAATTGCAAGGTGAACAACCATCTCAAGTCTATGACATGGTGTTAGCAGAAATGGAGAAACCTCTTTTATCTGTAGTCTTAGAATACACACGTGGCAATCAAACTCGCGCTGCTGAAATTCTAGGCCTAAACCGTGGAACTTTACGTAAGAAGTTAAAAGCTCACGGCTTAATGAGTGAATAATTGATAAAATGCTCACGTTTCGGTGAGCATTTTTTATGCCTATTTGTTTTCATCTTTTAAAATTGTTGACGAAAAATCATGACGATCAAACGTGCTTTAATTTCCGTTTCAGACAAAACTGGAATTGTTGAATTTGCTCAAAATCTTGCAGCGCTAGGCGTAGAGCTTCTATCTACTGGTGGCACTTATAAGTTGCTTAAAGACAACAATGTGGCTGTGGTAGAAGTGTCTGAACACACCGGTTTCCCTGAAATGATGGACGGTCGTGTCAAAACATTACATCCCAAAATTCATGGCGGTATTTTAGCGCGTCGTGGTTTAGACGAAGCGGTAATGGCTGAACACAATATCGATGCAATCGATTTAGTTGTTGTTAACCTTTATCCATTCGCTGCGACGGTCGCAAAACCGAACTGCTCGCTTGCAGATGCGATTGAAAACATCGACATCGGTGGGCCGACGATGGTTCGTGCTGCTGCGAAAAATCATGCATCCGTAGGCATCGTTGTAAATGCAACTGACTACAATACGGTGATTTCAGAGCTTCAAGCTGACGGTGCTTTGTCTTATGCAACTCGTTTTGATTTAGCAGTTAAAGCATTTGAACATACGGCTCAATACGATGGCATGATTGCGTCTTACTTAGGCGCACGTGTCGGCAAAGAAGAAGGTCAAGCTGATCAATTTGCACGTACTTTCAACACGCAATTGAATAAAGCTCAAGATTTACGTTATGGTGAAAATCCACACCAATCTGCCGCATTCTATGTAGAAAACACAGCGACTGAAGCGTCTGTTTCCACAGCGAAACAGCTGCAAGGTAAAGAGCTTTCTTATAACAATATCGCAGATACAGATGCGGCACTTGAATGCGTGAAATCATTTGCCAAACCTGCCTGTGTGATTGTTAAACATGCCAATCCATGTGGCGTTGCAGTTTCATTGGATGGTATTCAAGCGGCGTATGATCTTGCTTATGCGACTGATCCTGAGTCTGCATTTGGTGGCATCATTGCGTTCAACCGTGAATTGGACGTTGCGACTGCACAAGCAATTGTTGATCGTCAATTTGTTGAAGTAATTATTGCACCAAGTATCGCAGATGGCGTATTGGAAATCACTGGTGCTAAGAAAAACGTCCGTGTTCTAACTTGTGGTGAATTACCTGCAATTGATGCGCGTCAAACTCAACTTGACTATAAACGTGTCAATGGTGGTTTATTGGTTCAAGACCAAGACTTAGGCATGATCACCAAAGATGACTTAAAAGTCGTGACTAAACGCGCACCTACTGAACAAGAAATTGATGATTTAATCTTTGCTTGGAAAGTTGCGAAATATGTGAAGTCGAATGCCATTGTTTATGCCAAAAACCGTCAAACGATTGGTGTAGGCGCAGGTCAAATGAGCCGTGTGAACTCTGCACGTATTGCTGCGATCAAAGCAGAACATGCTGGCTTAGTGGTTGAAGGTGCCGTGATGGCCTCTGATGCATTCTTCCCTTTCCGTGATGGCATTGATAATGCAGCAAAAGCAGGGATCAAATGTATCATTCAACCGGGTGGTTCTATGCGTGATGAAGAAACCATTGCTGCGGCTGATGAAGCTGGCATTGCGATGGTCTTTACGGGTATGCGTCATTTCCGTCACTAATACCTACTTCAAAATTTCCGCTCGACATCGACCTCCCTCTAAATCTCCCTCCTAAAAAGGAGGGAGACTTTCCACATATTAAATGTGTGTTCCCTCTCCTCTGAGGAGAGGGTTAGGGAGAGGTTCATGAGGATTTTTTTATTCTGAACAGGTATATTCTTAAATACGGAAAAAGGAAATAACTCAATAATGAATATTTTAGTTTTGGGTAATGGTGGTCGTGAACATGCCTTGGCATGGAAAATCGCGCAAGATGAAAAAGTTGCAAAAGTATTTGTCGCACCAGGCAATGCGGGTTCAGCCACTGAACATAAATGTGAAAATGTTGAGCTGAACATCTTAGACAATGCAGCCATTATCGCTTTTGCAAAAAACAATGCCGTTGATTTAATTATCGTTGGTCCAGAAGCCCCACTGGTTAATGGTGTGGTCGATGCATGTCGTGCTGCTGAACTTAAAATTTGGGGGCCAACTCAATTTGCAGCACAGCTAGAAGGCTCTAAAGCTTTCGCCAAGCATTTCTTGAAACGCCATAATATTCCAACAGCGTTTTACGATGTCTTTACCGAAGTCGATGCAGCCAAAGCTTTTGTTGAAAAAAATGGCGCGCCGATTGTGATTAAAGCCGATGGTCTTGCTGCGGGTAAAGGCGTGATTGTCGCCATGACCAATCAAGAAGCATTTGATGCAATTGATGACATGCTGGCTGGCAACAAATTTGGTGATGCAGGTTCTCGTGTAGTGATCGAAGAATTTCTTGCCGGTGAAGAAGCCTCTTTCATTTGTATGATTGATGGTAATAACATCCTACCAATGGCAACCTCACAAGATCACAAACGCATTTTTGAAGGTGATCAAGGTCCAAATACGGGTGGTATGGGAGCTTACTCTCCTGCTCCAGTGGTTACAGCTGAAGTATTTGAACGTGCGATGAATGAAGTCATGCGCCCAACCGTAGATGGTATGGCGGCGGATGGTCATGTCTATACAGGCTTCTTGTACGCTGGACTGATGATTGATGAACAAGGTCAACCGCGTGTGATCGAATTCAACTGTCGTTTTGGTGACCCTGAAACCCAACCAATTATGATGCGTTTAAAATCATCTTTGGTTGATTTAGTTGAAGCAGGTATTGCGGGCAATTTACCGAAAGAAGCTGAATGGGATGAACGTAAATCCATTGGTATCGTCCTCGCTGCCGAAGGCTATCCTGACACAGTGCGTAACGGCGATGTGATTTCTGGCTTAGGTCAATCACCTGAAGACACTAAAATTTTCCATGCAGGTACTGCAACCACAGAAGATGGTCATATCATCACTTCGGGTGGACGTGTACTTTGTGTGACTGCACTCGGTGACACTGTACTTGAAGCGCAAATCAATGCCTTAGAAGTATGTAGCCAAGTGACGTTCAACGGAATGCAATACCGTACTGATATTGGTTATCGTGCGATTGCGCGTGAGAAAGCTGAATAAAATTTCTCTGAATAAAAAACCTTCTTCGGAAGGTTTTTTTATGGCTCATCGAAATCAGGCTTTTATCTATGATTCAGAAATAAAATTCACAAAAACATATAATTAGCCATCAACTTACTAGATAAAATGCCAAGCTAAAAATTTTATATAATTATCATTGGTTTAGTTTTTCCATCAAATTATTTTTATGAGAAAATCTGCCTTGTGAACGCTATAGCACAAAGCATACAACTATATCAGATGGTAAATTTTAGCTATAATCGACAAAATTTTTAGCGATTACTTTGACTTAATTTCAGTTTATTCATATTCAATTGTCGATAATGAATAGTCGTTTTTAAATC
>JAVXBC010000024.1:0-28030 GCA_036660195.1 Acinetobacter sp.
ACGAACCGAACTCAGCCAAACGAATTGGCAAATCACGGTATGATTTTAAACCTTGATTGAACACTTGTACGTGACAAGGACAGTTCATCGGTTTAATGGCATAGTTACGATTTTCTGAATGTGTCGTAAACATACCATCTGCATAGTTTGCAGCATGACCTGATTTTTCCCACAGCGTGAAATCAACAACCTGTGGCGTACGAATTTCAAGGTAACCATTATCTTGTTGAACCTTACGCATGTATTGTTCAAGCACTTGGTAAATCGTCCAACCGTTCGGATGCCAAAACACCATACCCGGTGCTTCTTCCTGCATGTGGAACAAGTCTAAAGCTTTACCAATTTTACGATGATCGCGCTTTTCAGCTTCTTCAATACGTTTGACATAGGCAGCAAGCTGTTTTTTATCTGCCCACGCTGTGCCATAAATACGTTGTAACTGTTCATTCTTCGCATCACCACGCCAGTATGCGCCAGAGATTTTGGTGAGCTGGAAAGATTTTAAAAATTTGGTGTTTGGTACGTGGGGGCCACGACACATGTCCAAATAGTCTTGATGATAGTACAAGCCCATTTGAGTTTCATTTGGCATGTCTGCAATCAAGCGTAATTTGTATTCTTCGCCACGCGCTGTGAATTCTGAAATCACCTCATCACGTGGAGTCATTTTTTTAATGACATCATAATCTTGATCGATCAGCTGCTTCATGCGCGCTTCAATCGCTGCCATATCATCTAAAGTAAATGGACGTGGCATCCAAATATCGTAGTAAAAGCCTTCTTCAATGACTGGGCCAATCACCATTTTCGCTTCTGGAAACAGTTGTTTCACCGCATGACCGACTAAATGTGCGCAAGAGTGACGAATAATTTCAACACCTTCATCATCTTTTGGGGTGATGATTTGTAAGGTTGCATCTTCAGTAATTAAATCTGAAGCATCCACTAAACGATCATTAACACGACCTGCGATTGTATTTTTTGCAAGTCCAGGCCCAATGCTGAGCGCAACGTCCATTACAGATACGGCTTGATCAAACTGTTTTTGATCACCATTTGGCAACGTGATAATTGGCATATAAAAATCCTTGAGGAGTGATGCCCCGTACAATGGAGCATATCACCGCGAGATTATGATCGAAGCACATGGCTTCAAAAGATAAAAACGGTGGATAAAAAAGTATTGGAGATTTTACACAGGTTTAAATCAGGATGAAACCTTTCGACCTGAAAAACAGCTGATCATTAAACATTAACCCTCAAACGATTCATCATCTGAGGGCTAATGTTTAAACTTATTTCAGAGCGTTCTTATTGGTCAGATAACAAGGCAACCTGTTGCACGTAGTTTGCAAATTTGAGTTTAGACGCTGCAAGCTCTTCTTCACTGACTTGTTGCTTCATATCGCGCTGAATACGCAACACATGCTGACGCAAAGTATGGCGTTCAGATGCATTAAACACCTTACTAAACTCGTTAATGATCGGGTCGCCCTGATCAATCATACGATCGACCCAACGCATCAATTGCATTTGCTTTTTAGCGCCTTGTTGCGGTGTTAAATAAGATAAAATGACGGTTTCATCTTCATTACGCAATAATTTACCAATGCGCAAAAATTGACGACGACGCGCTTCATGTGAACTAATTTTTTGCACTTCAAGTAATGCATCAATTAAACGTTCATCAACTGGAAGTTTTTGAATTTGCTTGCTGTTTAGTTGAGCCAATTGCTCACCTAAAGCCTCTAAACGCTGTACCGCTTTTTTCTGTTCTGTTCGGCTTGCACGCCCTACTAGTGACTCAAAATCTTCATCGGTATAACGCTGGGGTTGACGTGCCACAATTACTCTGCCTCATAAAATTTTGCTGCGAACAGCGTTTCAATTTCTTGCAATGCTTGTTCTTCATCTGAACCGTCAATGACCAACCGCAATGTCGTACCTTTGCCTGCGCCCATCATCAATAAAGACATGATGTTTTTGGCGTCAATCAATTTATCGCCTTTACCAATTTGAATGGATGAGCGAAATTTGCTGGTCACTTCAATAAGTTTGCCAGAGGCGCGAGCATGTAAGCCGAGTTTGTTAATGACATCGATGGTGGTATCTATCATGACCAGTGCTTCATTTCTCTATGTAAAATTTGTACCGTCCATTTTGCCTCAAGGGCTTGCTTGAGTCTATCAACAATATAAACAGAACGATGTTGTCCACCCGTACAACCAATCGAAACCGTTATATAATGGCGATGTCCTTCGGCAAACGCTGGCAACCACTTTTCTAAAAATTTGTAAATATCTTCAAACATTTCACTCGTTTGTTCGCTGCTTTCTAAAAAAAGTCGCACAGGTTCGTCTAAGCCTGAAAAACGTCTCAATTCCAAATCCCAGTGCGGATTGGGTAGATGACGCACATCGAATACATAATCTGTATCGAGTGGAATGCCATGCTTATAACCAAAAGATTGTAAAATCACAATTAAGTTATCTGACTGACCTAATTTTGTCAGCAAAATATGTTTTAGATCGTGGACACTTTTATCGGTGGTATCAATATGTACGGTGGCACGAAATTGGATAGGGATTAATAGCTGCTTTTCTTCTTGAATACACTGCAACAAGCTATTAAAACGATTTGCTAATGGATGTGGTCTGCGTGAAGAGCTGAAACGTGAAACCAAATCCTGATCTTGCGTACTGAGATAAATGACATCGACCATCCCATGTCTTTGCAATTGTTCAAAAACATGATCAAACTCTTGCATATCTGCACGCGTACTGCGGATATCAACCCCCAGTGCGAGTTGTTCCAGATTATTTTCATGATCGAGTTTTGCCACAATTTCAGGCAACAACGCTAATGGCAAATTATCAATACAGTAGTAACCTAAATCTTCAAGCACTTGTAATGCAGATGATTTTCCTGAACCAGACTGACCTGTAACGATCAAAATACGCTTCATGGCGTTTTGCCCTTCTTTTTTTATTTTTTAAAGTCGATTTGTAAATTATCAATCAAACGTGTTGAACCTAATTTGGCTGCCACAAATAAAACTACATCACGATCGAACTGCTCAATCGCTTGTAAATTTTGTTGGCGTGCTTCGACATAATCCACAATAAAACCTGCTTTTGTCAATTCAGTCGAAATATTGGCTAACACTTGTGAAAGGATTTGACCACTTCGCAACTGTTGTTCGGCTTGCTTGAGTAATTGGTAAATTGTGGGTGCAATCGCACGTTGTTCTTCCGATAAATATCCATTACGTGAACTTAACGCCAAACCGTCTTTAGCACGGACAATTGGTACGCCAATCACTTCTAAAGGGATATTCAGGTCTCGTACAAACTGACGAATCACTGCCAATTGCTGAAAGTCTTTTTCACCGAAGAACGCATAGTCAGGCTGTACAATATTAAATAACTTGGTCACAACCAACGCCACACCGTCAAAATGCCCAGGACGAGATTGACCACACAGCGCATTGGTAATTCCTTCGACACGAATATGAGTTAAGCGAGGCTGTGTACCATACATTTGTTCGACTGACGGCGCAAAAACAATATCGCAGCCCGCCTCTGCCAATAAGCGACTGTCTTGATCTAAGGTACGGGGATAGCTGTCAAAATCTTCGCCCACACCAAATTGCGTCGGATTTACAAAAATACTGACCACCACCACATCACAGATTTTTTTTGCTGCACGAACTAAAGTGATATGACCTTCATGCAAATTCCCCATGGTTGGGACAAATCCAATGATTTTTTTTGCCGTTCGTGTGGGTGCAAGTGATGCAGCTAAACCTTGTATGGTGGTTTCAGTTTTCATGAATTAAAGCTCAACTTGGAACGTATGTTCTTTGGCAGGGAACGACTGATCTTGCACAGCAGCATGATAGGCTTTAAGCGCATCCATAATTGCTGTTTCACCTGCCTGCTCTTTCATGAAATTACGCACAAAACGCGCAACACGACCAAAGGTTAAACCCAACATGTCTTGCACAACCAATACTTGACCGTCAGTTTCATTTCCGGCACCAATGCCAATCACAGGTGTGTTTGGAAACCGTTCAGCAATTTCTTTACCGAGTTGGGCGGGAACACATTCAAGTAATAATACTGCTGCACCTGCATCGACCACCGCTTGGCAATCTGCAATCAATTGATCTGCTGCTTCACGTGTTCTAGCTTGAAGTTTGTAGCCACCAAATACATGAACGGATTGCGGTGTTAAACCTAAATGCACACAGACTGGAATACCGTTACGGGTCAACACGGTGACTAGCTCACTGAGCCATGCACCGCCTTCAATTTTGACCATTTGTGCGCCCACTTGCATCACGGTCTTGGCATTTTTCAGCCCGTCTTCAAGCGTCGCATAGCTCATAAACGGCAAATCCGTCAGAATGAACGCATGCGAATTGCCACGACGTACTGCCTCAGTGTGATACGCCATATCTTCAACCGTCACTGGCAAGGTCGAATCTCGACCTTGAATGACCATGCCAAGAGAGTCACCAATCAAAATTGTATCAATTTCAGCCAATTCCATTGCTTTTGCCAAACTTGCATCGTAACAAGTAAGACATGAGAACTTACGTCCATCGGCTTTAAACTTTCTTAAGTCACTTAGACTAATCATGATGATGTCCTCTACAGGCTTGTCCAGAACGAAACAATCTTAGGCACTTGCCCAAGACTGGTCTGCGATTACAGTCAAGTTAGCTTGCTGTACCAGTTCTAAATTTTTTAAGTGATGACCATTTAGCTGTAAATGAGCATCTAAATCGAGCAAGGGAATAACGACAAAATCACGCTCTAAAATACCAACATGTGGCACAGTTAAACGCTCATTTTGTATTTGTTGTTGCCCATAGATGAGTAGATCAAGATCAAGCGTTCGTTCGCCCCAAGTGCGTAAACGTACCCGACCTGCATCTTGCTCAAATTGTTGCAATTGATCTAATAACGCAAGCGGCTCAAGTGAGGTATCCAATTGAACGACTGCATTTAAATAATTGGGTTGATCTTGCGGCCCCATCGGTGGGCTTTGATACAACTGAGAAACCTTTACCGAACCTAGCACGGCGAGCTTCGCAACAGCCTCACTTAGAATTTGTTGCGAATCACCTAAATTACTACCCAGCCCAATGTAGGTGCGGATGGTCATTGCGTCGGCCCAAATACAACGTGACTCAAATCGCGCTGTACGCGTTTACGCTTCAGAATTGGATGGTCTGCATCAATATGATTTGCATCTTTGGCTGCTTTTTCGATAAAGCGATTTGCAGATTCATCTGCTCTGACCCGTTCTTTTTTGCCACGACGACTTCTTGGTTCAGGCACATTCACCAAAGGTTCAATTTCGGTCACTTTAGCTTCATCAACATCCGTAGATTTACTACGACGCGCTTTGGCACGTTGTCGATTATATTGGCGTATTGCGGCTTCTTTTTGATCAACCGACATGTCTTGGTAGTTTTCCCACCACACGCCCATGCCGTCTGTACCACTGTCGCCCGATTTCTCACGGAGCAACAGGAAGTCAAATCCCGCACGGAAACGCGCATGACTTGCCAAAGCCTCTATTTGTTGCGGTTTTGGATTCAGCAAACGAGTTTGCATTTCCCATACTTCACGAATAAAAGTTTCTGCAAAACGTGGAATAATAGTTCTGGTCGCTTGACGTTTTAACACATCCAGTCCTGCTTGAGCACGTGCTTCGGCAGGAACAACACCTTTATTTAAATAGAAATCACAACGTTCTAAAAACAATTCCCAAAGCAAAACTGCATAGAAAAATGCAGGATTAATGGTCTTGCCAATTTGAATTCGTTGATCGGTATTGCGTGCAGCACGTTCCATAAAGATGGTGATCTTTGGCGGAATTTCAGCAAATAACTGTTTCCAAACACCATATTCAATCAACATTGGTAATACGCGTGCAAGATGCCCCATCGTAAAGAGTTTTTGCGATTCGTCATATAAACGATGCGGTGAAACATCACGCAACAGTTGAGTGAGTTCTGGCGTAAAAACGTCGATAATAGCTTGATCAATTTGAAAATTCAGCTTTGCTGCAAAACGCAAGGCGCGCAACATCCGCACTGGGTCTTCTTCAAAACGCTGAGCAGGTTCACCTAAAAATCTGAGTGTTCGTGTTTGAATATCATCAACCGCGTGACAGAAATCGAGCACAATTGCTTGACGTGGTTGGTAATATAAGGTGTTAATTGAGAAATCCCGACGTGCGAAATCTTGCTCAATCGTACCCCAATTATTGTCACGTAAAATCATACCCGATGCGCTGGTCACGGCTTTTTTAGGCGGTGCACGAAAAGTCGCAACCTCAATCAGTTCACGCCCTGAATAAACATGTGCCAATTCAAAACGACGACCAATAATTCGGCAACGACGACCAAAGACTTCTTTTACTTGCGCTGGCGTTGCGTTAGTCACAGCATCGAAATCTTTAGGATGCAGACCTAACATCATATCGCGAACGCCACCGCCCACGATATAAGCCTCATAACCTGCTTTGGTCAGACTATCAAGCACATCAATAATTGAGGGAGGAAGTTGAGTTGTGGATAAACCACATTTAGACGCGTGCAAAGTTTGCAAAAGACACTGTCTCCTACGTCATAACGTAAATAACAATTTGTCGCCAATCATAGCCCTAACGCAAACAAAGGGCAATTTATTCTGTTGAAGTTTCAACAGATCGACTGCTTTAATTGACAATCTGAATCTTTCGAAATAACTCTAAAGCATTAATCTCGATTTATTTTTCTCAAGTAACTTTGGCCCTATACCTTTGATATTGGTGATTTCATCGACTGTTTTGAAGCCACCATTTTTTTCACGGTATTCAACAATTGCGAGCGCTTTCTTTTCACCAACACCATTCAAGCTTTGCAATTGCTGTACGTTGGCTTGATTTAAGCTAATTTTATCACCTTGTACCGTTTTCGCTGCAACTTGTCTTGAACCTGATTGCTGTGTTGGTCGAGATAAGTAATAGTTATTATTCGGTTGCTTTGCCAATTGTTGATCGCGCGCTTGTTGCTGTGCTTTCCACTTATCATAGGATTGGTCAAAAGATTGCGAATAGCTATTGGAAACAAAAAACCAGCTTAAAATAATCGTTAAAATAAGTTTAACTTTGCTGCTGAGTTGCGGCAAATTCATTGGATTTCCTCTCAAGTTTTAAATGTTGTTTTGCTTGCTCCCATAGTTTGTCCATTTCTGCCAAACTCATTTCTTGCAAGTCTTTATCTTGTCGTTGTGCTTGTTGTTCTATAAAAGCAAAGCGGCTTCTAAATTTATGAATCGTTGCTAACAGTGCTGTTTCACTCGACACGCCTAGTTTACGTCCTACATTGATCAAAGAAAATAGACAATCGCCAAATTCTTCTTGTATTTCATCGTTATTTTGGTTTTTGATGGCCTGTTGCAACTCAGCCAATTCCTCGTCTAATTTGCTATACGCATCTTCAACTGTTGCAAAATCGAAACCGAGTTGTGCTGCTTTGTGCTGAATTTCATGCGCTTGAACCAATGCAGGTGCATGTTTAATGTCATCTAAGCGAGATTGTATCTTGCCCTGCTTTTCTTGGGTTTTGATTTGCTTCCATAATTCACTGACTTGTTCAGGCGTTAAGTTGTGATATTGATCCGCTTGAAACACGTGTGGATGGCGACGAATTAATTTTTCGCTAATTGCTTCAACCACATCTTGAAAATTAAATGCCCCTTGCTCGCTAAACATTTGCGATTGAAAAACCACTTGCAGTAATAAATCTCCGAGCTCATTGCGAATCTCGTCGATATCTCCCACCCGAATTGCCGCTTCAACTTCATAAGCTTCTTCAATAGCATAGCGAGTTAAACTTACAGGTGTTTGTTGTTGATCCCATGGACATTTTTGTCTTAACTCTTGCATGATTGCTAATAACTTTTCCATGATCATTTCCTAATTAAACCAATTTGTTGCAGCTTCAACCCGCTTATGCATAATATATACACGCAAGAAATATTAATATAAAGCAAGGAAAAGCAATGCAATATAGCGTTTTTATTAGCGGGGCTGCGCAAGGGATTGGTGCCGAAATTGCACGTATATTTCACAAAAATGGTTATAAAGTTGGGATATACGATATTGATGAAGAAAAAGCGCATCATTTAGCGCAACAGTTAGGCGAAAATGCCAAAGCTGGTTATTTAGATGTCAGCAATTACCGTCAATGGCAAATCGCACTTCGAGAATTTACAAATTGGGCGGGTGAACTGAATATTTTAGTCAATAATGCTGGAGTTCTTTACTCTGGCGCATTTGAAAATACAGCGATTCAATCTCATCACCGTACTATTGATATTAACATTAAAGGTGCTTTAAACGGCTGTCATGCCGCTTTAACTCACCTACAAAAGTCCAGCTTTGCCCGAGTCATCAACCTTTCTTCCGCATCGGCAATTTATGGACAAGCGGATTTAGCCTCCTACTCTGCCAGTAAATTTGCAGTGCGTGGTTTAACTGAAGCTTTAGATGTCGAATGGCAAAAATATAATATCCGCGTACTCGATGTAATGCCTTTGTTTGTGCAAACCGATATGGTGAAGAATATGGATGCAGGCAGTATTCAGAATATTGGCGTGAATTTAACACCTGCAGATGTGGCAAAACAGGTGCTGCATTTAGCGCAACAAAAAGATCACGGTTTGATTCCAACGCACACACCTATCGGCATAAAAACCAAATTGATGTATCAAATTTCGAGTGTTAGTCCACAGTTTTTGAATCGACTTACTAATATTTTTCTATCGAAGCGATAGAAATTTAGGAGCGTATATAGAAGGTATTGATGTATTCTCTATTTTCCAATTATTTTGTAAAAATATAAATAAAATAAATATTTAGCTAAAAAATAAAAATTATATTTCAAATAGACAAATGTGGGACATATTTAAAATCATGCATTAGAAAGTAAATATTTTATGAAAATTATTTTATCTCTATCAAATAAATGAAATTTTTTGTATATTTGTGCAAATTTTTTAAATGTTTATTTGTTTTTTTGTAAAAGGGGTTTTACATGTCGAGTCTAATACAAAATAAAAAGCCATCCATGATAATGGGCATATTCAGCCTAGCGATCATGGGCGCTGCTGTTCCCACACATGCAGGGATTTTTGATAATTATACAGATACTGCTCAAAGCTTCCGCTCGTCTCTCACGCAGCCTTTATCTGATCCAACTCAAAAGCTGTTTGAAAAAAAGGTCAAAAGTAATGATGCCGTATTATACTTATTGGAAAAAGCGCGACTAGAACAAGCTAATCATCAATATGATGCAAGTAAACAAACATTTGACGCGGCATTTACGCTGTTAGACGAACAAAATAATAAAGCCACGATAAGTGCATCGAAACTTGGTTTTAAAGCACTGTCTTTAGTTAGCAATGATTCGGTGATGCCGTATAAAATACCTGAATATGAACAAGTCTTAGCGCATGTCTATCAATCATTAAACTATTTAGCGTTAAATAATACCGAAGCTGCTGGCGTTGAAATGCGTGTCGCGCAACGTATTCAACGAGAAATAGAAATTGCGCATAGTAAGGAAACTGAAAAAGCCACCGAAAAAGCACAAAAAGATGCAACAGCTCCCGCAGAATATGATGAAGCTTTATCTGGGCTAAATACGATTGCAGGTAAAGTTAAAAATACCTACCAAAA
This sequence comes from Acinetobacter sp., assembly GCA_036660195.1. Taxonomy (GTDB): domain Bacteria; phylum Pseudomonadota; class Gammaproteobacteria; order Pseudomonadales; family Moraxellaceae; genus Acinetobacter. Next base: position 9,742 of record JAVXBC010000024.1, read on the forward strand.
TGCTTATGCGTTTTATATGGCAGCGACATTATGGGAAGCGATTGGCGAGAAAAATGATGCTTTGGTCGACTTCAAAAAAGCCTATGAATTACAGCCTAACGATTTTATTAAAAATGACGTCAAACGCCTAGATGCTGGCAATGCCAATAAAGCTGCAAAATATCCAGTGGTGATTTTTCTTGAGCAGGGTTTAGTTCCACAAAAAATCTCATCTACTTTAGCTATTCCTACGCCGAACGGGTTAGTGAATGTCTCTTTTGCTAGCTACGACCCGAGCACATATACCAACCCAAGTCAGATTGATGTTCTGGTGAACGGTCAAACCGTTGCCAATACTGCATTGTTGACCGACATCGGAGCATTAGCGGTTAAAACATTAAAAGAAGATCTTGCAGCAAACTTGACTACTCAAATTGCACGTTCTACTGCAAAATATGCTGTTCAAAAAGAGCTTGGGAACCGTCTCGGCGTATTTGGACAACTTGCAGGCAATGTCTATAACACTGTCACAGAAAAAGCCGATGTTCGTGCTTGGAACACCCTTCCAAGTAATGCACAAGTGACTCGCCTTCTGCTTCCTGCAGGCAATCATACGATCCAACTTAAAAATAGTTATGCAAATCAATCGATAAATATCGAAGTTAAACCAAATCAAACAACATTTATTCGTGGCATTGAAACCAATCAACAGATTACTGCTGATAGTTTTTCCGTTGCGAAATAAATATTTCAGGGTAAATAACATATGAAAAAACTACTAATTTCCTTATTGCTCGGTGGTTCTACACTGAGCTTTGTCGGCTGCACTGCACCAAACGCGATGCTTACACAGACCAATCCAACCACTGGGGCTAGCAATATCAAAACGATGACAGGCAACCCAGTATTGGCAACACGAATTGGTGTCAATCGTGTCAACATGACGAATTTAGGTGACATTAAACGTGCTTCATTGGCACTCAAAAATGGTTGGTTCTATGCACAATCATTTGAATACAAAATTGTTTGGTTTGATGCAGACGGTACTGAACTCAACCCAGAAGGTGCAACGTGGAAACCAATTACATTGCAAGGTCGAGAAGTAAAAACCGTGCAATCTGTCGCACCTAATCCACGCGGTGTAGACGTACTTATTTACATGAAAAAAGATTAATCAACACATAAATTTATCAGAGGTAATATATGAAATTTCGTACTTTAACTTTAGCTGCAACGATTAGCACTATGGGGTTCTTGAGCGGTTGCGCTTCGCAAGCTGTGTCTTATGGTGATGCGCAAGCAACTGAAACCTTAACTAAAGATTTCGGCTCAACTGACTTACAACAAATTGCCGCAAAAATGGTCGATGACATGTTGGCTTTTCCGCCAGTCATTGAGCTGACGCAAGCGCGTCGTCCAGTGTTATTTGTGGATCGTATTAAAAATAAAACCCAAGAGCATATCGACACCGAATCAATTACCGATACGATTCAAAACAAACTGATTAATTCAGGAAAATTCCGCTTTGTTGATATGACTTCTGTGGGGGCGATGGCAGACCAATTGGCGTATCAACAACAAAGTGGCATGGTGGACAAGCGTACTGCTGTTAAGACAGGCTCTCAGATTGCTGCTGAATATATGTTGAATGGTAACTTATCAAGCATTGTGAAAAATTCTGGTGGTAAAAGTGACGTTTACTATAAATTTACATTCAAATTACAAAACCTAAAAACGGGTATTGTTGAATGGACAAGCGAAAAAGAAATCCGTAAATCAGCTAAACGCCCTGCTTTTGGCCTATAAGCCTTTCACAAAAACAATTATCGCGATGCTGCACTAACTACACACGGTGGCATCGCGCCATATAGATAGAATGATAAATCATGATAAAATCTTTATTTTGCACAGCTCTTTTCTGTTTAAGCCTTAATTCTGCACATGCCGCGCTTCAGGAAGTCATGAAAGAAGCAACTGGAAGTGGCCCAACGCAACAACAAGCGATTGCTGAAGCTTTACTAATCGCAGCACAATCGGTAAATGGTACCAGCGTTAGCTCTCGCATTGACTTAACTGAAGAAGTAAATATGGTGGTGACCAATAATCACTGGAGCTATCAAGGCAAAACTTCACCAGTGTTTAGTGTTGCAACCCAAGGTACGAATGCAATCACTCGCTTCCAAGTGCTGAGTGTTTCTGGTTCAGGCAAAAATTATCGCGCTAAAGTCCGTGCTTATGTTAGTAAGTTTCAATCAAGTGTAGCAGACCAACATCAACGTCGTATCGCGGTAATCCCATTTCAATATACCTCCGGCAAGACACGACTGATTGATGGTAATGATGCGTCTAGTTATCTTACTGAAGTCGCTGATCTGATCGGGACTCAACTCTCTAATTCACGTCAACTTAGCTTGGTTAGCCGAGACTATATTGAAGAAATGGCAAGTGAAAATGATTTCCTTCGTTGGGATGGCGCACCTGCCGAAATGGCACGACTTGGACAAAAAGTGGGTGCAGATTACATCCTCGTTGGACGCATCAATGAAGCCAAAGCTGTGCAAGGACGTTCTTTTTATGGTGCAGTCAATGCTGAACAACAATCTATCCGTTTGAATTGGCGAGTGATTGAAGTCAATACAGGAAAGGTTGCAGCCGCAGGCACAATCAACCAACAGCAACGCCAGTCATTGGGCGACATGATTAACAACTCCCAGTCCACTACATCTTCAGACTTATTGGCACAACAAGTTACCAATGATGTATTGAATGGTTTGTCTTTAACACCTGTGAGCTATTCTCAACAGAATACGGCACAAATTGAGTCGTCAGAGCCTTTATCTGATGCCGACCTCACACCTGGTTCAAGTGAAAAACCTGTTCGCTGGTAATACGATAAAGGGCTGTAAAACAGCCCTTTATTTTTAACTTCCCTGAACCAAGCGTCGTGCGCTGATAATCCCAGGTTGTTGCTCTAACCGTGCCAATAAGCGAGAGAGCTGCGCCAAACCTTTGACTTCAATTAACAATTTCATATTTGCGATACCATCACTTTCAGAAATTGTATTTACCTGACGAATATTAATTTGGTCAGAGAAAATCACTTGAGTCAGGTCTTTGAGCAAACCACGACGATCGTAGGCTTCCACCACAATTTGCACGCTCTGACCACGAGTCGGTTGCATTTCCCAGTCAGCTTCAACAGCACGCTCTGGTTCTTGTGTGGTCATACGCAAATAATCAGGACACGCGATCTTATGGATACTGACACCACGATTTAAGGTAATGTAACCCCCAATCGACTCACCATGCACTGGCTGACAGCACTGCGCAACGTGTAGTTCCACATTATCTAGCCCATCAATTAAAATGCCATGCGCAGATAAAGTATGACTGGCACGTGGATTCAGCGTTGGTTTTAAAACCAGTTCTGGCTCATCTTGATCCAAATGCATCTGGCGATTGACTTGGTTAATCAGTGCATGCAGGCTGATATCACCATTAACCAATGCCACCAAAATATCATCACCTGATTTAAAATTAAAATGAGATGAATAATCTTTTAAATCAATACTTTTAGGATGAATTGCAAGGCGCGCAAGCTCTTTATTGAGTAACTCACGGCCCACTTCAATATTTTTACTTCGGTCTTGCTGTCTAAACCAATGCCTTAACTTGTCACGCGCACGTGCGGTTTTGATATAACCTAAAGAATTGACCAACCAATCACGGTTCGGCTCACGATCTTTCTTGGTTAAGATTTCAACCTGCTCACCTGTTTTTAAGGTATAGGTCAGTGGCACATAGCGCTGGTTGACTCGTGACGCATAGCATTTATTGCCGACCTCGGTGTGCACATGATAAGCAAAATCGAGTACGGTTGAGCCACGCGGTAATTCTTTAATATCACCGTCACGACTAAATACATAAATTTTTTCAAACGTTTCAAAATCTTGAATATGATCAATGCCATTCGATTCTTCATCTTCACCGTGCGGTGTGGTTTCCGTACGTTCTTGATAATGTTCCAAAACGGCGCGCAAAGAATGTAAACGATGATTGAACGAATGGTCAGTATTCTTCTCACCTTCTTTATAACTGAAATGCGAACACACGCCCAACTCGGCTTCATCATGCATTTCAAAAGTACGAATTTGCACTTCTAAAGACTTGTTTTCAGCAATCACGGCGGTGTGTAATGACCGATATCCATTGGCTTTCGGATTGGTCACATAATCATCAAACTGATGCGGAATATGCCGCCAAAGTTGATGCACAATACCTAACGCGTAATAACAATCGGGCACACTTTGCACCAACACCCGTACAGCACGAATATCATAAAGCTGATCGAAACTGAGGTTTTTGCTTTTCATTTTTCGATAAATCGAATAAATGTGTTTCACTCGCCCCGTAATTTCAGCTTGAATATCGTGTACATCCAATTCGCTTTTAAGCTTATCAATCACTGATTGGATATAGTGCTCACGCTCCAAACGTTTTTCGTTCAGCAATGATGCAATTTCTTTGTAACGCTCTGGTGCTAAATAGCGAAAGGCAAGATCTTCAAGTTCCCATTTGAGTTGGGCAATCCCCAAGCGATGCGCCAATGGCGAATAAATGGTTAGAATTTCACGTGCGACGCGTTCTTGACGTTCTTTATTGGCATTTGCCAATTCACGCAAGGCATAAGTACGTTCTGCCAGTTTGATCAGAACCACACGGACATCTTCGGTTACAGAAATCAGCATTTTATAAATGCCGTTAAGGTGTTCACGTTGATTATTATTAAAATGATCTTCTAAACGTTTATTTTTTTCAATGAGGTCGGACAGCTTACCCATCGCAAGCGTGCCTTTGACCAAGCCGAATACTTGCTCACCAAACAGCTCTTGAATATCCTCCAATGGAATCAACCCTTCGCGCACACTTCTATACAACACCGCTGCGGACAAGGTGTCTTCATCGACATGAAGATGCGCCAAAATATCCGCCATACCAATACCTGTACTAAAGGTATTACTACGATGATTGACTGTGGTGGTTAATTCTTTCTCTAAGGCAAGTTGTGCGACTTGTTGAAGCTGGATGAGTTCTGCACCACCCAAAATCTCACGCACTCGATCTAACCAAGAGATAAGACCACTTTGCGCTTCAGCGGCATGTTCTACAGTCGTTTCCTCAGACAGCTCATGCAGCCGCCCAGGTAACTGTTCACGTACTGTGACCATACCAGTCTCCTTTGGATATATCACTCATATTCTAATCGCTTAGCTCTTGAGGTTTTAAAACCCTCTCAACTTTTTCAAATAGTGCAATAGATTCCACGTGTTCTGTGTGGGTAAACATATCCATCACCGCTGCTTTTTTCAGTTGATAACCATATTGTGCCAGTACACCTGCATCCCTTGCCAGTGTTGCTGGATTACATGAAACATAAACGATTCTGCTCGCTCCAAAATTGGGGATAAAGGGCATTAGCTCCAATGCACCCGCTCGAGGAGGATCAATTAATAATGCATCAAATCCTTGTTTCGCCCAAGAATGATGCGAAAAGTCTTTTGTTAAATCTTGTGAAAAGAAGATTGCTTGAGTCAAATCATTTGCTTTCGCATTTTCTGTGGCTCGCTGCACCATTTCCTCACTTGCTTCGACGCCGACCACTTGCCCTGTCTCACCTACACAGCGCGCGAGAGGTAGTGAAAAATTTCCCAATCCACAAAACAGATCAAGCACTCGCTCGCCCTGCTTTAGCTGTAGCAATTCACATGCCAAATCAATCATTTTTGCATTTACTTCAGCATTGACCTGAGTAAAATCTAGCGGTGAAAATGCAAATTTCACCCCATCAACATTATAATGCAAACGCATGGACGCATGTGCATCGTCAATACGATGAATACTGTCTGCGCCTTTAGGCTGCAAGTACAATTGCCACCCTTTTAATAACGCAAATTGACGTAATTGGTTGACGTCTGACGCATTTAATTCTTCTAAATGACGAATGAGTAACGCAACTTCATTATCGCCCATTGCCAATTCAATATGACCAATATGTGCTTTCCCTGCTAAATCTTCGAGTCGTTTTCGTAACTCAGGCAAGCTATCGGATAAACTTTGATCAAGCACTTTGCACTGTTGAATATCGGTTAAATGATTGCTGTGATGCTCACGAAAACCCATCACCAAACGATTTTGCTTGCCGATATAACGCACGCCAATACGCGTTCGACGACGATAATCCGTTTTCGTCGAACGGATTGGCACAAGCCATTGTTCAGGTTGCAGCCCTGCAAAATGCTGTAGATGTGATTGCAATACATTTTGCTTTAAACGAATTTGTTCATCAGGATGAATATGTTGCAAACTACATCCACCGCACACGCCAAAATGCGGACAAATCGGCTCGATACGCTCTTTAGAAGCCACGCCGTCCAATTTCAACATATCCGCTTCTTCTAAACGGCTGGTTTGATGGGTAATTTTTGCTTGTACCGTTTCACCAACTAAAGCATAACGAATAAAAACCTTTTTACCGTGCTTTTCTTTGGGGTGATCTGGATGCGTTCCATAATGCGCAATCCCTCGCCCTTCATGTGAAAAAGCTTCTATTTGAAAGGTATAGATGGGTTGCTGAACTGGACGCTGCTTGACTTGCTTTTTCAAAAGATCAACCTAACTTTGGGGTGCAAATGTCTGTGCGGTAAAAACAGTATAAGACGAGGTCTGTTGCCATACCTTTAAAAATTCTGCTTGTTGCGTTTGAGTTTGTAAATAATTAATAGTCGATTCGACCCACTGTTGATGCACTTGCTGATTCAGTTGACCTTTAAGCAGTAGCCAACGTAAATAAATCAGCCATGTATTGAGCACATCGCCTTCACAATAACTGCTCAGTTTTAACCATTGTTTCTCGCGAACGTATGCAGGAACGTGATAACCCGATTCTCCGCGTTTACCTGGGAAACCGAGCAAACAGGCAATATCATCTAATTTCTGGAAATGACGACCATTAAACATGGCCATCACATCCATTAAATCGACATGGCGGTGATGATAACGATTCTGGTAATTATTAAAGCGTTTTTGCTGATCAATTTCACCTTGATCAAAAAGACTCGGGGCTGACAAGCCGTGATACATGGCGCGGAATAAAATTACAGGCAAATCAAATTGTGAACCATTCCAACTAATCAGCGTCGGTTGTTTTTTGTCAAAAATAGATAGAAATTTTGATAATAATTCGGCTTCGGTATTTTGCTCTTGGCTAAATGAAAATAACCGAAAGCCTTTTTCATCAATCCACAACCCTGAAATACAGACAATTTCATGCAAGGGTAAACGCTGAAAATCCATGCCAGATTCTTGACGGCGAATTTTAGTCAGTGCCTGATCGACATCAACTTCAGGTAAATCAAGATGATACAGATGAGCCCCCGCCTTTAAATCGGTCAAGGTTTCGATATCAAAAACCAGTATCGGAAAGCGTAAGCTCATCTTAAAAACTCTTTAAATTCCGTGGTATTCCTCCCTTTCAAAAAGGTGAGAAATATATTCCGCAAGGGGAGTGATTCTAGTCCTGAACTGAAAATAGCCCAGTTGATAAATAACGATCACCACGATCACAAATAATACAAACAATCACAGCATTCGGTGTTTCTTCAGCAATTTTGAGCGCTGCCCAAACCGCTCCACCTGAAGATGTTCCTGCTGCAATTCCTTCTTGACGAGCCAACTGACGCATAGTTTTCTCCGCGCCAATTTGCGGAATATCAATAATTCTATCAACACGACGACGATCAAAAATGGTCGGTAAATATGCTTCAGGCCAACGGCGGATTCCTGCAATCGTTGCACCATCTTCAGGTTGCAAACCGACAATTTGAATATCTGGATTTTGTTCTTTCAGGTATTTAGACACGCCCATAATGGTGCCTGTGGTGCCCATCGAACTGACAAAATGGGTGATTTTACCGCCCGTTTGCTGCCAAATTTCTGGGCCTGTAGTCAAATAATGTGCTTCAACATTATCTGGATTGCCAAACTGATTAAGCACAAAACCTTTGCCTTCTGCCTGCATTTGCAAGGCCAAATCTCGTGCGCCTTCCATGCCTTGTTGTTGGGTCACTTCAATCAATTCTGCACCATAGGCCAGCATTGCATCTTTGCGTTCTTGGCTCATATTATTTGGCATAATCAGCTTCATTTTATAGCCGCGCATTGCCGCAACCATCGCCAAAGCAATGCCTGTATTGCCACTGGTGGCTTCAATTAAGGTATCACCCGCTTTGATTTCCCCACGCTTTTCGGCTTGTACAATCATGTTATACGCAGGACGGTCTTTTACCGAACCAGCAGGATTATTGCCTTCTAATTTAGCCAGTACCGTGGCATGAGTATGACTAGCTAAACGCTGCAAACGCACCAAAGGGCTTTTACCGACATAGTAATCAAGTAAAAATTCATCTGCTAAAAAATCAGTTTGCGTGTTCGTCATGATCGACACCAAGATTAAGGTGGCGACCATTGTATGAAAAAAACCGCCTCGCTGCACCAATTTTAGGGATTTGCAAATATCTTGGATTTATTAAAGCGTGCTAAGATGTTGCTTAGAATGATAAATCTGACCGCATTATGTCAAAAGTCTATAAAATACTTTTCACACGTTTAAAGCTGAATCACGCTTACGGACAACTTATTGCATTGATTTTAGTACCGATTGCTATTTTAACAAGTGTCGGTACTTTTTGGGTTTTTTCTGAAACGACCAACGCCGCAAAACAACAACAAAGCTCTGATGCTTCAGCTATTTTGGCACTCTATCAACAAACTGCAAAAGACCTACTCGTCCTGATTAAAACCCAACCTGATCAATACGACCGTGCTCAGAACATAATGCAAAAAATGTTTAATGAGCAAAATTTAAAACGCGCGGTGCTGATTGATGCAAAAGGACAAACCTATTTAAGTGTCGGCTATCAAAATAATCGTTTCTGGCCCAATTTCCCGAGTAATACTGCTTTTTTAGGCCCTATTAATTACAATAGCAATAGTATTTACGGGGCAAAACTCGATCGTGACAACCCTAATTCTGTATGGTTAATGATTGAATTAGATAATCAACCCTTAGAAATCGCCCAATATAAAATTTTGCTCTCTTTAGCGGTCACAGGTTTAGTCACGCTATTGATGTTATTATTTTGCTTGAATGTTTTTTCACGTCTTTGGCTCGCGCCGATCTATGAAATTCGAATGCAAATTCAACGTTTAAATGCAGATTCGCTCGACCAACAAATTGTGATTAATAGCACCGGCGAATTAAAGCTCTTGCAAAGAGACATTGCCAATGTTGTGAAACGTTTGCACTTTAGCTTTTTGGAACTAAAAGAACATACCGAACAAACTGAAGAAGACCTACGTCGCACATTAGACACGCTCGAAGTTCAAAACATTACCTATCGCCAAGCTCGCGACCAAGCGATTTCATCCAACCAATCTAAATCGGTGTTTTTAGCCAATATCAGTCATGAATTAAGAACACCACTGAACAGTATTGATGGCTTTATCCATCTGTTATTGCGTCAGCAAAATTTGAGCAATGAGCAAAATTTGTATTTGCAAACCATTCGCAAATCGTCGGCACATTTATTGGCGTTAATTAACGATGTTTTAGATTTTTCTAAAATTGATGCTGGAAAATTAGAACTCGAAACAGCACCTTTCGACCTTGAAGAAGCCATTTTTGATGTCATGGACATGCTATCGCCATTGGCGGCGCAAAAGCACATTAACATGGCATTTTATTATGCAGAAGATATTCCCCAGACTTTGGTGGGCGATGCTTTACGCTTTAAACAAATTCTGACCAATCTTATTTCCAATGCCATTAAATTCACTCCAGACGGTGAAATTATTGTTCGAGTACGTATGGAAGATGATGACATTAGACAATGTTTACTTCATTTTAGCGTTCAAGACAGCGGCATCGGATTAAGCGGAACGGATCGTAAAAAACTATTTGAATCATTCTCGCAAGGCGATGCTTCGGTCACACGACAATTTGGTGGCACTGGGCTGGGATTAGCCATTTCCAAACAGTTAGTGCATTTGATGCGAGGTCAAATCGGCTTTGAAGATAATCAAGAACGTGCCCCAACGGAAAAAGGCTCAACCTTTTGGTTTACTGCTTCATTCAAAGTCGATGAACAACATGAATGGGTTGAACATCCTAAATTTGAACAGCTTCGCGTGGTGTCATATTTAGCGCATCCTGCGACGGCGAGCGTACTACGTTCATACTTAGAAAATTATCATGTCGCTCATATCGAAACACAGTCAATTTTGGATTTGTTTAGCCGACTTAATCAACTTAATCAACAAGAAAACACATGGCTCATTGTCGATCACAGCGGTGATACCGAAGCCTTGCTCAAAGAAATTCGACAGCGTTATCAAGGCAATTTGGCAGTCTACGGTTATCAAATGAGCCTTGAACCAAATATGCTCAATGAATATCGTGCACGTCCACTTTATCAACCATTAAGCCGTCGTGAATTAGTACAATTGCTCAGCAATCAACCGATTTTTGAACCTGAACCACAACAGTTCAACGGGCAAGGTTTGCATGTTTTAGCTGTTGATGATCACTTGCCAAATTTGATTGTGCTGGAAGCTTTATTAGGCGAGCTTAACGTGACTACCACCAAAGCACTCAGCGGACAGAAAGCCATTGATATTATTCAAGAGCGGATAGAACAAAACTCCCCACCTTTTGATTTGGTGTTCATGGACATCCAAATGCCTGTTATGTCAGGGATTGATACCACACGCGCCATCCGTTCTTTAGAGTCAACTTTAGATACGGGGATGCAACTGCCAATTATTGCATTAACAGCACATGCACTTGCCGATGAAAAGCAAAAATTACTGAAAGTTGGCATGAACGATTATGTGACCAAGCCCATTCAGATGGAACAGATTATTCAAATTCTGACCCATTGGACGAAAAATAATTTCGCTGCGCCAATTGGAAACATCGAACCTAAACGAGTGATCGAAGCCATCGATCCTGACATTCTCAATTGGGAACAAAGTGTGCAATTGGCTGCCAATAAGGAAGATTTAGCCCAAGACCTGTTGCGTATGTTAGTCGATAGTTTTGACAACGAAGTTGAAGAAATGCAGCAATTGATTGAAATGGAAGATTTCCCTCAACTTGAGCATGTTTTACATCGCTTATACGGTGCAACACGCTATGTCGGCACGCCGAATTTACAACGTGTTTCAGGTGAATTTGAACAATTTGTATCGACCTTACGTAAAGAACGTCGTAGTGCGGATCAGAGTTTTATTCAAGAAACATTAGCTCGTTTTGATGCATTGAAGTTAGCAATTGAACAAGTCAGAAAAACTGCGCTTCCACTTTTAAACTCACAAGACCATCCCATTATTTAAACCTCAAATGACGGCTGCGTTCTGTTGCAGGCACATGACTCATGTTATGCTGCCTGCAATACATATTCAGTTCGAGTAAGATTCATGTCCCTATTACGTATTGAAAAAAATCAAGGCATTGCGACCGTTTATTTAAACCGTCCCGATAAACGTAATGCGATGAGTTTTGCCCTCCTGAAAGAATTGGTTGCGACTGCAAAAAAAATTGAAAAAGATCGTTCCATTCGTTGCGTAATTTTAACTGGTGAAGCAAATGTCTTTAGCGCTGGGATTGATTTAGCCGATTTAAATAACCCTAAAAATACTGCATTTGCGGCGTGGGAACTCATTAAACCAGGACAAAGTCTTTTCCAAAAAGCCTTTTTGATTTGGCAAAATTTACCCATTCCTGTCATTGCTGCCATTGAAGGCTATTGCTTCGGTGCAGGAATGCAACTTGCCTTGGCAGCCGATATTCGTATCGCCACACCCAAAACTCAAATGTCGATTATGGAAAGTCGTTGGGGTTTAGTACCGGATATGGGACTGACTCGTTCGTTAAAAGGTTTGATTAGTACCGATCTAGCTAAAGAACTGACACTCACTGCACGAATTTTCGATGCAGAATATGCCAAAGAAATTGGTTTAGTTACTCATTTGGATGACAATCCATTGGCGAAAGCAAACGCGATTGCGCAAGAAATTCTGCAACGTTCTCCTGATGCCATCATGGCTGCAAAACGTGTTTTAGATGCAATGGAGCATCAACCTCAAAAAGCACTGCGTTTAGAAAAGTTATGGCAACTAAAATTAATTTTGGGTAAAAATAGCAGCTTAGCGCGTAAAAAAGATAAAAACCCTGAAGTTCAATTCTTACCACGTCAGTATAAATAAGCCATTTTAGGATTCAGCCACATGTCGTTCGATCAATCCACCCCAATCGCCTTTTTAGGGATGGGTTTAATGGGCACGCGCATGGCGACGCGATTATGCAATACAGGCTATAAAGTTGCGGTTTGGAATCGTAGCCCTGAAGCCTGTGTCGCCATTATTGAACAAGGTGCAAGCGCATTAGAACTTGAACAGATTGGTAATTATCCCGTCATTCTCATGTGTTTAGCGGACGATGCGGCGGTGCAAAATGTGTTTGAACGCATTGAGCCTTTTTTGCATGTTGATCAAACCATTGTGGATTTCTCTAGTTTATCGGTTGCCACAACACATCAACTTGCACTTACCGCAAAACAACAAAATGTAACGTGGATTGATTCGCCTGTTTCAGGTGGAACAATGGGTGCAGAACAAGGCAGCTTGGTGATTTTTGCAGGCGGAGATGCAGACACCATTCAACAACTTGAACCGATTTATCAGGTTTTATCACAACGCATCACTCGAATGGGTGAGTCAGGTACCGGACAAGCCACTAAAATTTGCAATCAACTGATTGTTGCGGCAAATAGCACCTTGATTGCGGAAGCAGTCGCTCTGGCTAATTTAGCTGGCGTGGATACGACACTCCTCGCCCCTGCACTCGCAGGCGGGTTTGCTGACTCAAAGCCCTTTCAAATACTCGCACCACGCATGGCAAGTCATACGTTTGAGCCTGTACAATGGAAAGTACAAACGCTATCTAAAGATTTAAACAATGCACTTACACTCGCGGAAGCATTCGACTTAAAAATTCCAGTCGCACAAAAAGCCTTATCCCAGTTACAAGCACACCAACAAAATGGCTTCTCCGAACAAGATTTAGCTACTATCATTCAATATATAGAACAATAATATTTATTCGGGGAGTTTGCAGATGAGCCGTTTAGCCGTCAATTTATCCATGATCTTTACCGAAGTCCCTTTAATCGAACGTTTCGCTTTAGCCCATGCGCAAGGCTTTCAAAACGTTGAGATTCAGTTTCCTTACGAGCTATCCATCCCAGATATTCAAGCTCAACTCCAGCAATACGATTTAGCTTTGTGCTTAATTAATCTTCCTGCTGGTGACCTGATGCAAGGGGGAAATGGGCTGGCAGGTGTTCCGGGACAAGAAACTGCATTTTACCATGCGCTAGAATTAGCGATTTCTTATGCCACTGCACTCAATGTTCCACGTGTTAATATTTTAGCTGGCAAACAACCCTTGAATGCTGACCTACTTCCCTGTTTAACCACTCTTTCAAGCAATCTAAAACTGGCCTGTCATCGACTGGGGGAATTTGCCATCGAACCTGTGATGGAAATGATTAACGGCACCGACATGCCACGTTTTCTAGTTCAAAATATTGCGCAAGCCCAAGAAATGCTTGAAGCGGTTAATCATCCTGCACTAAAAATGCAATATGACTGCTATCACATGGCAATGATGGGGGAAGATGTACTGGCAGGATTACAAGAAAATATTGAACAGATTGGACATATACAGTTCGCAGATTGCCCTTATCGACATGAACCAGACACAGGAAATATTGATTATAAACAAGTCTTTGAATGGCTGTCACAAAGTCAATATAGCGGCTTTATTGGGGCTGAATATAGACCAAAAACAAAATCAAATCAATCATTTGAGTGGATGAATAAATACTTCCCGAATGATGTAAATACATAAGCTGTTACGGCTTAAATTTGATTTTTTGAGCGAAAAAGCGTATATTTGAGAATGAGGAATTGTCAGGAAAATAGACCACCCATGAATTTAGAACCATCGCCCAGCGCTTCTAATTCTCACGATCTCAAAATCAATACATCAAACAAAGATGTGCGTGCTTGCTTAAATGCCGTACATGAAGCCCTTACTGATGTAAAAGCCAAAGATATTTTAGAACTCGATATTAGTACGATTAGCAATGTTGCCGATGCAATTGTGATTGCAAGCGGTACGTCTACACGTCATGTCAAAGCTCTTGCCGATAACGTGGCTGAAGAAGCACGCAAAGCTGGTTTCCGCCCGATTGGTGTCGAAGGCGAGCGTGATGCTGAGTGGATTTTAATCGACTTAGGCTTTGTGGTCGTACACGTTATGTTACCGACTGCACGTAAATTCTACGACCTTGAAAGCTTATGGCGTGCGCCCGCATCCGTCGCTTAGTTTTAGATTTCCTAAAAAACCCATAACATGATTATGGGTTTTTTATTTTCTCAAGACTAATTTCGCTTGCTCTTCTGCCAAGCCAATTGTTGCAATCACACCGCTATTAAATTTTAAGAAATCAGTTTCTATACCATCACTAAAAATAACACCATTACTTGGCATTAAAGACTCAATGACCAAGCTATGCGAATCATTCACCTTGCCAATACTTAATTGAGTTTGTGTACGCAAACTTTTAAATGGCTCTCGGACTGCAAATAATAAATCATTATCTTCAAGTTCTGGCTGTCTAGGCTCTGGGACATCCTCAAACATACTCGCTACGCCGTATGCCATATTAAATACTGAACTTAGCCAACCTGTAGCCCCTGCTTTGGTCGAAACCAATAAGCCACTTGAAGAATGCTCCTCTATTTTGCCGTTATAATTAATTTTATAACGCGCAGAAACATGAGACGCAGCGCCAATAAATAAATCGTTAAATGCCAGTAAACGCTGCCCATCATTCAATTTTGCTTCTGCAAACCGCATCATTTGATAATGATATTGACCTGTCATTACACGCTCAACTGCTGCGATAAAATTATATTTATTAAAGGGCAACAACACCCCATCATAACGTTCTGGGTCAGGATTCACCGCAACAATGGGCACACCTTTGGAATATTTGGCGGTATTTGCAACCAAACCATCCTGCCCCACAACAATAATGACATTCTTTTCATTAAACAAATAACTAGGCAAAAATGAACGATCGACTACCTTATTTTTGATAATCTTTGATAGTCGTTGCTGCACTTGGGCAAATGCAGCGCAAAATATCTCATGCTCAACGATATATTCCTGAAAATCTCCACCTGATCGCTCGATATAAAACTTGGCTTGGGCTTTGGTATTAAAACGTTCAATCAAAGCTTCCAAGCGCGTTTTATTTTTAACGATGATGGCATATTCAACACTCATCGATGTGGACTCTTATCCTGTAAAATAGAATCCAATAGCTCAGGACTAATATTCACATTGCCAATTTTTCCAGCATTTTCAGCCAATTGCCTAAAAGCCAAGGCAATGTTAAATCGTGGATCAGCATTATTATTTAATGCCGTTAAGACTCTCCAGTCCATCTCTCGATATGGTTTAAGTGTCGTTTCAAGCACATAACCTTGTGTTTCAGCTTCTTTTCGATCATTTTCTGTTTTTTGCGCAATCAATAACTTCCGCTGTTCCTCTACAGCAATATCTGCTGCAAGTTCCATTTCCCTCAATTTACGGTCATTTTCTGATTTCTGAACATTCGATTCCATTTTCTTTTCAGCAATCTGCTTCTGTTTTTCTTCAACTGCAATTTCAGTATTGAGTTCCGACTCTTTGATTTTGCGCTCTTGCTCCACCGCAAAATTTCGTCTTTCGTAAATCGCCTCATCCGCTTCTTGCTGTAATCGCTCTCTAGTTTCTGTTTCTAAAGCGCGTGACATTTCTGGGGTCGCTTGTATTGCGAGAATACTTGCGCCTAAAATTTCGATTCCCAGTAAATTAATTGCAGGCGATTTTTTCAGTCCTTCCAAAATATTTACTTCGATCTTTTTTGCCGAACGAATGGCTTCTTTTAAAGAAATACTATGAATAAATGAGGCGGTCGCCGTTTGCGCTTCGTTAATAATTCGTTGATTCAGTTTTTCAATGTCATTATTTTTATAATGCCCTTTATCGGTAACAGTAAAATCTAAATTATCTGCCAAAACTTTTGGGTCGCTTACTTTATAACTAATTTGACCTTGAATGGTGACTTGTTGGTAATCGCTAGTAGTTTCATTAAAAATAAAGGGTAAATCATTACTTCCCATAGGAATTGCAACAATTGAGCTATTTGGAGAGAAATAAAAGAAGGATAATCCGCGCCCTTCTCGAAAAACTTCACCATTTTTATAGTGCATTACATAAGTCATTGAATCGAATTTAATGTGTTGTAGTCCAAACATAGTTTTTATTGATAAGTTACTGTAATATTTTATTATATCTTAGCCACAACACCAGTCTCTAGATTAGATCTGTAACCAGTAAGCAAATAAAAGCCAACTAATTTTTTGACCTAGATTCCTGTCAAATGATGTCCTTACCGTCAAATACTGGTTTTTTTCAATCAATATGAAACGCTGATCATCACAGCCAAAAATAGACATGACAAATTGTCAAAAATCGAGCACTATATCTGTCATTTTAACATCTCACGCCAACCAAAGCATGATGGGAACATCACACATGAAAATACTGATTACAGGTGCCAATACAGGAATTGGTTTTGCCACAGCAGAACACTTGGTTAAACAAGGTCAACATGTCATTCTCGCCTGTCGAAATCCGCAAAAAGCGCAAGCTGCACAAGAGCAGTTGCGCGCCTTGAATCAAGGTCAGGTCGATGTGGTGGGACTAGATTTAAATAGCCTTGAATTAACTGCTAAAGCAGCAGATGAAATTGCAGATCGTTATGGTTCTTTAGATGTTTTGATCAATAATGCTGGGTTATTTGCCAAAACCAAACAATTTTCTGCCGATGGTTTTGAGCAACAGTTTGGTGTCAATTATCTTGGTCATTTTTTATTGACCCAAAAATTACTTCCTGTTTTACAGAAAGCACCTCAAGCTCGCATTGTACATCTTGCCTCGATAGCACATTGGGCAGGTTCAATTAAACCAAATAAATTCCATGCGGAAGGTTTCTACAACCCATTATTTTATTATGGGCAATCTAAACTCGCTAATTTACTGTTCAGCAATGCTTTAGCAGAACAATTTGCCAATACAACAATCACCAACAATGCTTTGCATCCTGGTGGCGTAGCTTCTGATATTTATCGTCAACTACCTAAACCTGTGTATGAAGTGATGAAACTCGGCTTAGTGCCAACCTCAGTGCCAGCTAAACTGATTACTGAAATGGCGATTGGCGAAGACTGGGCAAACCGTAATGGTGAATATGTCAGTGCGCATATGCCAAACTGGAAATCTTCATATGCAAAAGATCAGCAACTTGCACGCGACCTATATGCTCAATCGATGACGCTGGTTGAAAAATTCCTTTAAAAGAAATCCACCCACTAAAAAAGCCACCCAAGGGTGGCTTTTCTCAATCTAGATTGTGGGTCAGATTAGTGACCACCACCATTGATTGTTTTAAAGTTTTAATCATTCATTCTATATTTTTCAATTACAGCCTGTTCTAACTCACGAGTTACACTACCCGTAGTTCTATAAATATCTTCATGCTCCATAAAATACAGATTCCAGTAATCTAACTCGTTACCATCCTTATCGTATTCTTTTGAGGATTCAGGTGGGAGTAAATCAAAATTATTAATCCGATAAAAATATAAATTGCCATTTTTGTCAAAATGATCAGTTCTGCCGCTTTTTAGATCATGTTCATATATATCTATATCTCTAGCCATCAATACAAATTGATCATTGATTAAAATATAATGATCTACCGTGGAACCACAAGCGTCATTCTTGACTTCTCGACGTGAATGCTGCTCAGTATAAGCCACTAAGTTATATTTTTCTCCAGTGTATATAGATGTAATGCAAATTCTATTTATGCGGTTAATGACCGTTATTTCTTCATAGATAAAATTATCATTCCTGTCTAAACAAGTAGTTCTAGAATGTACCCAAATTGATCTATCCATATTACAGTCTGAATCATTGAGTATAATTTTTTTTATGGGATAATTTTCGTGTGCTTCTTGAACTTTTACTTCGATCATAATTTAAAGATATGCATTAGAGCATTATTATCTG
>JAVXBC010000025.1:0-26877 GCA_036660195.1 Acinetobacter sp.
CCGCAAGCATTTGGACGGTAATGGCATTGCCAGCGTGGATCATGCCTGATCTCCTAGTTGTGGAGGATTCTGAGTTGATGTCATAAAGCGTGCACACAGTTTTGCGCACACAATGCTTCGCTAATCTTACGATAACTATATCTAAAAAGAACACAACAAGTTGTATCAAGCCGTGACGCTAGGGTCATGCATTGTTTTTTACTTCACTTTATTTTTAGTGCTTTAGAGAAATATTTTGGGATAAATATGTCTTAAGATATTGATAATAATTATTTATTTTTCACATTTTTGATTGGTTGACGAGTCAATGCCATACTTATATTAAAAAAATGCGCAAAGAAAGATTTCAAGTCATTTTGATCATATCATCTTGATCTTTAAATTTATTAGATCTGTTGCTAGTGCAGGCTCTACTATAAAAGAGCTCAACATTAACGTGTTTGAGATCTTTTCTGCAATTTTAGAGGTTATTTCCAAATAGGCTTTTTGGGTAGAATTTGCTAATATTTGCTCGCTTTCTATATTTTAAATTTCTGTGCGCTATTTAATAGACACATAAGTGAGTAACTCAATGATTAAATGGATCATCTTAGCGATATTTATCATTTCTGCCTTGTTCGTACATCGTCGTGGTAAGGTGAAGCATTCGTTTTATCGTCAATTCTTTGACCATTCAACCTTCTTCGCCCCAGTCAATTTTCTCATGTACCTTTTTTCTAAAGTGCCGAATCAACCGTATATCGACACGCAACATTTTGCAGATTTGAAAGTGTTAGATGAAAACTGGGAAATGATTCGCGATGAAGCGCAAGCTCTCTATCAACAAGGCGGCATCAAGGCATCAAGCAGTTATGATGACTTGGGTTTTAACTCATTTTTTAAAACAGGTTGGAAACGCTTCTACTTGAAATGGTATGACTCAGCGCATCCTTCAGCGGCGGAACTCTGCCCAAAAACCACGGCTTTATTGAAAACGCTTCCGAGCATTAAAGCAGCGATGTTTACTGAACTTGCGCCCGATAGCCGTTTGGTTCGTCACCGTGACCCGTATGCGGGTTCATTGCGCTACCATTTAGGCTTGATCACACCGAATGATGATCGTTGTTTTATTGATGTTGATGGTCAGCGTTATTCATGGCGAGATGGTGAAAGTGTGGTGTTTGATGAAACCTATATTCACTATGCGGAAAATACCACCGATCAAAACCGTATTATTTTCTTTGCCGATGTCGAACGTCCAGTTAAAACACGGTTAATGCAAAAGTTTAATCATTGGTTCGGTAAAAGTGTAATGACCGCAGCCAGTTCGCCGAATGAAGTGGGTGATCAAACTGGCGGCTTAAATAAAGCCTTTGGTTATATCTATCAAGTTCGTATTAAAGCCAAGGCATTGAAGAAATCAAATCGACAGCTTTATTATTTTTTAAAATGGTTTTTGATGTTAGGCATCTTCTTCCTGATTTTTATTCGACCGTATGTGTTTTAAGTTCGAATAGAAACAGCGCCCGAAAGGGCGTTTTTTTATAGGTGAAAAATAATATTTGATAATAAAGATGATAATTTAAATCACGATATATCGAACATTATATCTATTGATAATTAAGGCTTAAACTATATAATTCTCTAAAATTAGATAATTGATGAAACTGTTCTTATTTATTAATACGAAGGAAAAAATATGAAAAAAATATTATTTATTTGTTTATCTACAACTATGTTGGTCGCATGTGAGGACATTGAAACGAATGAACAGACGACGCCTCAAACTTTAGTAGGTTTTTCGACTGAACAGATTGCTGGATCAGCTGTTGTTGAAAGAAAAGATTATAAAATTCAAGATAATAATTTATATGTCAGTTATCCAAATGGGCATCCTTTGGGTTATGAGCTGAATCAGCATTATTTGACTCAACAAGGTGTCACTTTAGATCAAATCCAAATCTCCCATTCAACATGGTATTTATTAGGTAAACAAGTCACCGTGTCTGATGCGGGTTTAAGTTATCAGCCTGCAAATTTGGTCGTGGGAGATAATCTTACTTTAGCCAAACAATGGACAAAAATTGATATTTCGGGACAGCCTGTAACTCGATATTTAGGTGACTGGATTTATGCTTCATTACCACTGAGTCAACAAGGTTCTTTCGAAAATTATTACAATGCAGTACAAAATCCATCGGATAAATTTCCTCAAGGCTCAACGTGTTGGGTAATCAATAAACATATTAGTAATAAAAATTACATTGGTTTCTCTAGCGACGGAACAGCCCCTATTTATACTGACTCTAATGTTACAGCACCTGCTGCTGGCACGTGGGGGAGTGTAACGTGGATGCGTGATGACATAACGAAGTTAATGAAATTTATGGTGAGTGGCACACAGTACGCTGGTCAATATCATCACCAGTCAGGTATGGATGAATATGTACCGCCTTATGCAGGCAAATATTGTGATTTCGTCAATGAAAAAGCTGCAAATGCGTTGATTCAAACTTGGGAGAATGGTTCTTAATACTTTCTACTGAATTTACAACTTAGTCTAAGGTTGAAAGGATTATCACAAGATAATCCTTGAAATTCATGAATGTCGGCTACATCATCAAAACATTACTGATCATGATGGTCTGCTGTGAATCCAAACGCGCGTGAGCACATCGAAAAACTATTGACCCATATGACCCTATTGCCTGGCGTATATAAAATGCTGGGCAAAGATGGGGAGTTACTCTACGTCGGCAAAGCCAAAAATCTAAAGAATCGAGTGTCGAGTTATTTCGTTAAAACCATTGAGCATCCTAAAACACAGGCTTTGGTTGCGCGGATTTATGACATAGAAACCTTGGTGGTGCGTTCGGAAACTGAAGCCTTATTACTCGAACAAAACCTAATTAAACTACATCGACCTACCTATAACATTATGCTGCGGGACGATAAATC
The DNA here is from genome assembly GCA_036660195.1 of Acinetobacter sp. GTDB lineage: Bacteria > Pseudomonadota > Gammaproteobacteria > Pseudomonadales > Moraxellaceae > Acinetobacter. The sequence goes on from JAVXBC010000025.1 coordinate 2,938, forward strand.
CTACGTTTATATTTTCGTATCATCGGATAAACCCTTTCCAAGAATCGCCAGTGGTCGAGGTAAAGGTAAACATCAAGTCGGTAAGTTTTTTGGGCCTTATCCCAGTGCGTATAGTGCAAGAGATACGCTACTGATTTTGCAAAAACTGTTTAATGTGCGGCAGTGTGAAAATAGCTATTTTTCACAACGCAAACGTCCTTGTCTGCAATATCAAATCAAACGCTGTACTGCGCCGTGTGTGGGTTTAATTAGCCCTGAACAATACAAAGAAGATGTCGATAACTCGATTCGCTTTCTACAAGGTGATACTAAAGAGTTGAACCAAGAATTAATTGGAAAAATGGAGCAAGCCGCGACAGAACTTGAATTTGAAAAAGCAGTGTTTTATCGAGATCGTTTGGCGCTACTGCGGGAAGTGCAAGCACAACAAGCGGTGTTTAAAGTCAAAGGCGAAGCCGATATCTTGGCAATTGCGTACCATGCAGGCGTAACCTGTGTACAGATTTTGTATGTGCGTAATGGGCAGATGCTTGGCGGTAAAAGTTATTTCCCAGATATGTTGGGTGATGATTTAGGGCAAATGCTCAGTGATTTCATGGCGAATTTTTATTTCCAAGTCGCCGATGAAGTACCAGCGGAATTGATCATCAATGTGGAGTTACCTGATCGAATTCAACTGGAACAAGCCTTACAACAGATCTTTGAGAAAAAAATCCAAATTAAACATAAGGTGCGTGAAACCCGTGCCGAATGGCAAGAGCTGGCACAAATGAATGTGCAACATGCCATTAAAGGCAAGCTCAGTCATCATCTTGAATTGAATGAACGTTTCCATCAGTTAGAACAAGTGGTCGGTCGTCCGATTGATCGGATTGAATGCTTTGATATTAGCCATACCATGGGTGAAGCCACCATTGCGTCGTGCGTGGTGTTCGATCAAGGCGGTGCGAGAAAGCGCGATTATCGCCAGTTTTCGATTGAAGATATTACTGGCGGAGATGATTATGCGGCAATGCGTCAAGCACTTACTCGTCGTTATAAAAAAGCCATGTTGCCTGATTTATTGTTGATTGATGGCGGGAAAGGTCAGTTGCATATGGCGATGCAGGTGATGCAAGACCTTGAGCTGGATGCTTTTATGATTGGTGTATCCAAAGGCGAAGGGCGTAAACCTGGACTGGAAACCTTGCACTTTACCGATGGCACGAAAATCCAACTTGCAGAAGATCATAAAGCCTTGCATTTAATCCAACAAGTACGTGATGAAGCGCATCGCTTCGCCATTACTAAACATCGTGCCAAACGGGATAAACGCCGTGGTGGCTCGGTGTTAGAAGTCATTCCAGGATTGGGTCCAAAACGCCGTCGAGATTTGCTCACCCATTTTGGCGGCATACAAGGGGTGTTAAAGGCATCGGAAAAAGAGTTGATGCTGGTGTCGGGCTTGGGTGAGGTGATGGCGAAAACCATATATAAAATTTTGCATGAATAAATTGACCAAAAAGATCAATGACTGCTGCGTCATTGATCATTCACAACAGGCTAAAAACAGTTAATTTAGAGATGAATTATTTAAACGATTAGGAAAAAAGATGTCCTTAGTTTCGTTATATCAACAAATAGAACAGCAAGAATGGATTGATATTCCAACAGGTTGGTTGCAAGGGCGTACGGTATTTGGCGGTCTAGTGGCAGGTGCATTAATCGAAAAAGCCGTTAGCGTAGTTAATGATCCTACCAAACAATTACTCAGTTGCTATGTCACCTTTGTTGGCCCGGTACAAGAAGGTCAAGCAAAACTGACGGCGGAAGTGTTGCGACAAGGTAAATCTGTGACCACCTTAGAAGTCCGATTGTGGCAGCAAGACGAAGTGCAAAGTATTGTCGTGGCGAGCTTTGGTACTGCACGTGAATCGAATATTGTGGTGCATCATCAACCCGTAGTTCCAGATTATCCTATGCCTGAGCAACTGGATAAAATGGTTTATATTGATGGGTTGATGCCGCAGTGTTTTCAACAATTTGAATTGTGTTGGGCAGAGGGCAGTTATCCGATGTCGGGGAGCAAGCAACCCGATATGGGTGGCTGGAATCGTTTTGCGCCGAATTTACATGCCAACCGTGATTTGCGCTTAGCTGATTTATTCGGTTTGATGGACGTATGGCCACCGGGTGTTTTGCCGATGTTTAAGACGCCAGCACCTGCCAGTTCATTGAGTTGGCATATCACCTATTTGCAGCCTATTGCACATCAACTTCACGATTGGTTCAAATATAAAGTTATTACCGAAGTTGCAGAACATGGCTATTCCACCGAATACGCCTATATTTGGGACAGAGAAAACCGTTTAATTGCAGTGTTGAGGCAAACAGTTGCGGTGTTTGCTTAATCGACATTGGGTTATATTTCGTATAAAGTTGCGTACAGATGCGACATCTAGGCACATCTTTTGTGCGTTAAATAATTGAATGCGAACAACATGGCGGTGTGTATGAGTACAGGGCAAATCCTGAACATTCCAAATATTTTAACCATGGCGCGCGTTGCCTTGATTCCTGTATTTCTCCTCATTGCGTATTGGCCGCCAGCGATTGGTATTGCAGCACATGATGGTGGGATAGTCCGACATTTGGTATTGACTGCCATTTTTGTCCTTGCTGCGATTACCGACTGGTTAGATGGTTATTTGGCGAGAACGCTGAACCAAAGCTCTGCTTTTGGACGCTTTTTAGATCCTGTTGCCGATAAATTGATGGTTGCAGCTGCCCTGATTGTACTGGTGCAATGGCAACCGTCGATGTCGATGGCATTTGCTGCGATTGTGATTATTTCGCGTGAAATCACGGTATCTGCTTTACGTGAATGGATGGCAGAACTTGGTGCGCGAACCAGTGTGGCAGTTTCAACTGTAGGAAAATATAAAACCGCGTTTCAAATGATTGCAATTAGTGTTTTTCTGCTGAATTGGAAACCCTTAGAAGTTTGGGCTTATGCCTTAATGTATACCGCCGTGATTTTAACTTTATGGTCGATGATTATTTATCTCAAAGCGGCATGGCCATATTTGAAGCAGCCTTAAAATTTAATCTACCGCAATAGTTCATTCAAATTTAATAAAAATCGAGAGAATCAAAACATTCACTATAAAATTCGTAAAATATGGTGAATGTTAAAATGATTAGTTGGGAACGCAATTCAATGTCATCTTTATTATATTTATCAAACCAAGAATTACATCTGCTTCAAAATCAAAAGTCCCAAACCATTGACTGCCATGCTGTGAGTCAATATAAGAAAAATTTGCAAGAAATCAAGCAACGTAAACAATGGAAGACCACGGGCACGGGTGCTCAATTCATGGGGATGACGAATCGTCATGATGATCCGAATGAATTGGCGAATATATTTGCAGTCGATGCGGTAATCACCGACGATCAAAAAATTATATATGCCGCGCGTTTGCAGGATGGCTGTGCCATTTATATCAAATCATTGCTCGACCAACAGCAACCAGAAGCATTGGTGCTGAGAAATAATGAATTTATCGTCCATCATTTTGATTATGAAGCTCAAAATCAACGGTTAATTTTATCTGCAAGCAAAGGTTATGCGTATGAACGGCATCTTTGTGTTTTAGGGCTAGACTCAAGTCGACTTCAATATATTACTGAGGGCGATTGCCAAGATGAACATCCATGTTTTGATCCGCAAAATTCAGATATTGTTTACTATGACAGTTGTGGTTTTGCCTACGATCAGCAAGGTCGTGTCAGTGTAGGGCCAAAAGAAATTTGTCGTTTAAACTTAAAAACAGGTGAGCTCGAAACCGTTATCAGTGACCCGCGTTATGATTTTTATAAGCCTACAGTTGATGCTGCAGGGCAAGTTTATTTTTTAAAACGTCCTTATAAAAACCAGCATTACACAGGTAATTCTTTCAAAGATATTTTATTCGCGCCGTTTAAAATTATTCGTGCGGTCATTGGTTGGTTAGATTTCTTTACCCAGCGTTATACGGGTGAATCTCTCAAGTCGACTTCGGGTGCGAATCCAGCCAAAGCAATACAGAAATCGGAAGAGGAGTTATTTGTCGAAGGTAATTTAATTAAAGCGCAGAAAACATTACAACAAAATCAAAATGCAGGCGAAAAATTTGCAGGTGTGATTCCTCGAAATTGGGAGCTCATTCAGCATTCACCAAATGGCGAGCAGAAAGTTTTGAAACGTGGGGTATTAAGTTATGCTTTCGATAGCGAAGGGGCAATCTATTATTCAAATGGTAAATATTTAGTTGCTATGGCTACAGATCAGTCTGAACAAATGTTGGTGGAAGCGAAACTTATCCATAAAATCATGTGTTAATCCATTTTTAGACAGTCTTTTATGTTTATAGAGGGCTTTTTATTAGCTCGTAAAATACAGACAAGAAAAAAGCCCATTATTATAAAATAAATGAGCCTAGTTCTCTGAGAAAAGTCATGATCTTTAGGGAGTCATGCTAAACAACATCTTGATCTTATGAGAGCCAATTGTAATTTACAACCCTCATCCCTGTATTTGTTGCAAATGTTTACAGTTTAAATTATGCCGTTTCTGCCAGCGTAGCAAATTTATGTTCAATTTGAGCTGCGTTATTTTGCAAAATTTCAATTAATTTTTGCATATTCAGAAAGTCAAAACGATTCTTTGAGGCGACTAAAGTTAATGCGATTGGTGCTTCCTTATTAGAGAAACGAATCGGCACAGATAATCCGCAAACTAAAGGGTCGATTTCGCCCTGAGATAAATAAAATCCTTGTTTTTTGATTTTACGCATATGTTGAATAAATTCTTCTAAGCTCTGTGCAAAACCTACTTCAGCGATTTCTGCACTAAATTGCTGATAATACCCTTGTATACGTTGCTTACTTAAATCGGCAATCATAATTTTAGGCGATGCCCCAATGTAAACGGGGCGAGGGCAGCCACGACCAAAAGACAGTAGTTCTGAATCTTTAAAAGTTTCATGATGTAAATCAATACAATAATCGTGATTTAAATAGGTGAGTAAACAAAATAGTTCAGTACGTTCGACAATATCTCGCATAAACGGAATACTGATTTGTACCAAAGGATCGGTACGATGCGAAATGTAATCTAAAACTGCAATTTTCGAGCCTAAAGTATAGTCACCAGATGTCCCACTAATCCGTTTCAGCATATCCGCAGAGACCAATTCTTTGAGATAACGATAAGCCGTTGGTTTGGATAAATTGAGTTCTTGGCAAATGATATCGACATTGATGATGGGACGTGAGACTGAGAATAAATCCAGTACAGTCAGAATTTTACCAAAACTCGAAATCGCCATGATGCAGTGTCTACTCCATAAATCTAAGATAAAAGTCGCTTTTTATTGCTTTATAACAGAAAAACTAGATGCGAGATATTGGCTTTTAACGCCGTTTCGATGAGATTGAAATTTAATCGTCGCATTGAGAAATGAGGTGAATTATTTATAAAACATTCGTAAATATACATTGATATTATCAATATACGATAATATATTTGACAAATATGCGCTTTATTGTAAAAATAATTAACTAAATGTCTTATTTGGATATTTTCATTAAACCAAATAAAGCATCTCCCTTATTATTCATTATTTCACTTCAACAGCTTTCGAACGAGTGTCATTTCTTTAAGTGAACGCTCACATTGTTCGTCTCATTCGTTGAGCATATATTTGATGAAGACCGATTTAGAATTGAGTCATATTCATGCTATTTAAACAGTTGTTAGCTTTTAGACCGAGTCGACTGGACTTGATCTTCGCCTGCAAAACTTTTGTGGCGGGTATGCTGGCGCTGTTTATTTCGTTTGAATTAGATTTGATTAACCCGATGTGGTCGATTGGCACGGTGGTGATTATTGCCAATCCATATTCGGGGATGGTGGCATCAAAATGTGTTTATCGTTTGATCGGAACAGTGGCAGGCGCAATCATTGCATTGCTTTTGACACCGTATTTTATTAATACGCCGTGGTTATTCACCGTTGTTTTATCGCTTTGGGTCGGCTTTGCGCTATATGTGTCCTTATTAGATCGTACGGCACGTAGTTATGTGTTTATGTTGGCTGGCTATTCAACCGTGATGATCGTGTATAACGCGATTACCTATATAGACACATATAGTATTTTTGATATTGCTTTAGCGCGGGTATTGGAAATTTCAGTCGGTGTGATTGCAACAGCAGTGGTTTCGGCCACTTTTTTTCCTGTGCATATTGGTGCATTAATCAAACAACGTGTCAATAAAGCACTTTATGATCTTGAAGCGACATTTGAAAAATTAATTACTGTGCAAAAAACGCCTGAGAATTACACGCAAATTTTGTCGGTGATTACCCGTGATACCTCAGACATCCATGCACTCGCAGTCCATTTAACCTATGAGAAAGGTGAGTTAAATGGCATGACCAAACCCTTGCAGGAAATGCTGCATCAGGTGTCATTGGTGGTTGCCAATCTCGTGGCGTTATCGCAACGTGTGAAACAGCTCGAACAGTTGCAACTGATTAATCTCGTACCGCATTTAACAGATATTCGTGAACAGACCTTAATGTTTTTGCAGCAAGAAAATGTTTTAAGTGCTCGTGATTTACATACCTTGCCGATGGGTTTTGACGCTGGATTCTCAGAATTGCTGGAAAAGGCAACACCTGCGCAGCAAATTGTTTTGGCCGCATTGAAGATGGATATTCGACATTTTATTGCGAATATTTTGGCGGTCAGACTGCTGTGGCAACAGATTCAGCAAGGCGATAAAGAACTTCCTGTCGAAATTACCGCTATTACCACTAAATATCCAAGTTTACACCGTGATCATGGCATTGCGGTGCGTGGGGGGATTAGTGCAGTTCTCGTGACGCTTATCGTGACAGGGCTATGGATACTTTCAGGTTGGAAAGCAGGTTTTATGATGGCGCAAATGGGTGCAGTCACAGCCTGTATCCTCACTGCCTTGGATAATCCTGTACCGATCTTACGGATTTTTGTTTGGGGCAGTGTGGTGTCGGCAGGTTTAGTATTTTTATATGCGTTCGGTATTCTGCCGCATGTGACGCAATTTTGGCAGTTGGCTTTAGTGCTATTTCCTGTGTTCATGGTGGCAGTCACCATGATGGCGAATCAGAGTTTGATGCCTGTAGGAATGGTGCTTGGCATTAATACGATGATGGGTTTGAATTTACATAACAAATATACGATGGATGCAGTTTCTTATTTAGACAGTTCATTTGCGATGGTTTTGGGTGTTTTAGTTTCATTAATTGTGATTGACTTGGTGCGTGCTGTTTCTCCTGATACCAGTGCAACACGAATATTGGCCTTACACTATCAAGCCATGCGACAAGCATTAGACTTATCCTATAGCCATGATTTTAAAATTCATTTACGGAGCATGTTGGATCGCGTTGGAGTATTAAATACCAAGTTGGTACAAAGCCCTGAAATTAAAATGGCAATTCAGAATGCCTTAATCGAAAGTAGTTCAATTGTTGATTTGGTTCGCTTGCAAGAGATTAGGCAAAAGTTACCGCAGTTGGTCAATTTACAAGCTGAAATTGAACGCTTGCAGCAGCAACTTGGCGCGTATTTTCAAATGCAAGAAACACAATTGACGCTTAATCATTTCTCGAGTCAAATTTTGCAGCAACTTGATGTTTTACAAAGAATGGCACAACAAATTGAAGATGTTCAATTACGGCAGCGTATGTTGATTTCACTTAATAATATTTGTGAAAGTATTGGTCATGTTTCAACTGCACAGAAGTATTCTGGAAAGGATCGCTTAGAGGTTTCTCATGGGTGAAATCAATATTTACGGTATTTATGTCCCCGTGCTTTTGGTGCAAGCGTTTATTGCCTATATCGTCTTTAAGCTGATCAGCCCATTAATCGATCGGATTGCTAGCAAGGGTTGGATTGCACTGCCCAGCATTTTTAACCTGTGTTTTTATTTGGGATTAATGTTGTGTGTACATGCTGTATTTGTTTGGTTTTGGGGTTGAGATTTACCCCAAAAAATTGATTTAAATGATGGTGAAGCTGATGAACATGAATGCATTTGATATGCGAAAAATCATACGTCCAATCGTGTTATTGGTTGCGGTTGCAATCGCTATTTATGCGGTGGTGCATTTATGGAATTATTACAATGCAGCACCATGGACTCGCGATGGGCGTGTACGTGGCGATGTCATTCAAGTCGCTTCAGATGTAAATGGTTTAGTCACCGAAGTCTTGGTACAAGATAACCAAACAGTTAAAAAAGGGCAGGTGATTTTTAAAATTGATGTGGCACGTCAAGCACTGGACGTTGAGCAAGCCAAGTCCGATGTGGCTAAAGCTCAAGCAGGCTTAGCACAATCACATGCCAATTTAGCAGGTGCAAAGGCAAGTTTAGTTAAAACCGAAGCCACAATGAAACTGGCTGAAAAGAATGCTGCTCGCTATGCAAGTTTAATGGATGGCGCGATTTCGAAACAAGAGCAAGATCAGGTGTTTGCAACACGTGACCAAGCTTCGGCGGAGCGTGTACAGTTGCTTGCGACTATTGAGCAAGCCAACGCCGCCATTCAGCAGCAACAAGCCTTAATTGATGTTGCCAACAGTAATTTACATATGGCTCAACTTAATTTACAGCGTTCACAAGTGCTCGCACCAGCCGATGGCACTTTAGCAAACTTTGACTTACGTGTTGGAAATTATGTGAAAGTGGGGCAGGCGGTCGCTGCTTTATTAGATCGTCATCAGCTTTATGTAGTGGGTTATTTTGAAGAAACCAAATTGAATCGGATTCATGTGGGAGACACTGCCACCATTCAGTTGATGGGGGATCATCAACGGATTCGTGGACATGTTCAAGGCATTGCAACAGGGATTGAAGATCGGGAGCGTTCGGGCAGTTCGAACTTATTGGCGAATGTAAATCCGACCTTTAGTTGGGTGCGTTTAGCGCAACGGGTTCCAGTGAAAATTATTTTAGATGAACAGCCGAATAATCCTTTAGCTTTTGTTTCTGGACGTACAGCGACCGTAAGGATTATTGAGAAATGAGTTTTAAAAATCTGGTCAGCTTAAGATTTTAATTATTGCGTATTTGTGGCAATGTTAAGAAAGAAATAAGACACAGCATGCCTTAGTTAAGTATGCTGTGTCTAAATAGTTAAATATTGACTGATATATTATTATCAGTATAAAGTTTCAGAAAATTTAATCCCTTCAGTCGTTTTCCCTTGAGCTTCGATTTGTTTTAAAATCCAATTAGCTACTGCTTTAGTTCCTCTTGCTGTTTCGGCTAACCGAGGATCAGGATCAAAAACAGTTGGTATAATGTTAGGTACATTATTTAGGCGTTCATGCGCTTTTTGGTAAAGTTCATTAAAGTCTGTTGGACGAGGTAAATCACATTTATTTAAGCAAACTAAAATAGGCTTTTTATATTGTTGAAGCTTTTGTAGTGTACTTACATCAATATTGCTGACTCCTCGATTGATATCAATTACTAAAATAAAAGTATCACAATGATTCAATCGGTCATTAACATCATTATTAACACTTTGATTGGTATCATTAAAGCCAGGAAAATTGAGTAGCTCTACCGCACCAGATGTTCCTAAAGAATAATTTTCTATTTTATCGGTAGAACCAGCAATAGCACTTTTTGATACTGTTTTTAAACCAAAAACAGCATGACATAAAGAGTCTTTCCCGCTAGAACCATCTCCAACAATACCAATGGTCACTTTATTGCGTAACATTTGACGTAACATGGCGACATGAATTACTGCTGGAACAGTTTTTCTAAAAGCAGGACCTGCAATATCAACGGCTAACCAAAGACCTGTAATTGCCCAACCAATAGGACCTAAAGCAACGCCTAATGATCTTGTGAGAGTGGCATTTGCTGCAAAACTTAATCCTTTGCCAATGAGTGCTCTAGAAACCATATTTGCTACGATCAGAGTGGTTTTGTAAACAGCAAATCCACCAAACTGCTTTAAAATAATTTGTGTAAGTAGTATTCCAGATGCACCTAGCGGTATATCCGCATCACTAATCCCCATAGATTGAAATAATTGGCGCTTCTCTTCTATAGTTAATTTATCTAATGAATCAGCGAATAGCTTCAAAATAATACGTTCTTCCCATTGTTCAATGGAAAAGTCATCTATATCATAGCTCTTTTTAAATACGTCAAATGGAAAGTTAGGGAAAGCAAAGCCCATTAATTCTTTTGGTATATTTTTGGCTTTATCTGCACCTAATCGCTCGGCAACTTCGTATACCACGGTTTTATAATCTACATAACCATCTCTAAAAAAATTGGCAATATCATTACTCCCCATCTTGCACAGGTTGTCAGCAAGTTCTTTGGCTGATTCATAGGTTGAGTGAATATTTTTATCATATTTTAAATATGATTTTAGCGGTTCTATATTCTCGATAGTAATTAAAGCTGATTTATGAATTACTTCTTCAAGTAATAGATCTTTACTAGACATTTTATATCTCCAGAGAGTTAGTTCATTGTAATTAGGAATTTGTTTTCATACTTAATGAAATCGGCACTAATGGATAGGTGAGCAAGGCTATATCCAATGATTGTACCGATGCCAGCACCAATAATTGCCCCAGGTACTCCAGCGAGCATATAACCGGCGCTACATCCAGTCATCATTCCACTTGTGGATAAAATAGAAATAGTCAGGTCACTGGGCTGTTTAAAAATAACTTTTAGATTATTCTCCTTTGCAAAATGATAAGTTGTTTTTAGGAAATGATATAAGACTTCTGGTTCAATTAAAAAAGCTCCTTTTGCTTTTGCTAGAATAAAGGCTTTAATCTTTTCTATATCATTGATGGTTGAAATTTTGATAGTTTTCATAGTTCAAATCATAGTTGGTTAGCTTGTTGTATGTATAGCTAATTTCGTGCCAACTCTCATTTAAAAATAAAATGATTTATAAATCAATGCCTTATAATTTTAATAGAAAAATTTAATTGATTTTTTTGTGATTTTAATTTAATTAATTCAATTGGTTTAATTAAATAAGTTTAAAAAATGAAATATATTTTATTTGATGGTAATGGGGTTGTAAGTTTTGAAGAAAGAAAAAAACTACCTGATATTAAAAATTGTGAAAACTATTTTGATCTACAGCAATCTATTTTTTTTGATCAAATTACGGCCAATTATTATTCAGAGGAATTAATCAGTAAAATAAAAAATAAGTATGAATATTTAGTTTCGTTGGCTCGAAATGAAGATGAGTTGGAAAGAAATATTAAAAAAGATAAGGACAAAATTTTTTTCGATGATGCTTTAGTAGATTTTTTGCGTAAAGATATGAGATATTTTTATCAGTCTCAGATCATTTTTTTATTGGATATGGAAAAATTTTCAGTCCAAGAGCGATTAGATAAATTTATAAATATTATTTTAGATCATTTTGATAAAACAATAGAAGATAATTTGGGAATTAATTTCTGTATCCATCCTGATGTAGTTGTAGGTGGAAATATGGGAAAACTAGGTTCAGACTATTTTTACTTTATAAAATATTTTGAAGATTTTTATATTAAACAATCTCTAGAAAGAGAGCAAGGTGGGTTAAATAAACTGGATGATTTATTTTTTAAGTCTGGTTCTACTTTATTAGAAGGCGAAACAGGGGTTGGTAAAACAAAGATTGCTGAGCTAGTCAGTAGTACTGTTAAGAGGAAAATGGTCTATAAAAATATATCAGCAGTGTCAGAAGAGCTACTATCTTCGACGCTTAGAGGGTATGTTAAAGGGAGTTTTACGGGTGCTGTTAAAGATATGCCTGGGATTTTTGAAGATGCAAATGAGAATATTTTATTTCTTGATGAATTTCAGAATTTCTCAATGAATGCTCAAGTACAGTTACTTGATTTATTAAGTCCGACATCAAACTATATATCTATCTCAAGAGTGGGGTCAAATGCGGTTAACGAAATTAATGTTAAAGTAATTATAGCGATTAATGAAGAAATTGATGAATTGTTGAAAAACAATAGGTTGAGGAAAGATATTTTCCATAGAATAAGAAATATATGTAAGATAAAATCATTAAATGAAAGATTTAAAATTTTTAAGGAAAATCACTATAATGTTGAAGCTTATATTATTAAGCTGTTTTATATTATTTTTTGGAAAAGTTTTTGTGTGGATGGTTATCTTATAAAATTAAATGATAATAGTTTGTCTGCTAAATTATTTCCTTGCTTTAATAATAGTATGGTAAATATGGTGGTGGATAGGAGGTGGAGTGGTAATTATAGAGAATTAAATGTAAAGTTATTAGATATTTTTTATTTGTATCATTATGCTGGTTTTAATTTAGGCAGTTGTTTTGAAAAAAATCTTATAGACCAAGATGTAGATAATACAGTAATAGATAAGAAGAAAAATGAGAAAGTTACTGAAGTAGAAAACGCTATGATTCGGAATAATTATAATTTTAGTAAGGCAGGAAAAGAGTTGGAGAAATATAAACTAAAAAGTTATCAATCTTTAGTTCGTTTTATAAAACAGCATCGAGATGAATTTAGTGAAAGTTTTCTAATGAAGATTGAGAAAACATTGGTAAAATCAAAAATTTAATTATGTGAGGATGTCCTTAATTCTATGGCGTAATCCCAACAGGGTCTCGGTACCAGCTTTGAATCAGCAGTGCCGCAGCAAAACTATCGGCAGATAATCGCTTAGCACGACCTTGTTCTTGATAAAATGCCAGTTGTTCTCTTGCTTCACGTGTACTCAAACGTTCATCGACCATCCATGTTTCGATATTGGTTTGGTGGCGTAAGCGTCGCGCAAATTTGCGGGCGCGTGCGGAAAGCTCAGATTCACTATCATCCATGTTTAACGGCAAACCCACCAGAAAGACATTCGGTTGCCATTCCTTGACCAGTTTTAACAGTTGGTTCCAGTCAGGAATGCCATCTTTCATCGCAAATAAAGGTAAAGGATTGGCACTTTCAATCGTGGATTGACCCGTGGCAATACCCATCTTTTGCGTACCAAAGTCGAAAGCCATAATGGACAATGATGAGTTTAGATCAGGCATGACCAATCTCGGATGTAAACCAAGTACGGTCAACGCCCATTTTTTTATAGGCTGCATCCCAACGGTCGGTGTAGGGGAGGTTAAAAATTAAATCCATATCAGCATCACAAATCAACCAATCGCCTTGCGCCATTTCATCTTCCAGTTGGTTTTTGCCCCAACTCGCATAACCCAAAGCGATTTGATAGCGTCCCACACCTTGATTATGCGCAATCGCATCTAAAATATCTTTGCTGGTGGTAATACATACATTTTCTCCCACTGCAATGGAAGAGTGCCATGTCGGTTGTCCTGTGTGCAGTACAAATCCAGCCTCTGGACGTAAAGGCCCGCCTTGCAATACGGCATGTGGATGCACGTGGTCGGCGTTAATTTCTAAATCATTCAGCAATTCTTTGATTTGTAAGTCAGAAGGGCGATTTAGAATAATGCCTTGTGCGCCGTCTTCATCATGACGGGCGATATAAATCACCGTATTGGCAAAAAATTCATCTGCCATATCAGGAGGGGCAATCAGACAGCGGTGAGTGAGATATTGTTTCGTCACCTAAGCAGTTCTCCACAAAGAAGGAATTGAATGATCTATAGGTTGTTCTTATCAACATACAAGAGTCAATTCAATTTCGCCAATGATTTTCTGATCTTGTGTAGGAAAAACTAGACCGATTGAAATTTAAGTTGACGCAATTGCTTGGCGTGTTGCAAGGTGGTTTGATTAATTTCAACACCGCCCGACATGCGTGCTAATTCGAGCACACGGTCGTCTTCATCTAATTCGAGAATAGTGCTGCTGGCTGGGTCTGTTTGTTGTTTTTTGACCAATAAGTGTTGATCGGATTGAGCGGCGACTTGGGCTTGATGGGTAATGCAAAGCAATTGCACATGTTGCCCTAAATCTGCCAATAATCGTCCAACGACTTCGGCGGTTCCACCACTAATCCCGACATCAATTTCGTCGAATACCAACACTTCGGCTTCGGTTTTTTCGGCATTCATGACTTGCATGACCAATGCAATTCGTGACAATTCACCACCCGATGCTACCCGAGCAAGGGGTTGCGGCGGAATACCTTTATTGGCAGTAAATAACAGTTGAATAAAACTTAAACCATCAGCATTGGCTTGTTCTAAAGGTTCAAATTTAAACTCAAAATAGGCCTCTGGCAGCGCTAATGATTTGACTTGTTCGGTCAGTTGTTTTGCCAAAGGAATCGCGGCAGCACGACGAATTTCATCCAAGTGTTGCGCATGTTGCGTAAAGGCTTGAAACGAAATTTCGACTTGCTCAGCCAAAGATTCAGGGTTTTCGAGTTGATGCAGTTGTTGTAATTCTATTTGCCAAGTTTCATAAGTCGCTTTGAGTTGTTCTGGTTGGATGCGGTATTTTCGCGCCATACGATGAAACACTTCTAAAGTGGTATTGAGCTGTTCCATTCGTTCAGGATCAAAACTTTGACGATCCATAAATTGGCGTAAATTAGCAGTAGCATCTTCAATTTCACTTTGAGCATTCAATAATGAATTATAAATCGTGGATAGTTGTTCACTTCGGCCTGCATGAGATTCTAAGCGACGAATAATCGACGCCAGTTCTTGAGTAATATTTTGTTCAGATTCATCCAATGCATTTAAGCTTGAACCACAGTCTTGCATGATATGTTCATGATGGCTGAGTCGATCAAATTCCTGCTCAATTTCCCGATAATCGGTTTGAATCACATCTTCCAGTTCTTCAATTTGTGTTTCTAAAGTTTGGATTTTTTGAGTTCTAGTGGCTTGTGCGTCTAATGCAGTTTGATGTTGCTGAATATCGTGTTGCCACGTGGCATGTGCATCACGGACGGCTTGGACAGAATCGGAAAAATTACTGTAACGATCTAGCCAATGTTTTGGGTAAGGCGGCTCCAAAAGTTGCTGTTGGCTGTGCTGACTATAGAGTTGTACCAGTAAGCGGCCAATTTCTTTCAATTCAGACAGACTACTTGGACGCCCATTAATCCATGCTTTGCTTCGTCCTGTTGCAAAAATCACGCGCCGTAAATGAATTTCACCCGAATCATCATCTAGCTCATGCTCAGTGAGCCATTGCGCTTCTTCACTCTCTGCGCGATAACTGAATACCGCAGTCACATCGGCTTTGTCTGCACCATAACGGACATAATGGGTATCGGTGCGCTCACCTAAACAAGCAGATAAGGCATCTAACAATAATGATTTACCTGCACCCGTTTCACCCGTAAGCACATTGAAGCCTGATTCAATGTCGAGCGATAAATGATCTGCCAGCGCAAAATTAATTAAAGTTAAATGGGTGAGCATACATGCATCCAGCGCATAAAATCTTTTGCTTAAAGATAGAGAACTTTTGGTGATGTCACAAGTGTATTTCATCCTGTTCGGTAAAAACCACGAAGCAAAATATTTTTATGAGAAGACCGTGAAAATCATGTGCAAAGCTGCATAAAAGCCATTGATTCATGGCGCGTGCGCAATTAAACTACGGCTATTATAACCTTGTATAAACGCTGCATTATTTGGAGATGTGGGATGAGTTCAGTGCAGTTTGATCATGTAACGGTCATTAAAAAATCAAACGTATATTTTGGTGGTTCATGTATCAGCCACACAGTTCAGTTTGAAGATGGCACCAAAAAAACCTTAGGTGTTATTTTACCCACAGAACAGCCGTTAACCTTTGAAACTCACGTGCCAGAGCGTATGGAAATTATTTCGGGCGAATGTCGCGTTAAAATAGCCGACAGTACTGAAAGTGAATTATTCCGTGCGGGTCAATCATTCTATGTGCCAGGTAATAGTGTCTTTCATATTGAAGCAGACGATGTACTTGATTATGTGTGTCATTTAGAAGGCTAACTTTTTCCTATCTAAATCGAGTACACTACACTCATAGAGAATCCTGTAAAGTCATTTTGCAGGATTTTTATTTTTAAAGAATCCCAACCCCCTTTAAAAAAGGGGGCTTTTCTTTTCCTAAAGAGGTGATGTATGGCAAAACCTGAATATTATTATGGCGTTCATTCGGTTGAGTCATTGTTGGAATTAGAGCCTGAACGTGTTTTGACCTTATTCGCCTTAAAGGGCCGTGAAGATCAACGTCTGCAAAAAATATTTCAACTAGCAGAACCATTTGGGATTAGCGTACAAAAAGCCAGCCGTGATAGTTTGGAAAAATTGGCAGGATTACCTTTTCATCAAGGCGTGGTGGCTGCGGTACGGCCTCATCCTGTTTTAAATGAACAAGACTTAGATCAGCTGATGCAGCAATTTCCAGATGCTTTATTATTGGCACTCGATCAAGTGACCGACCCACACAATTTAGGCGCATGTATTCGTACTGCTGCTGCGATGGGCGTCCAAGCTGTGATTGTTCCTCGTGATCGTTCCGCGAGTTTAACGCCGACTGCACGTAAAGTCGCAGCTGGAGGGGCGGAGAAAGTTAAATTCATTCAAGTCACGAATTTGGCTCGTACATTGGCCCATTTAAAAGAGACAACGCATACCCGTGTGATTGGCACCATGCTAGATGAAAAAGCCCTGCCGATTCAACAGTGTGATTTCAAAGGCCCAGTGGTGATTGTGATGGGTGCGGAAGATACGGGTTTACGACCAATCACGCAGTCGCAATGTGATCACACGATCTATATTCCAATGTCCGGTGATTTACAAAGTTTGAACGTGAGCGTCGCCACAGGCATGGCACTTTATGAGGCATGTCGACAGCGAAATAGTTTATAATTCACATATTATTTGAGATGTGATGAACATGACTGCACGTACACAAGGTTACTTTTTTGTCTTCATTACCATGTGTATTTGGGGTGGTTTTACCATTCTTTCGCGTTTAAATTTTCATTGGCATGTCAGTGCATGGGACTTGGTCGCATTGCGTTTTGCCATTGCATTTACCCTGCTAATGCCCATTTTAATCTATAAAAAAGATTTAGCTTTTTTGTGGCATATCCGCCCATTCATTTTGGCAATGGTTGGTGGGCTAGCATACTGTTTTACTGTTTATACAGGGTTTTTACATGCGCCTGCCGCCCATGCAGCCATTTTTCTGAATGGCTGTATTCCTTTATGTACAGCTCTTTCAGCCTATCTTATATTTAAGCAACCCTTTGATAAGCACACTTGGCTCAGTTTAGTGATTATGGTTTGTGCACTGGCATTAATGAGCTATCTGATGTTGCATACACAAAAATCAGTGCTGGGTATCGGTGATGCATTATTTTTTCTGAGTGCCGTGTGTTGGGGGATTTTCACAGTATTGCTGAAAGAATGGAAATTGTCTGCATGGCATGCGATGTCAAGCGTTGCGATTTGGTCGGCAATCATTTACTTGCCAATCTATGTTGGTTTTATCCCGAAACATTTTCAGGAAGTTGAACCTATTCATCTGTTTGTTCAAGGTTTGTTTCATGGCGTATTTGTTGTCATTGTTGCAACCCTTACTTATATTGCAGCGATAGAACGTTTGGGTGCATTTAAGACAGGAAGTATTGCAACTTTAGCACCGTTTATTGCAGCGGTCGTCGCTGTTCCATTACTCAATGAACCCTTGAGTATGGCAATTTTGTGTGGTTTGGTCGGGATGGGAATAGGCTCTTTACAGCCTTGGAGATGGTTTGAGCAGGACACATTGAGCAAACAACTCGAAAAACAAAAACAAGATCAGTAGGTTTGTTCGGCGCGTTGTAAGTAGCTCAAATGCAAAGGTTTAAGTTGATTGTGTAGATGTTCTAATAAACCATCATTTAAAACAATATCATTGGCTAATTTTTGTTTTTGCGCACGAGACATTTGTGCAGCAATAATTTTTTGAATTTGTTCCTTACTTTGTCCATCACGTTGGCTTGCGCGCTCTAATTGAGTACGTTCGTCAGCATCCACCAACAAAGTATGATGGACCAATTCGTGCTGATTGGTTTCAAACAGAAGGGGCGAAACTAAAATTACATAAGGGCTTTGCGCATCTTGCAATTGTTGGGTGATCGATTGGCGAATGGCTGGATGGGTAATTTTTTCTAAGTTTTGCCGAGCTTCTGGACTTTGGAAAATATGCTTACGTAATGCACGTCGATCTAAGCTGCCATCTTCTAACAATACCCAATCGCCAAAAGTTTGTTGAATTTTTTGCAAGGTTGGCTGACCTATTTCTACCACTTCTCTAGCGACAATATCAGCATCAACAACGGTAATACCTTGAGATTCAAACCATTGGGTGGCAGCAGATTTACCGCTACCGATCCCACCCGTAATACCTATAATAAATGGATGCTTATCCACCTAAATAGACTCTCATGATTTGCGGACCCCATAAAAAGGCAACCCAACCTGCGATCGCAATATATGGGCCAAAGGCAAATGGCTGATTTTCACCACTTCTTTTGATTAAAATAATCCCGATGATTGCACCGATGACGGAAGATAGAAGGATAATTAATGGCAACATCATTGGGCCCATCCAAGCACCTAAAGCCGCAAGCAGCTTAAAGTCGCCATAACCCATGCCTTCTTTGCCTGTGACGAGCTTGAATAGATAGTACACAATCCATAAACACATAAAGCCAATTAAATAACCCCAAATGGCCGCTGTAGCCGAGGTGTAAATGGTAAATGTATTAATGCCTAAACCTAAAGCTGCGAGGAGAAGGGTAAAACGATCAGGTAATAATTGGGTATCAAAATCAATAAAGGTTAGGGCGATTAAAACCCATGTCAATACTAAGCCAAACAGCATTTGAATCGTTGCGCCAAAGACCACAACCACGATTAAAGAACATAACATGGTGAGCAATTCGATCAGTGGGTAACGCATACTGATCGGATTTTGGCATGAACCGCATTTACCGCGCAGTAATAGCCAACTGATCACCGGAATATTTTGATACCAGCGAATAGGCGTTTTACATTGAGGGCATGTCGATACTGGTTTACTTAAAGTGAGTTTAGATTCATCGATAAGAGGTTGTTCTGGATGCAAAAGAATTTGGCATTCTTGATGCCATTCTTGTTCCATTATTTTGGGCGTACGGTAAATCACGACATTCAAAAAACTGCCGATACATAAACTAATAATCCCAACTGCAATATACAGCGCAGTTGGGTTCTCAATGAAAAAAATAAACAATTGTTGCATTTAAATACCCAATTAACCAACTACAGAACCCATTTGGAAGATTGGGAGATACATTGCAATGACCAAACCGCCAATCAATACACCTAGCACTGACATAATCAGTGGCTCCATCATGGATGTTAAGCCATCAACTGCGTTATCGACTTCATTTTCATAGTAAGTTGCGACTTTATCTAACATGCTGTCCAAAGCACCCGATTCTTCACCAATCGCCACCATTTGAATTGCCATAGAAGGGAAGCGGTTGGTCGTACGCATCGCAAATTGGAGTTGCTGTCCAGTCGCCACATCTTCGCGAATTTTCATCACAGCATCTTCGTAAACAACATTATTGGTTGCACCTGCCGTTGATTCAAGCGCATCAATTAATGGAACACCAGCAGCGAAGGTGGTAGCCAAAGTGCGACTATAACGGGCGATAATGGCTTTATAGACCAAATCACCAAAAATAGGTAATTTCAGGGCCATTCTATCCAAAGCATCGCGAAATTTTTTACTTCGTTTTTTGGCTTCAAGGAAACAAGCAATCAAAATACCAGTGACGATGAGCAGTGCAAACCAGTATTTTTGTGTCCAGTTTGACATATTGACGACCATTTTGGTAAAGGCCGGTAAGTCTGCACCAAAAGAACTAAATACATCCTGAAACACGGGTACTACTTTGACCATGAGGATAACGGTCACAATAAAAGCGACCACGATGACGCTAATCGGGTATTTCATTGCTTTTTTAATTTTTTGTTTTAAGAGTTCGCTCTTTTCTTTATAAATTGCAACTCGATCCAACATGGTTTCTAGTGCACCCGATTGTTCGCCAGATTCAACTAGGGAACAAAACAGGTTGTCAAAATGTTGTGGGTATTTTTTTAATGCCCCAGCGAAGGTGTTTCCGCCTTCAACTTCCCCTTTAATGCCTAATACAACTTCTCGCATGGCAGGGTTTTCTAGACCTTCAGCAACAATTTCAAAGCCTTGAACGAGTGGTACACCTGCTTTCATCATTGTTGCTAATTGGCGTGTAAAGATGGTGATATCTAATGTTGTGACTTTCTTTTTCATTAAACCTTCGAGAATATTCTTACGCTTTTCTCGAATATTTTTAATGACTACGCCTTGCTTTCGTAATGTAACTTTTGCTAAAGCCATATTACGTGCAGGTAATTCCCCTTTAATTTTTGCCCCTTTTCGGTCTATTCCGTCATACGCGAAAGTGGGCATCATTTGCGCTTTTTTAGCAGCCATGATTGTAATCCTTTTTATTAATTTTATTCACTAGTTACTCGATTGATTTCTTGCAGGGATGTTACACCTTGCATCACTTTTTTCAGACCCGAACGGCGTAGATTATCAAAACCTGCCTTTTCTGATGCCGCCGCAATTTGTAATGCATTCCCATCTTCCATAATAATTTTAGAAATTTCAGGTGTAACCTTCATGACTTCGTAAACACCGACACGTCCCTTATAACCATCGCGACATTCTGAACAACCAACAGGTTGATAAATTGCAAACTCTGGGTCATCCAAATCTTCTGCTGTGAATCCCATTTCTAAAAGGCTAGGTTTTGGAATTTCTTGAGGTTCTTTACAATGAGAACAAAGACGTCGTGCGAGTCGCTGTGCAATAACAAGGTTGACTGAGGTTGCAATATTAAAAGACGGAACGCCCATGTTGCGCAAACGAGTTAAGGTCTCGGGTGCACTGTTGGTATGCAAAGTTGACATAACCATATGACCCGTTTGAGCTGCCTTAATAGCAATTTCAGCAGTTTCGAGGTCACGAATCTCCCCGACCATAATAATGTCTGGATCTTGTCGCAAGAAGGCTTTGAGTGCAGCAGAAAACGTCAATCCTGTTTTGGTATTCACGTTAACTTGGTTAACCCCTTCAAGGTTAATTTCAACTGGATCTTCCGCGGTGGAAATATTGGTATCTTCAGTATTGAGAATATTGATGCCTGTATAAAGCGAAACTGTTTTACCAGAACCTGTTGGTCCAGTAATGAGTAACATCCCTTGCGGTTTTTCCAGTGCCCCCATGAATAATGCTTTTTGTGCGTCTTCATAGCCAAGCGCTTCAATCCCTAGCATGGCACTCGAGGGGTCAAGAATACGTAGAACTAGTTTTTCACCAAATAGCGTGGGTAATGCGTTAACACGGAAATCAATCGCTTTGGTTTTGGACAGTTTAAGTTTAATTCGTCCATCTTGCGGCATTCGCTTTTCAGAGATGTCCATTTGAGACATAACCTTTAAGCGAGAGGCAAGTCGGCTTGCCATTTGCAAAGGTGGATGTGCAATTTGGCGGAGTACGCCATCAACTCGGTATCTAACGCGATAGGTTTTTTCATAGGGTTCAAAATGTAAGTCCGAAGCACCCATGCGAATCGCGTCAATTAATAATTTATTGATGTATTTGACAATCGGGGATTCTTCACCTTGAGGTGCATCATCATCTTCTTCTTTAGAGGTGTCTGTAACCACATCTAGATCTAAATCAAATTCGTCACTTTCACCAAAATCGAAGCTACCCGCATCACCAAACTGTTGTTCAATGAGTTTTGACAGCTTATTGTGCTCAACAATAATTGGTTCAATTGTCAGTTTAGTGTTGAACCGAATCGCATCTAGCGCATCAATATTGGTTGGATTGCTGGTTGCGACATATAGAATTTGACCACGCTGAATCAATGGTACGACGTGGTGTTTTTGAATGATCTTATTATCTGCAACGTCTTGAGGGAGTGTGGCTGTGTTGTATACCGCCAAATCGAATAGAGGTTCACCAAATTCCAAAGAAATGCTTTCTGCAATCATGAGGGGTGAAAGGCGATGGTGCTCAATTAAATGAGCCACAATATCTTGTTGTCCCTTTTTTGCGGCATCAATGGCAGTTTGCATGTTTGCAGCAGACAAATGACCATCTTCGACTAACCGTCGAATAAACCCCGAAAATTTTGGAGACGTATGTAATTCTGACATCTGTCCGCCCTTGACATGTTTATAATAGCTATTTTGAAAATTATACTTTTGTTACGCAAAAATACTACTAGAGAAAGTGTTGTTTTTGACTTGATTCAGTGTGAAAACTTTGAACTGATCGAAATTTTCCCTGATTTATTTTTAAAAACCAACTCTATTTTCTTTAGGGGAGTGATTAAGATTTTTCAAGAAATAACTTATTTTCAAATAAATACAACACGACTCAACTGAAAATGTACAATGTTAATTGCTTTTTGGATACCACTAAATTGATTTAAATTTAAACGAGAGAAAAAACTGAATTTTATAAAAAAATGTGTAAAATATGCAGCATTTTGCGAAATTAATAAATTTTAGGTAGCCGAAGTATGTCGAATTCGACTGTGATTCCATGGGTGGTTGGTAATTGGAAAATGAATCCAATGCACGCCGATGCTTTGAAGCTTGTAGAAGAATTCAAACAATTACTTCAACAGAACCCAATCGCGACAGATGCTTGTTATATTGGTGTTGCGCCAACGATGCTATCGTTGATAAACATCCAAACCCAACTTAAGAATACAACACGCGAAATTTATACGGTCGCACAAGATGTTTCTCGTGTTGCAGGTACGGGTGCGTATACCGGTGAAGTCAGTGCAGAACTGTTAAAAGACAGTGGAATTGGCTATGTTTTAATTGGTCATTCTGAACGCCGTGAATTGTTTGGTGACCAAGTCGATATCTTAAAAGCTAAGTTGAAAAATGCATTAAATGTGGGCTTAACCGTCATTTATTGCGTAGGTGAAAGTCTTGAACAGCGTGAGCAGGGTCTTGCGGAGCAAGTTGTACTACAGCAAATTTGTGATATGGCAGCTGCTGTTACAGCTGAGCAATGGCACAATATTGTGATTGCTTATGAGCCTATTTGGGCGATTGGCACGGGTAAAACAGCTTCCGCGGCAGATGCTCAAGCGATGCATGCTAAGATCCGTGAGGGTCTAAATCAAATCACAAGTTTAGGTTCAAAAATTGCAATTCTTTATGGCGGAAGTGTCAAAGCTGAAAATGCAGTAGAATTGGCTGCCTGTCCAGATATTAATGGTGCTTTAGTCGGAGGAGCTTCTCTGAATGCACACTCTTTTTACCAAATTGCAAACGCATTCGCGCAAAGCAAATAACGAGGAATAGACATGTATAGTTTTATACTCGTTGTACACATTATTTTAGCAATCTTAATTATTGCTTTGGTGCTCGTACAACAAGGCAAAGGCGCGGAAGCAGGTGCATCATTTGGTGGCGGTGGTGCGGCGACAGTATTTGGCGCATCGGGCGCGGGTAATTTCTTAACGCGTATGACTGCGATTTTTACCGCATTGTTTTTCGTGACGAGTCTAACCTTGGCCGTTTTTGCAAAAAAACAAACCGCAGATGCTTATAGTTTGAAATCTGCACAAAGCTCAAGTTCTGCACCTGCGACATCGCCTGAAACTTCACCAAACGCACCAAAAACGACTGAATAAGTTGATTTAATGCTTTCCTTTTTATATTTAAGGGAATAGAATCCCTCCCACAAAGCTGCGGTGGTGGTGGAATTGGTAGACACGCTACCTTGAGGTGGTAGTGCCTTCGGGCGTGGGGGTTCAAGTCCCCCCTTCCGCACCAACTTGTAATCCAGAACA
>JAVXBC010000026.1:0-8487 GCA_036660195.1 Acinetobacter sp.
AACGCCCTATTGATTCACTAATTTGTGCAATCAAGTGAATAATTTTAGAGGTGATTGTATAAGGCGGTTGATATTTCATGCCATTCCTAAATAACATAAAGGTTCTAGTTAATTAAACTCTAAAATATCAATTTCTCAAAACTTAAAACATAAGTCATTCATATATATTTTTTTACTGACCAAAAGAGCAATCAATTCTAGTCGTAAATACTGAGAGGTTATCCATTTGTTTGCAATTATTGATAGTCTTAAGAATAAACTTGATCAAAGCAGGTCTTTGTCAGACTTTACTTCAAGAAACATTGAAAATGATCTTTTTCTTCGCTGGATCTTTCACTCAAATGCTATCTCAGGAAATAGACTCAGCCTATTAGAAACCAAAGTCGTATTAGAAGGTATTACTGTCGGCGGTAAAAAATTAAAAGATCACTTCGAAGTAATTAATCATAGAAATGCAATCTACTACGTTGAAAAAATTATTCGTAAGGAAGAATCGTTTTCAGAGTGCCAGATAAGAAATATACACCAACTTATTCTAAGAAATATCGATGATGAAAATGCAGGTCAATATCGCCAACAAAATGTCTTAATCTCCTGTACTACAACTATGCCACCTGATTACACTCTGTTAAATGACAAAATGGCTCATTTAGTTGATTGGTATAATAGTGCCGCCCATACATTTCATCCCATTGAACGTGCAGTCAAAGTACTTGCTGATTTCGTTGGTATTCATCCCTTTATTGATGGTAATGGCCGTACATCACGTCTACTAATGAACTTGGAACTAATGAAAGCTGGTTATCCACCATGCGTGATTACTGTAGAGAATCGTTTAGCTTATTATAAAGCTTTAGATCAATGGATGGCTTATGACAAAACTGAAGCTTTTATCCAGTTGATTTCTGAAGCGGTGATCGAAGGATTTAAACCATATCAGATAATTTTAGGAATTTAGAGTTACTCCAATTTACATGTTTCTTTATTTGTACTGCTGCTAAGGACATTTTAGTTTATTAGAGCCTTGTTGCCTAAAGCTGTTCTCAAAAAATTGTTCAGCAATATAATTTCAGAATGAAGAAGCCTACACATAGAACCTATCATACAAAGAATTGACCTTACCACAACCCTACCTTTATTAACTTATTCAATAAATTCAATTAACTATACAAAAACCCAACTTATCTTAAATATTGATGGTTTAGGCAAGCCTCAGCTTTTGAGTGTTTTTGCAACAAAGCAGAACGCTAATAAAAATATTCTAAATAACATTTCACATAAAATTCACTATCAGATGCATACTCTTTAATTGGAAGTAAAACGCTGAAATTTATAACTGCAAAAAATTCGGCCGATGCTTTTAAGATAGATTAAGTAAATTGTATCAAATATAAATTTATATAGGTGTATTCTTCCGTGGCTATAGAATTTGTTTCCAAATCAAAGTTACCTACTGCATTTGGCGATTTTGAAATTATAGCATTTCAAGATCAAAGTACTGGTGAAGAACATATCGCTCTTGCTAAAGGGATGAATGCCGCTCCCAATCAACCTGTACTTGTCAGAATACATTCAGAATGCTTAACAGGTGATGCTTTTGGATCACTCAAATGTGATTGTGGTCCACAATTACACTCAACCATGAAAATGATTAATGATGCAGGTCAAGGAGTCATTTTATACTTACGCCAAGAAGGCCGTGGCATAGGACTAACCAATAAAATTCGAGCCTACGCACTTCAAGACCAAGGACATGATACCCTTGATGCTAATTTATTATTAAACCTGCCAGCGGATGCTCGCAAGTATGATATGTGTACCATTATGCTCGATTATTTAAAAATAAAGAATGTAAAACTCATTACAAACAATCCATTTAAAATCAAATCTTTGACCGATTTAGGAATTAATATTGTTGAACGTATTCCTTTAAAAGTTGGTTTAAATATCTTTAACAAAGCTTATTTAGAAACAAAGCAAAAACGTATGTCACATCTGTATGATAATAGTGATTTTTAAAAAGCGATTACTTTCAGTAAAAAAATCCACATAAAAAGTTCCATCTCCCTCACGGGAGAAGGCCAAGATAAAATATTGTTTTATATTCAATTATAGTTTTAAATAAGTTTTATGAAAGGTGCCTGACTATTCTTTATTTTGTCTCAGTATCTGTGCAAAAACCGTCACTTTTTCTAAAGTCGCATTCATTCCCTTATTAAAAAAAGTATCGACAAGCGCTGAGCCAATGATAATAAGATCTACTTTATTGGCTAGTGCTTTAACGTGGTTTTCATTTTTGATCCCAAAGCCAATTGCAACAGGAATATTAAAAATAGGCTTAATTTCAGCAATCTTTTTCTCAAGATTAAGCAGATTGAAGTCTCCCCCTGTTAAACCATTTTCTGCAACATGATATAAAAAACCTGTCGCACGCGCTGAAATTTGCTCTAACCTTTCAATTGGGGTAGTCGGCGCTGTCATTGCAATTAAATGCATATTTTTTTCATTTAATTGCATTTCAAAGTTTTCTCGATATCCATATGGAGCATCTAAAATCAATATTCCATCTATAAGATTTTCTGTTTCGGCGATAAGTGTCTCAAAACCATATTGCATAATCGGATTTAAATAAGTCATGAAAATTATTGGTGTTTTTTCATCATGTAGCCTGATTGCTTTTACCAACTCAATGGTTTGTTTTACCGTTTGACCTGCACTTAATGCCCTAAGATGTGCTGCCTGAATGATCTCACCATCTGCCACTGGATCTGAAAAAGGAATGCCAACTTCGATAATGTCAGCTCCAGCTTGACCCAATTGGCTTAACAGACGGTAACTTTCTGCGAAATTAGGATCTCCAGCAGTAAAATAACAGACCAGACCGCTTCGATTTTCCAGTTTTAATTGCTCTAATTTTTGATCTAGACGGTTCATGCTGTAGCTCCTGCAAGATATTTTTTTACCGTGTTTAAGTCTTTGTCACCTCTGCCACTTAAATTGACAATAATGATCTGTTCTGGCTGCATTTCTTGAGCAAGTTGAATCGCATATGCAATCGCATGAGAACTCTCAAGAGCAGGAATAATGCCCTCCTGTTGGCTTAAAAGCTGAAATGCATTTACAGCGTCTTGATCGGTTATAGCCGTATATGTCACACATCCTGTTTCAAACAGAAGGCCATGTTCAGGGCCGACACCAGGATAATCTAAGCCAGCTGATATAGAGTGCCCCTCTAAAATCTGTCCATCTAAATCTTGTAATAAATAGGTTAAATTACCATGTAGCACACCGACTTGACCTTTGCAAATAGAGGCCGCATGTTCACCGCTATTTGTTCCTTTTCCACCTGCCTCAACGCCAAACATTTTGACATTCAGGTCTTCTAGAAAAGGATGCATCAACCCTAATGCATTTGATCCACCACCAACGCAAGCAACTAAAGCATCAGGCAGTTTATTTTCTTTGAGGAGTATTTGGTTTCTGGCTTCTAGACCAATAATTTTTTGAAATTCTCTGACCATGATGGGATATGGATGAGGACCTGCACCAGTACCCAACAGATAATAGGTTGTATCAACATGACTAATCCAGTCACGTAATGCTTCGTTCATCGCATCTTTTAAAGTCCTACGACCTTTTTGAACACTTCTGACTTCAGCACCGAGTAATTTCATGCGTTCAACATTCACTTGTTGGCGCTGAATGTCTGTTTCTCCCATAAAAATGGTACATTTCATCTTAAACAGTGCGCAAACAGTTGCTGTTGCAACACCATGTTGTCCAGCACCAGTTTCTGCAATGATTCTAGTTTTCCCCATAAATTTGGCTAATAAGATTTGCCCAACACAATTATTGATTTTATGCGCACCAGTATGGTTCAAATCTTCTCGCTTGAGATATATTCGAGCACCTCCCGCATAAGCTGTTAGGTTTTTTGCATAAAAAAGAGGACTAGGACGACCAACAAAGTCCGTTAAAATCTGCTGATATTCAGCCCAAAATTCAGGTTTGTGCCGAACAGTATTAAAGGCTTGCTCTAATTCTCGAAGTGCTGGCATTAAGCTCTCTGGCATGTAACATCCGCCAAACTTACCAAAAAATCCCAAGTCATCAGGACCATTACCTGTATAAGGGGTTGTCATCTCATATCTCTTTTACTATCAAAATTTGTTTGATCTTAAAATATTTTCATTTTTCTGATAATTGATATATTTTGAGCTGATGATGTTAGAAAATTTTACAACATGAAACGCAGAACATTACCTCCCCTTAATGCTTTAAAAGCATTTGAAGCCGTCGCCAGAAATAAAAGTTTCAGCTTAGCTGCGGAAGAATTGTGTGTCACCCATAGTGCGATTAGCCATCAAATAAAACAGCTAGAAGAATGGTTAGATAAAAAATTGTTTATTCGACATTCCTCGACCATCTCTCTGACGGCGGACGCAGAAGAATTATCGCTCGTTTGTACGCAGCTTTTTAATCGTTTAGAACAATGCGTCTTTGAGTTAACAAATAAAACATCAGAGGTAGAGGTGGTAATAGGTGCTTCTCATAGTTTTATGGCAAATTGGCTGATTCCCCGATTAGAAAAGCTCGAAGTCATTTATCCCAATATCCATATCAAATTAATGACATGTAATGACTTAAAATTGTTAGAAAAAGAGAAAGTTGACATATTTATCAATAGCATCAGTGAGAATCATATACTTTCCAACTTTTTGAATAAATATCTTTTATTTCCCGATAACATGGGGCCTATTTGTAATCGGGAAATAAATCCTCTCCATACAAAACATGATCTTTTAGATTATCCATTACTTCATACCCACTCAAATAAAAGTGCATGGCATACATGGTTTGATCAGTCCAAAATTAACTTTTCCCCAAAAGCGAATGATCGTTATTTTGATCGTCTCAATTTGATGATAGAAGCTGCTGTGTCTGGGTTAGGAATTGCGATAGCGCCTCAAATTTTAGTAGAAAAAGAAATATTAAATGGAAGGGTCATTGCCCCTTTTGGTTTTATCTATTGTGACTATAATTTTTATGCAATGGTCAGAAAAAATAACGAAAATCGTGATGTCATGAATATCATTCATTGGCTAATGACTGAAGAAAAAAGAGAAAGTGAAATTTAATCCTTAATCATCAAAATTCTATTCAATGTACTGTCTTTAGCATCTATCTTCACATTCTGTTCACTTCAGCCTCTCTAAAGTGGGAGGATAAACTGTGAAGATGGACAGTGAACATGAATCAAGTCAAAACGTTAATGGCAATTGCCTTATCCTTACCAGTGCTTTTCCTGTCAGGATGTAAAAGTGTTCCTCGTTATTCCTCTGATTATGCAAATGCCAGAGCGAGTATTCAGGGAATACCCTTAGATGATGCAAAAGCACTAGAAATCGGTACCCGCTTCACTTCGGCATTTAATACCTTGGGCACACCTAAATTCGTTGAAAATGCTGGAGCACTGTATGCAGATCAGCTTTTTATTAACGATACTCTGTCGCAATTTTCATCGCGTAAAAAACTGCTTGAACATTTTCAAGGTATGAACCAGCGGGTGAGTAATGTAACTGTCAGTCTATTAAATACTTCATATCATCAAGACTCTGCCTATGTGCATTGGCATATGGTTTATGATTTTAAAATGTTCGGCAAGACACGAACAATGGATTCATTTGGAATCAGTGAAATAAAGGTCAACCCAAACCATCAGATTATTTTCCAACAAGATTTCTGGGATCCGGCCAATGGTCTGTATCGTTCTTTGCCTTATGTAGGAGGAACCTATTCATGGGTACTGCCTTTCAAAAAGTAGCCATAACCACTGTACTGATGCTCGGGAGTTTCGGTTCGTGGGCGCATGCACAGAGCTTAAATAAATGTGGTAATGGCCCACTCATGGTGGGACAAAAACAGGTCGGTGTGGCCAGTTACTTTGCGCAAAACTGTAATCAGCCTTGGCAAGGCCAAAACATGCAGATGGATTTTACCTATACGCAGAATATTCCAGAATGGGCATTCAAACGTGCAGCCAGACATCTACTCCAACGTAATATCAAAGATCAAAAGATTCAGGCTGTTTTCAATCCAATCACCGATTTGTATCGTCCAGTGAACTCAGGAGATCTATACCAACTAAAATATAGCCATGCCACACACACATTAAGCCTATACTTAAACCAGAAACTACAGGGACAACTCCAGAACCCATTAGCCCAGCAATATTTTAATATATGGCTAGGTCCTCAGCCATTTAGTGCTAAATTAAAACAGCAATTAATAAAGTAGTCTCTACAGTTATGTCTAAACATTTTATTTTGATGGTCGAAGATCATTACGAACTGGCATCTACCTTATGCGAGTTTCTAGAAGAGCATGGTTTTGTGGTCGATCATGCTCGAAACCTAAATGCTGCGCGCCAATTACTCAAACAGCAACGCTATCATATTTTACTTTTAGATATTAACTTGCCTGATGGTTCGGGTTATGAACTATGTGAATGGCTACGAAATAAAGAAGGTATGGACCTCCCTGTGCTGATGCTCACCGCACGCGATACGTTGAATGACAAACTCAAAGGTTTCAATTCAGGCACGGATGATTATCTAGTCAAGCCATTTGACTTTAATGAGCTGGTGGTTCGAGTCAAAGCTCTAATCAAGCGTTCACAGGGTGAAGTCTCCTCTAGCCGTCTTCAAATTCATGATCTTATTCTGGACCCTGCAACACAGCAACTGACTCGTGGAGGACAAACTATTGAATTGCCCCCCATTCAATTCAAACTGCTCAAACTACTGATGCGTCATTCGCCTAAAGTTCTGACTAAACAGGAAATTATGATAGAGCTTTGGGGGGATCAAGAGCCTGAAAGCGATGCCCTGCGTAGTCATATTTATAATTTGCGTAAAATGGTCGATAAGCCTTTTGAGCAAAAACTAATTCACACCATATCTGGTGTAGGGTTAAAGATCACTCTAGAAGCCCAGCCTTAATTTAAATACACGACGACAATCAGTCCAGTCGTCATCGCCAGATGAACATCCTGATGGGTATTGAGATAATACTGCCGATCAAACAATTCCACTCGCCAGCCAAGCTGCTTGCACAACTTCTGTACCAATTGCAGTCCAATGCCATGACCTTTGATCTCTAATTGCAATTGCTGCCCCGACAGTTCTTGCACCTTTGAGTTATTCGGTAAAGGAATGCCGACACCATTATCTGCAATCAATACTGTATTTTTTTGCAAAATGACATCAATTTCTGTGCCTTGTGAATAATTCAGTGCATTCCGCAAAATATTGCCAAATACCATTTTGGTCATCGACGGGTAAAGTTTACGTGGCTGTTCGTTTAGATCTTTTTGAAAATTTATCCGCATGCCTTTGTTATGGCTAACACTATCCAGATCCTGAACTAGATTTTCCAGACATTCAGAAAGCATAGTCGATTCAGCGGTTAAAGTATTGGTGGTATTGCGGGCGATAGCCAGTAGTGTGTCAACTAATAGTTGCATGTCTTCAATGGTGTTGTTCAAGCGAGTAAATGATTTATTGTCCCCATAGCGTGCCTGACACAACTGCACATTGCCTTTTAAGATGGTCAGTGGTGTGCGAAGCTCATGACTGACATCACCAGTAAATTCACGTTCACGCTGAATAAACTCGCTTAATACCTGATGATATTTTTCTAGCGCCTGCTTCAGATATTCCGCTTCCAGATTTGAATCAGTCCGGATGTCATGAAACGGTGAAGCCTGATTTTTATAATCTTCCCAATCAATATGTTCCAGTGCGTTGGCAAGCCTTGTAATGGGAGAAAAATAGCGCCGGGCACGACGGTTCCACCACCATAACATACTATAAAGTACAAACAAGCTGACCATCAATGGTGCCAGACCAAACAGCCAGACCAGTTTATTGACATTGCTTTCGCCAAAGACCAACAGGACATGCTGCCCATCTTTTTCGCCATAAACGGTCATGCGTTCCTTACCATCGACAAAATGCCGATTCACCCCTTGCTCAAGTGACATATTCTTAAATTGGGAGGGTGGCACAGTGTTCCAGCGGTAACCATACAGGTTTTTGGTATCGGGCAATTCTGCGGCAGGATTACGTTCTAATCGCTGCCAGTAGTGTGACATTTCCTGTTCTAGGGCCGTTCTGAGCAAAGAACCTTTAATCACCCAGGCACTGAAGCCAATCCCAATCACCACAGACAAGGCAATGAATCCGATTTGCAGCCAGTAGTAGCGGTTAAACACCTCACCCAGAGGATGATCACGTTTGTCCCTAAACAGCTTTAACATTGATGCATTCCCCGCTGACCAATCCCATTGTTCAATTATACGGCTTTCTTCTTTAACAGAAAGTGGCCAATGACCCACTCGCGTCCATGGTCATAACCAAATAGCTCGGCACAGGCCATAAAGAAAATCCGCCAGCGCTGCCACCAGATTGCGGCATCCGCGCCATA
>JAVXBC010000026.1:8587-25997 GCA_036660195.1 Acinetobacter sp.
CTCGCGCTGCGTTGAAGAATTTGACACGACTGTAATACGGGCCGTTGGATAATGCTCGGCCATATATAGACTTAAAGAACCCCAACCGCAGCCAATTTCCAAAATATCCTGCCCGTCTTTCAGTTGTGCTCGCTGGCAATAGCATGCAAGGGCAGCTTCTTCGGCTTGGTCTAGCGTCATATCGGCATGTTCAAATAGACTCGCGCTATATTTCAAACGCTTACCGAGTACTGCCTGAAAAAATGCGGTCGGCAGTTCATAATGCTGCTCATTGGCTTTGTCTGTCTCAATGGCAATTTTGCTGTTTTTCAGCATGGTCAGCACATCCATATAGCGCTGCGCTGCCAATGCGGGGTTAAACCGACCTTCTTGTGCCAAACGTTTTTTGCTCAAGATTTTAATACCAGCACGAATCACTGGGTCTGGCACCTTACCATTTTCGATCAGTTCTAAGGTTTTTTGAATCATAAAGTCCATGTATTTACCTACTCTTTGGGTGGCCACGGAATAAACATTGAAGTTCGTCGTTGATAGTCTTTATAGTTGCCACCACGGTGGGCGAGCGCCTGTTTTTCACTAAATGGAATACCTGTAAAGTAGTACAGGAATAGCCACATCAGCAGTGGATAAATCCATAATTCATAGCATCCTACTGCCAGACCGAGCACTGGATAGGCAAACCAATGCAGCCATTCAAAAAAATAATTCGGATGGCGCGAATATTTCCACAAGCCCTGATCCATGGTTTTACCTTGATTCTGTGGATCTAGCTTAAAACGGTAAAGTTGCTGATCGGCAGTGCTTTCACCTATCAAAGCCGATAGCATGATCATGCCCGCCACAATCACAGTGACCAAAGTCCAGTCATTCCATTGCTCGGTCGAGATACTTAACAACTTCAGCATTGGGTAAGAAAACAGTAGAGCCAAACCTGCCTGGAATATAAAAAACACCAGAAAACCAAGATGCTGATAATCCCCCATCGCTCGGCGCATGTTGGCATAACGCGTGTCTTCTTGGGTTTCATTGGCATAGCGCCGTAACAGATGCCAAGTCAGCCGTGAAAACCAGATCCCACTCGCCAGTCCCAGAAATAACCGAACCAACATCGGTGCACTGTCAATCGCCCAAGCGGCAATAATCACATTAAGGGCAATACTGAAACTCCAAGCGACATCGACTAGCCCTGCTCTGCGGTTATAGGTCACCAACACCCAGCTACAGAGCATGATGAAGACATTGAGCAAAAATAAATCTAGCAGCATGTCGCCCTCCTGTTTTATTTCTGCTTAGTAAGCACTGGCTTCAAACAGCAAATGAACATCACTGATCACACCTTCCCTAAAACCACCTTCGCAATAACACAGATAAAAATCCCACATGCGGATAAAACGCTCATCAAAATCAAGTTGCAGTACTTGATCACGCTGCTCCAGAAAACGCTGGCGCCAACACTTCAGGGTTTGTGCATAGCTTTGACCAATATCTTCCAGATGTTTGAGACGAAGTTTTTGCTCAGAAGCCGTTTGCGTCATCACACTGATACATGGAATAAAACTACCGGGGAAAATATAACGCTTAATGTAATCTACCGTATTTAAAGCTTTAACATAGCGTGCATCTTCAATCGTAATCGCCTGTATCAAGGCTAGACCATTCGGCTTGAGGAGCTCGCGGCATTTTCGGAAATAAGTTGGTAAATATTGCTCACCAACTGCTTCAATCATTTCAATGGACACCAATTTGTCGTATTTACCCTCGAGTAAACGGTAGTCCTGAAGCTGTACAGACACCCGATGAGACAGCCCTGCTTCAGCAACTCGGGCGAGTGCTTCATCGTACTGAGCTTTGGAAATGGTAATGGTGGTCACCTTACAGCCATAATGCTGAGCCGCATAAATGGCAAAGCCTCCCCAGCCGCTGCCAATTTCAACCAAATGGTCCATCGGTTGCAATTGAAGTTTTTGGCAGATCAATTCTTTTTTATAATCTGAAGCTTGTTCCAAGCTCATACAGGGTTCTTTAAACACCGCACTGGAATACATCATGCTGGAATCTAAGAACAATTTAAAAAAATCATTGCTCAAGTCATAATGCTCAGCAATATTCTGACGACTACCATCAATCGAATTCTTGCGGGATTTATACCAAGCCTTGAGTACCAACTGGCTGGCTTTTGCCACTACATTTTGATTCATCCGATCAAGCACATCACGATTACGTGCTAGAATACGAATTACGTTGACCAGATCTTCACTGCTCCAGTAACCACGAATAAAGCCTTCTGCTGCCCCCAGTACACCATTACGGAACAGCAAATCGATAAGGCGTTGGTCGTGAACTTGAATTACTGCATGCAAGTCACTGTAATTTTCCCCGACCAGACCATTCCAGATACCTTTAAATATCAACTGACCATGACGCAATTTCAGCATATGGCGTAGGACTATCGGCAGTTCGGTATGCTCTCCCATTAACAGTGTTTTCATAGTCATGTCTTTCCTTTTTCTTTTTTAGGATGCCGATAAAACGGAATTTTCTTTTTCCATAAGCGCAAAGCATGTAGATAAATCCCGCTCACCATCCTAAAGGGCTCAAGAACTTTTAATACAGCATATCGATGTTGCTGTGAAGGAAGTGTGATGGCTTGCAGCTTAAATTTCATCGTGGCATCAAATTGCAATATTTCTTGTTCAAACAGCTGCATGTGAATCACATTTTGCTGTTCTGAAAAGCTAAAATGCCAACGATAATCCAGTGACATCGGCATGAATGGTGACACATGAAAGGCCTTTTTAAAGTCAAACTGGTGGCTCTGGTAAGGCGTATGTTTAGTTACATTGTGCCGACAATCGTGAATGTACACCTGACGTTCATTCCACGGTGTATTGGTGATTTCACTCAGTATAAAAATCAGTTGATCGGTCGTATCAAAGATCAAATAAAACACCACAGAATTAAAACGAAAACCCAGTGTGCGTGGTAAAGCCAGTACACGAATAGATGCAGCATGTGGTAAATGATAGTTTTCGTGCTTGATCAGTAACCGTGCAACTTTCTGCCGAATCGAGCCATATTCCATGTTTAGAAAGTCACGTTCATCCAAGGTCAATAAATTCCAGCGACTAGAAGACCAGAACCAAGATTTTTGGGTAAAATTTGCCAGTTGATCCGGATCAAAGCATAAATAGCTAAGCTTCACCTCAAAAGCATGTGATTTGGGCAAATAGCGACGATGGCGAATTTCGGTAGAAGCGATAGCCAGTGGATACATTTGCATTCTGTACTCCTAAGCCGCTTGCTCAGTGTGTTGCAGCAACTGATTTACAACCCATGAAGCACTACGCGCTCCATCTTCATGAAAGCCCCAGCCCCAGTAGGCACCACAGTATGACGTCCGGTTCTGACCATTAACCTCAGCCCAACGTTGTTGTGCCTCAATCGCGGCAGCATCAAATACTGGATGACGATAATATCGTTCTACCCATATTTTTTTCGGATCGAGGTTAAAGTTAGGATTGAGTGTGGCAAAGATTTGGGTTTTACAATTCAGGTTTTGCAACTGGTTCATCCAGTAACTGAAACCATAATGCATGCCACTATGCTGGAATGGAGTTGATTCGGTTGCACGACTAGGTGTCACATGTACATGCCAGCTGGCCCATTGGCGTCTGGATTTGGGCATGATATGAGTATCGGAATGCACCACCATATGGTTATCCTGATAACGAAACTTGCCAAGTACTTCCCGCTCTTGCGCTGACGGGTCTGTAAGTAAATTCAAGCTATCATCAGCATGGCTGGCAAAAATGACCCAGTCAAAACGTTCACTGCCCTGTCCAGTTTCAATCACTACATCATTGGCACTACGGGATACATGAATCACACCTGTCTTGCGGAAAGTCATATTCGATTGGGCCTGAATGGCACGAACATAACGAGCTGATCCACCCTTGACCGTAAGCCACGAAGGTCGCTCTTTCAGCTGCAACATACGATGGTGCTGAAAAAAGCTCACCACAAATTTATACGGAATCTGTCCAGCTTGCTCTACTGGACAGGACCATAGCGCTCCGCACATCGGATAGAGATGTTCCTGACGAAAGGCTTCGGAATAGTCATGTCGATTGAGATATGCATCAATACTGAGCTGGGCATCGACCTGTTCAATATCAATATCTTTATTCGCCGCATAGAAACGAAACAGATCCGACAACATCACGCGAAAATCAGCGTTAAAGAAGTTTTGCGGTCGGAACAACAGCGAGAATTTTTTTGAAGGATTGTACTGCAAGCCAGTGACTTGATTGTTGACCGAAAAGCCCATGTCACTGCTTTGCGATTGAATCCCGAGTTCTTTGAGCATTGCACAGAACAGTGGATAGTTATGCTCATTAAATACAATAAAGCCACTGTCCACTGCGACCTGTTCGCCATCTATATTCAACTGATGGGTATCGGTATGGCCGCCAAAGTAATTATTTTTTTCAAAGACCGTGACCTCATGTGCTTTGCTTAATTTCCAGGCCGCATACAAACCGGAAATACCTGAACCAATAATCGCAATTTTCATGGTGATTCCTTCGAATGAATAGTAGGAGCGCCTGTTTTGGCTACTTTTCTCTGTTTTCGAGCTTGTGCAATTTTACTGACGTCATAGACCCGTTTTGGAATTGGCTTTAAGCCCCAGACTATCCCGAGCCAAGACATAATTTTTAGGAGGTAATAGGTCACATCAATCTGCCACCAGTAAAAGCCCTGTCGGGTACTGCCTGCATAATAATGGTGATTGTTGTGCCAGCCTTCGCCCAAAGTAATGATAGACAAGAATAAATTGTTGCGGCTTTGATCATCAGTGTCAAAATCACGGCTACCGTAATGATGCGCCAGTGAATTGATACATAAGGTCGCATGGATCAGCAACACGGTGGACACCACAAATCCCCAGACTAGTAATTGCAAGCCGGAAGTCCCCAGTTGCGGCCAAGCTATTGCCAGCCATTCTCCTAGCACATAAATCCCACCCGCGGTCAACAGCACCACAATTAGACTAAACCGGTCTAGCCAGATTAATTCCGGATATTTCAGCCAGTCTTTGATGACTTCTTTACGCGTGGCAAAGTTATATTCATTCAGAAACCAACCCACATGGCTATACCAAAAACCGTGGGTAGATGAATGCGGGTCTTGTGAAGAATCTGTATAGCGGTGGTGATAACGATGATGGGCTGCCCACCATAAGGGGCCACGCTGTGCACTCATGGTGCCTAGTAATACAAATAGGAACTGCACTGGACGCGAGGTCTGAAAGGTTTTATGCGATAAATAGCGATGAAAAAAAGCCGTAATGGAAAACATACGAATCAGGTAGAACAGCAGCATAAAGCCCACTGCAAACCACGACACTCCCACCCAGAACACTGCTAGACAAGCCAGATGCAACAGAATAAAGGGTAAAATCCGCTGCCACTGAATCTTGCTGTTTTCAGCCGTCAGTGTTTCGGGCGCTGTGGGTGTGGACCAGCTGTCTATCCATCGCATCAGAGTTTTCAACATGGACTCATCCTACTTTCGAGCGATTGTATTTATTCTATTTGATGAGTGTAATCAGTCAGGTATGAATTTTATGTGAAGTAAATAAAAAAACCGAACTGTTGAGAGATTTATCAGTTCGGCAAAAGGTTAGCAGATTAATGAGGCAATTTGATAAGTTTTGTCACGTCATAGCCATAATCTTTCGCAGTGTCTATATATGACTGATAAGTTGCTTCATCTAGTTGCGGTTCACGTGACAAAATCCATAGGTATTTATTACTTGGGCCACCCACCAGTGCCACTTTATATTCCGGGTCTACTCGTAATACCCAGTAATGACCTTTAGTAAAGGGTATCCATCTTAAACCTTTAGGCAAAAAGCTGACCTTCAGTTTGCTGTTCCCCTGATTTTGCGAATACGCAACACCTTCAGAGCTAATTATCTCGCCATTGGCAATTCGGCAGCTATTCAATACCCCGATAGTTTGATCGGCATTGACGCTATATTGTGCCGTGATATTAGCTATACATTTACGCTGAAAATACATCGGTAAATGCGCAATTTCATACCATTTACCGGCATACTTCTGTATATCTACCCGATCAACTGCCTGAGGCGCAGCAGTTTCTGCTTGAGTCGTTGTATTTAAGCTGATGATAGACAGTGCTATCGCTGCAAAAGCAGACTTAAATCGCATCTTCATTTTTTAGCCTTGTTGGATCTCAGGATTAAGATAACCCAGCTAGATGTGAACAAAGCGTGAAGATCAAATGATGCGATTCAGTTTCTCCAGATCAGGAAATGCCATCTGAATATTCACTACCTAATGCGTTATTGCAGTTTATTTGAGAGACCCAAACAAGATTACTTTTTCAAAGCCATTTTTTGCTGTCATCTGCAACAGGCGTTCCATGTATCACATGCTGAATCATGGCATAGGCTATACTGCCCTTGAACGGAATCTCGGGTAACTGATCAAATTTAAAAAATTGCGCATCGCTGAGTTCATTTTCTTGAATCTGAATTTCCCCTCCCTGATATTCTGCCTTGAAGGCCATCATCAGATTGCTGGGAAACGGCCACGGCTGACTGGCTAGATATTGAATATTTTTGATTTGTAGTCCCACTTCTTCCAGCGTTTCACGGCTTACTGCCTCTTCCAGGGTTTCTCCAACTTCAACAAAGCCTGCAATCAGGCTGTACATCTGGGTTTTGTTGCGAGCATTTTTTGCCAGCAGAATTTCATCTGTACCTCGGGTAATGATGGTAATCACACAGGGATTCACCCGCGGATACTGGTTATAGCCACAGGATGGACAGATCATGGCATACTGGCTGACATGCTGCTGGGTGACGTGACCACATTTACTGCAAAAGCGGTGGTTACGGCGCCATTCCAGTAACTGTACCGCACGGCTGGCCTGTTCAAACTGCGGTCTGCTCCAGACTTGCACCAGTTGCCGGATTGGAACCAGCTGATAACCTTCCGGCACCGGTTCGTCTTCTTTCAGGTCACGAGCAATGATCTCGCAATTTTCCGACAGGTTTAGGTCGTGCTGCAGTCTTTCTACCTGCGGCAACTGAAAATGCTCATCTACTAGTAATTGCTGCTGTCTAAAAATATACGCTTTTGAATGCATGCTCATGACAATTCCCTGATTAAAAAAATCCCATACAGAGGGGTGTATGGGACAAAACTAAGGAAGCTCACATGGAGTAACTTCAAGCCAGATACTAGGCGTGAGCTACTTGAATTACAACCATAATAATTTGTATCTTTTTGATTAAAATCACATAATTTTCACACTACTCATGTATTAAGAAATCATGTAAAGCGAGTTTCATCAACTGGCTTTAGCATTGTAGGGATGAATATTTTGTTATAGCAGTACTCATCATTTCTGTGCGATGTCAGCGGGCCATCTGGTCGAGTTGGATTGATTCAACATGCAGGATGATCTTTATTTTCACAAAAAATTGAACTGTCTTGACTTACACTGCGCTATCTTTCATAGGGTCTGGAATGGCTATGCGTTTCGGTTTAATTCTGGGTGACCAGCTTCATCATCAGCTTGCTACGCTCAAAGCGCTGGATCGTATCAGGGATGTGATCCTGATGGCCGAAGTTGTTGAGGAAGCCACTTATGTCGCCCATCATCCGCAGAAAATTGCCCTGATTTTTAGCGCCATGCGTCATTTTGCCAAAGAACTCAAAGCAGAAGGCTGGCGTGTACGTTACCATGCTTTTAAATCTGATAGTCCGATTCGTAGCCTGCTGGATTTCGTAGAGTCACAGCAGCAACTCTTACCAGTCACAGAACTGGTCATTACGCACTGCGGGGAATATCGTTTACAGCAGCAGATTGAACAGTATTGGAGCCAGCAGCTGCAATTGCCAGTACAATGCCTGAATGATGAACGTTTTTTCTGTAGTCCGGAGCAGTTCCGGCACTGGGCCAGTCGCTACCAGACACTGCGTATGGAATATTTTTACCGGGAAATGCGCAAGCAGACCGGTTACTTGATGCAAGGACAGCAGCCGTTTGGAGAACAGTGGAACTATGACAGCGCCAATCGTAAGGCCTGGGCTGGCAATCCCCCTTTGCCTGCACCACTTCACTTTGAACACGATCAGATTGATCTGGATGTGCTTGAATTGGTTGAACGTGAATTTTCCCGTCACTCTGGCAGCCTTGACAACTTCCGCTGGGGCACCACACGTAGCAATGCTCTGCTTGCACTGGAGCATTTCATTACCCACAGTTTGCCACATTTTGGCGATTATCAAGATGCCATGGTTCAAGACTCAGACATGCTGTTTCACAGCCTGCTCTCACCTTATCTGAACTGTGGTCTGCTACTACCTAAAGAAGTCTGTGATGCGGCAGAAGCTGCATACCATGCCGGTCATGCACCACTGAATGCAGTGGAAGGCTTTATCCGACAAATTCTCGGCTGGCGCGAATATGTTCGCGGAATTTACTGGCTGTACATGCCAGAATATGCCAGCCGCAATGCACTGCAGCACTCAGCACCATTGCCACAATTTTACTGGACTGGCCGTACTCGGATGAACTGTATGGCTGAGTGTTTCCGTAATACTTTTCAGCATGCCTATGCACATCATATCCAGCGTTTGATGGTGACTGGAAATTTTGCCTTATTAACTGGTGTAGACCCGCAGCAGATCAGCGAGTGGTATCTGGCAGTCTATGCCGATGCCTATGAATGGGTAGAACTACCGAACACGCTGGGTATGGTGATGCATGCCGATAGCGGCTTGATGGCCAGCAAACCCTATGCGGCCTCGGGCAATTACATCCATAAGATGTCCGATTACTGTAAGCACTGTAGCTACAATGTCAAAACTCGCACAGAGCTAGATAGCTGTCCGTTCAATAGCCTGTACTGGTATTTTATGATCCGGAATGAGGCGAAATTTCGTACTCATCCACGTATGGGCATGATCTATCGACAGCTAGATAAACTTAAAGATCGGCATCAGATTATCAGCCATGCCCAGCAACTTCTTAGCCAGATCAATGAGTTATAAACGATGAAAAAACAGCATCTCCCTGAAAAAATCTGTATCCACTGTTTGCGCCCTTTTACTTGGCGCAAGAAATGGTACCGCTGCTGGGAGGAAGTACAATATTGTTCTGAACGATGTAAACGTGAGTCCAGACGGTAATCAAAATCAAACACTTAGGAACGCTTGTATTGGCGTGAACAATAGGCCCGTATCACATCAGGTAAACGCAGCTGCAGATGCTTGGTTTTTCGGCCTGTCACACGTGCACGCCACATTTTAAAGCTACTGGGTTTCATATTTTGCCGCATCAAGCGGATCACTGCCGCTTCGTTCAAACCAAACTCACATTGAATGGCTTCAAATGGGGTTCGATCCTCCCAGGCCATTTCGATAATTCTGGATAAGTCTTCTTCAGAAAATTGGTTCATGCCATTCTCATTTTAATTACTATGAAGCTTCAATAAGTTCTATCAACTCATTTACATAACTTGAGTCAACTTTAATTCAACTAAAAGCATAATAATACGATCATGAATTTTTTGTGATTTTCTCTAGTTTACGGACTAAACACAAATAATAGGGCTAGTTAGACTAGCCCTTTTAAATCTTAGTTGCCTCTATAAGTCGAATATCCATAAGGACTTAGAAGTAGAGGAATATGATAATGGCTGACACTTCCATCTACCTTAAAAATTACAGGAACTTCAGGAAAGAAGGTATCTTGCTTATTTTTTTTAAACCAGTCCTCGGTTTTAAAGGTAACTTTATAAATACCAGCTTCAAGCTTCTGATTTTCAGGAAACAATCCAGTAATACGGCCATTAGGGCCAGTATATTGCTGATTTAATTTCACCCATTTATTCCCGGTACTTTTTTCGAGTACCACCTCGACTTGAGCGGAAGGCAGACCATTTTCTAGATTCAACACATGCACACTTAAGGGGTTAGTTTGTGCAAAAGTCATTGAGGTCAACAATAGTGTTGAGAGTGGCAATAATTTTTTAAACATGATGAATTCCTTAAGGATTGAAAATAGACTTAACAGCTGTTTCAGCGCAGTAATGGTCATTTTTTGCGCCCCCTGCTCCGGCAACGCCAATGGCGCCGACCACTTGACTCTCATAACGCACAGGTACGCCGCCACCTAACAATAGTAAATTTGATAAAGTGGTTAAATTTTTTGCATCCTTATTTTCATGGGCATTTTGACTTAACAACATGGTCGCCATTTTGGTGGATAAAGCGGTATAGGCTTTCTTTTCGGCTGCGCCTAAATTATGTGGCCCGACAGTTTCATGTCTCTTTGACATCAAGGTATTCCCTCCCCGATCGACCACCACCACGGCAATATTGTGCTGTATTTTTTGACATACGGTCACAGCAGCATCAATAAGAGTTTGTGCTGTCTGAGAATCAAGTGAATAAACTTGATTCAATTGAACGGATTGTGCAAAAGTACTGCTACTCATCAGCATTACTGTTGCAATAAGCCCTTTGAGTTTGTTCATCATGATTGCCCTGAATTAAGTTTTAAAAATCTTATACAATCTGAATGATTTGGATGATGACAATCACATTACAAAGTTGTCATCTTCAAAATGAGCCTGAACAAAATGTGTATTCTAATTATCGAAGATGAAGTGAAAATCGCCTCATATCTAGTTAAAGGGTTAAATGAATCTGGCTATGAGGCGCAATGTGTCCATTCAGGGCTAGAAGGCTTGGAAAAGTTAAAAATGCATGCATATAGTCTGGTTATATTAGATGTGATGTTGCCCGATATAGATGGCTGGGCAGTCCTGACAGTATTGCGACAATTTTCTAAGATTCCAGTAATTTTTCTTACCGCAAAAGACCAAGTGATTGATCGGGTCAAAGGTTTGGAACTAGGCGCCGATGATTATCTAGCCAAGCCTTTTTCTTATATTGAATTACTGGCCCGAATTAAAAGTCTACTTAGACGTCAGCAGTATGTAGAGGAAAATCAATTAGAAATTGCAAATTTAAAATTGGATTTAATCCATCATAAAGTCTGGCGTAACCAACAGCCTGTAGAACTCAGTAAAAAAGAATTCAATCTTTTGCGCTTCTTACTTCGCCATCCGAATGAAATTATTACGCGCAGGCAAATAGCGTCTGAAGTCTGGCAGATCAATTTTGATACCGATACTAATTTTATTGATGTAGCTGTGCGGCGTTTACGCAGTAAAATTGATGAGGGACATGATATAAAGTTAATTCATACTGTTCGCGGTTTGGGCTATAAAATTTCGGTAGACAAATAATGTTTAACCCCATTCGTTCGCTAGAACTACGATTAACACTACTAGCTACCACTTGTGCTGCGATGGTTCTGTGTACTGTGGCGTTGATGACTTATCTTGGCATCAACCAGATTCTAATTACACAGCAAGATCGGGCTTTGGTTGAACGTATTGAACGTCTGGAAATTTTATTGCAGGACAGTCGCAATATTGAGCAGATTATTGCGCAGCC
Source organism: Acinetobacter sp. (assembly GCA_036660195.1). Classification (GTDB taxonomy): domain Bacteria; phylum Pseudomonadota; class Gammaproteobacteria; order Pseudomonadales; family Moraxellaceae; genus Acinetobacter. Next base: position 20,152 of record JAVXBC010000026.1, read on the forward strand.
GAAGCTGTATCAAAATATGCTCGGCAATCAGGACAATCTATTTGTATTGCTTAAAGGGAATCAGGCTCTGATCAACATTAATCCTCTTGGCATTCCACTGCCTGAATTTACCCACCAGCCCCAGATTCAATTCCGTGATTTATCGGCTTATACTTATCCCACCCGTATTGCATGGAAAACTATTCAAATTAATCGACAACCCTATCTATTAATTGCAGGCAAGCAGTGGTCGGAACGTTTAGCGATTATCTCGCCTTTTAAAAAACGTCTATTTATCTATGTATTTAGCGGCATTCTAGCCATTTTCATACTTTGCGCGATTGCCAGCCGTTTCGGATTGAACGCATTAAGAACACTACGTAAACAAACTCATGCTATTAGTATTCACAAACTTGAACAGAGACTTAATCTAAATCATCCTCCTCAAGAGATCGAACAACTAGCCTCCGATATTAACGCCATGCTTGACCGTATTGCACTAGGATATAGCCAACTGAATCGTTTTTCCGAAGACATTGCTCATGAATTCAGAACACCTTTGAATAATTTAATCGGGCAAACCGAAATTTTACTCATGAGTAAACGTAGTCCCGCACAGTATCAGGAACTCTTGATTTCCAACTTAGAGGACTATCAACGTTTAAAACGAATGATTGACAGCATGTTATTTCTAGCACGCGCAGATGCGCACAAAGTTTGCTTAAACAAACAGAAGATTCAACTTCAATCATTTATAGAAGATATATTCAGTATTTTCGAGTATCAAGCCGAAGAACAACACTGCAATTTTGTTTTAAGTCTTGAGGCGACTGAGCTATCGGCAGATCCTGAACTGTTACAACAAGTGCTGTATAATCTGATATCAAATGCGCTCGTTCACGGCGGCAATCACCGAACTATTTATGTGCTTAGCCACCGGAAGATCATTAATAATATGCAGATGATTACATTATCTGTAATCACCAGTGGTTTGGAAGTTGCCCCTGAGCATTTGCCTCATCTCTTTGAGCGTTTTTATCAGTGCAACTCCAGCAGACAAAGTCCTCATCAAACGGGTGGTTTAGGCCTATCGATTGTTGCATCCATTTTAACGCTTCATCAGGGAATGTATCAGGCAGTCAATAGAGCAGAAGGTATATGCTTTGAATTGTGTTTTCCTAAATAGTCTTAAATTTAAATGTATGTATTAGGACATCAGTAAAGTAAATATTTACGTTATATTAAAAAATTAATTTAGACTTTAATTTTTTCTTATGCATATACATTTTTTTATCAGCTTGTTCTGCTGCAAATAATAAACCTTTATTTGGGACTCTCATTGAAAAACCAATAGCTATACTAATATCAACCTCACAAAAAGCATCTAGAATTCTTTTTAAAAGTATTTCAGCCCCTACTGAGTTGTTTTCCATACTTAATATTACAAATTCATCTCCACCTAATCTAGCAATAATATCATTACTGCGCACTGTATTCACAAGCACATTTGCAGCGCACTGTATTAAATGATCGCCAGCCGAATGCCCCAAACTATCATTAACTTGTTTCAAATCGTTTATATCAATAAAAAAAATTGCTGCTGGATGGCCATACCGTTTACATCGCTCTTCTTCCTTTTCTAAGAATTCTTCCCAAGCTCTTCTATTGTACAGACCAGTCAAATCATCTTTAAATACTTTTTTTCTTAAACTTTTAAACTCATTAATATGCTTAAATTGACGTAATTCAGCTTGAAGTATTCTACTAAGTAAATCTCCTAATAATTCTATTATAGCTATATCTTGACTTATATTTTCAGATTTTGTTTGAGGGTGAATAGCACATAATGTTCCAAATAAGCTACCATCCTCATTAGTTATAGGTTGGCCAATATATGATTTAATACTTACCTGATTATTAATTGGTGCACTTGCATATAGTTCAATTTTTTCTGAGGCAGGAGCAATTTTTGGACCATTTCCTTTAACCATATGGCAACAAAATGAATCAGCCCATTTGAAAACTTGACCTGGTTTAATATGGTATCCATGGTCTTCTGTTTGTAATACTATCCAATCATCACCTTCTACCCGAGTAATCATACATAAGTCAAATCCAAACCTCTGATGTAAAAAATTTAAAATTTCTCTTCCTGCATCTTCAAAATTTTTAAACTTTTGTTTATTCATTAAAGTAGTCCTTGGTTGTATACTAGCCATCTTTCGGTGAAACTTTTGATCCTAAACATACATTCTTATATCAAAATTAAAAAACATATAAAAGCAGCTAAATTAATATACACAAAAAAAACATATTTTTCATAAAGTTGTTTTTACTTTACAATGTTTTTCAATATAGACTATTGATACTTAAATTAAATAAAAAATTACTTTTATTTCGCATAAAATGTATTGGAGCCAAGGAGGGTCTGAAAAGTGAAGAGTGATCTTAGAAAGCTAAATATTGAGTATGTTTTAAATTCTATTGATAAAAGTACAGATCTTCAACTTATACTTAACTCGATATGTTCTTGGCTTGAATCAAATATTACAGATGCTTTAGTCACAATTATGCTTTATTCAGAAGTGGAGCAAACATTAACACTTGTAAATGGGGAACATCACTTTTCTTCTAAATATTGTCGTTCAATCAGTCCTTTAAAAGTTAAGGATAAGAATGGATCTTGTGGTACAGCTGCTTTTTCTAGAAAAACTATTATTAGTCGTAATTTGATACTTGATCCTAATTGGAAAAATTATTTAGAGTTTGTTAGAGAAGAAAATATTATTAGTTGTTGGTCTGTACCTATTATAAGTGCTAAAGGTATCTTATATGGAACTTTTGGCACCTACTATCGTGAAGAGAAGACGCCCAGATCAGAGCACTTTGAATTTATAAATCAAGCGGTATCATTAATTGCGTTAGCAATTGAAAGAGAAAATGAATACAAACAGAGACTAGCTATTAATGAAAAATATAGCTCTTTTTATACGCATCATCCTGATTTAATTATTGAAATTGACCTTAATGGTTATATTTTAAATTCAAATATTACTTGTAATAAAATTCTTGGATTCTCAGAAAAACAGATATTAGGAAAACATTTTTGGACTTTTATACCAACTAAATATCATAAACTTATTAACTTAGCATTTAAAGATGCATTAAAAGGTATTGCTAAACATTATAAAATTCCTGCATATCATGCTTCTGGCAAACTCATTTGGCTTGATCTTACAAATTTACCCATTATTCAAAATCAAAAAGTCACTGGTGTATTTGCCATCGCACGTGATATTTCTACACGTTTAAAAAATGAAGAAAGCCTGCGCTTATTAAAGCGCGGAGTAGATGCGAGTCCAAATGGGATCTTCATAACTGACATCTCTGATAATTTAGAAATAGTTTTTGTTAACCCCTCATTTACATCTATAACTGGATATAGCCTAGAAGAAATTTTAGGCAAAAGTTATAACTTCTTGTCAGGACCTGAAACTGATTTAATTCAGGTAGAAAAAATCAAAACAGGAATAAAGGAACTAAAAGAAACAACAGTGAAATTAAAAAAGTACCGTAGAAATGGAACTTGGTTTTGGTGTCGTTTAATGTTTGGACCTGTATTCGATCAAAATAATATTTGTACTCACTTCTTAGGTAATATTGAAGATATAACTGAGGATGAAAAGAACAGAAGTTATATTAAGTATCAACATACCCGTGACTCAATCACTGGTTTGCCAAATCAGAGAACATTTGATAAATTTTTAGAAAAAGAATTTGAACAAAAAAATCAATCCCCAGCTAGTCTGGCATTATTTTACATTGATCTTGATGATTTTAGATCTATGAATGAAAGTCTAGGCTATTTGATCGGTGATAAAATAATTAGAGATATCGGCTCACGTTTACAGGACTTATTAAAAAAAGATGGTTTACTGAGTCGATATATTGAAGATAAATTTATTTTGTTAGTAAAAAAATCGAAAAATCATAACCAATTAGTTACTTTGGCAGAAAGTATACTTGACCTTATTTCTCAAAACTTTCAGATTGAAAATAAAACTCTACATTTAACAGCTAGCATTGGAATTGCCGTAAGAAACTCTAATACTCGATATTCTTCAGAGCTATTATATGAATCCATGAATGCCCTGAAAGAAGCAAAAAAACAAGGAAGAAACACGTGGTATTTATATAAAAGAAATCCAAACAAATTTTTCCCAGAGAAAGATTATGCTCTTTTGCGATTAGAACTTATGACTGCACTAAAGGAAAAACAATTTAGATTATTTTATCAACCTTTGGTGGATCCACGAACAGGAAAAGTTCACAGTGTAGAAGCACTGATTCGCTGGCATCATCCTCAAAAAGGCTTTATTTTTCCTGATACTTTCATTCCATTAGCCGAAAGAACTGGTCAAATTGTCGCAATTGGTCAGTGGGTTCTTGAACAAGCGTGTTTTGATATTGCCCATATAAATGGAAAAAATAACGCTACAATTTCGGTCTCTGTCAATATTTCTCCTCTTCAATTCGGTCGCAGTAATTTCCTTAGTTGCTTGGAAAGTGTACTGATTAAAAGTAAACTACCAGCTAATCTTCTTAAAATCGAAATTACAGAAGGCGTGATTATTAATGGTGCAGATAGAGCAATTGAGATATTAAAGTCAGTTCGTGAGCTAGGAGTAAAAGTTTCAATTGATGATTTTGGAACAGGTTATTCAAGTCTTAGCTATTTACGTCGATTACCAATTAATCAAATTAAATTAGATCGTGAGTTTATAGATAATTTGACAAACAATTCTCAAGATGCATCTATAGTTCAATCTATAATTCATTTAGCTCATCAGCTTAATCTTGAGGTTGTTGCAGAAGGAGTAGAAACACTAGAACAAGCAAAAATACTTCATTATCAAAATTGTGATCTCTTGCAAGGATATTTTTACACGAAGCCAGTTGAACTGAATAACCTAATTTTTAAATATTACTCACTAGAAGAATGTTAAATTGTAGATTTTGCTAAAAGTTAAAATCTACAAATAATGTTACTTTAAAACTAAAACTTATTAAGTAATAAAGCAATATCTATAAGCGGTTCAGTTCCTATAATAGATGGGCTTTGTTGCACAAACCTAGCCTAGAAGGTTTATTCAGTCCTATAATTTCAATATGAATAAGCCTACTCCTAAAATCTATCGTACAACTAACTGGTCTTCCTACAATCGTGCCCTCATTAACCGGGGTAATATTTCCATTTGGTTTGATCCAAAGACTCAATGGTATGCACAATCACACGGCAAACAAGTTAGAAATCAAACTTACTCTGATACCGCTATTCAATGCTGTTTAATGATCAAATCCTTATTCAGACTCTCTTTACGAATGGTCACGGGTTTTGTTTAAAGTCTGATTAAACTGTGTGGATTAAATTGGACTGCGCCAGATTACAGCACGCTTTGTCGAAGACAAAAACATATTGATATTGCGATTAGCTATCAAAAAAGTAGCGATGGGTTACATCTACTTGTGGACTCAACTGGCTTGAAGTTTCTAGGTGAAGGTGAATGGAAATGTAAAAAACATGGACCTGAATATCGTCGCCAATAGCGTAAGCTGCATATTGGTATTGATGCTGAAACGCTGCAAATACGTGCAGTACAACTTACTACAAATAATGTAAGTGATTCGCAAGTACTCGGTGATTTACTTGCGCAAATTCCTTTAGATGAACGAATTGACTCAGTCTATACCGATGGTGCTTATGACACGAAGCACTGCAGACAAGTCATTTTAGATCGAGATGCATATGCGGTCATTCCGCCAAGAAAAAATGCAAAACCATGGAAAGATCAGAAATTGAGATCTTT
>JAVXBC010000027.1:0-25906 GCA_036660195.1 Acinetobacter sp.
CCGACATTCTGCTTGTAAGGCAGACGCTCTACCAACTGAGCTAAGCGCCCTTTAACGTCTTCTTCGTTTGTGAGGTGCATTATAGAGAATCCACACCGCCTGTCAAACGCTTTTAATATTCTTTTCCGAAAAAAGCATGTGAATGCTTAAAAAATAAGTCATTCTGTATAAAAAAAAATATTTCGTATTTTATTTAAGCACTTATTTATCTTTTAAGCTCTTAATTTCAAACTCTTGAGCCGAAATATAAACCAATGCTTGAGTTGAAATGAGCTCAAAAAGTTCAATGACGTCATCATTATGCATACGAATACAGCCATGTGACATCGGTACACCCATTGGCTCTATATCGGGTGTACCATGAATATAAATATAACGTTTAAATGTGTCACAACCCTCGCCATGATTAAAACCCTCCTCCAAGCCGTCTAGCCATAGAATTCGAGACAAAATCCAATCTCGTTGAGGGAACTGGTTTGCAAGTTGGAGATGATAAATCTCTCCCGTTGGCTGACGTGCAACAAAAACTGCATTTTTAGGAGCATCATGACCAAATTTTTCTGCAACGCGATGCCATCCTCGTGGAGTTTTACCCGTATTTTCTTGTTCTCCGATACCGTTTTTACCCGATGAAATTTGATAGTTTTTTTGCAATTTTGGCAAATAAAGTCTTTGATTCGCTAAATCAATCAAGATATCGGCTTGCTCAAGGGTATAGGACATATTGAACCTCAAATATTATTCGATTTAATTGCTTTTGTGAAAATAGAATATATGTGAACTTAAGCTTCAACTACTTTGACGTAGCATTATCGATCTTTAGGAAAAAGCTTCGCTTTTCCTTTACTCGAACATAGTTCTCGTCTTACGCCGCTAAAAAGCGTTGCTTTTCTTAACACCTACTCGAACATAGTTCTCGTCTTGCGCCGCTAAAAAGCGTTGCTTTTCTTAACACCTACTCGAACATAGTTCTCGTCTTGCGCCGCTAAAAAGCGTTGCTTTTCTTAACGCGGCTCAGGGCGTAGCCACAACCAAATCGCAACAATCAGCATTGTGACATCAGTAAATACTTTGACTAAAAGCGGCGCATTGGTAAATAACATCAATATACCGCTGATCAGCATCATCACACTGGCAATCCATTTCGCCTTTCGTGGCACAGTGCCATTTTCACGCCAATTTCTTAAGGTTTTGCCGTATTTAGGATGATTGAGTAACCATGCATCCATTTGCGGCCAGCCTTTTGACGCTGCCCATGCTGCTAAAATCAAGAAAACGGTGGTTGGCACGCCTGGTAATATCGCACCAATAATCCCGAGCGTAATAAAAATTACGACTAGGCTACGCCAAAACAATGTTTTCATTGAATAATGAATCAACCCTGTAATACACCCATGCTAGTATAAAGTGTTTTTATTGTGGTTTCTTAAACTGCGTTGATTATTTACATGACCGAGTTCGTCTATGTTTAACTCTAATGTCACGCCTGACTATTTTGAGCCTTGGTTACAGTTTAAGACCCCAATTGTACGTCAATTGGCCTTTTGCATTGCCAGCCAGACGCTTTTAAATCACATTCCGCCCGACTTAGAGATTAAGCATTCATTCGAGTTTCATCAGCAGCACATTTGGCAAACTTATTATCACGCCTACAAATCACGCTTATTAAAATTAGATCAAGAACCAAAGGAACTTGTTGAATTTCTCGCTCGACTTAAAAGCACGCGCTTAGGCTTGCGATTTGAAAATTTACTTTGGTTCTGGTTGCAAGATGAAGGTTATCATCCTTACAAATTACTTGGGCACAGTATTCAGAAAATTTCGGGTTCAACGACTTTAGGGGAAATTGATTTTTTATTACTGAATCAACAAACGCAAGAAATTGAACATTGGGAAGTCGCATTAAAATATTACTTGGCTGAAGGCGAATTACAATTATCCGATTGGTTTGGCTTAAATCGGGAAGACCATTTACAACGAAAATTACAACATTTCACCGAGCGACAGTTTCAGTTTTCAAAAGTAGATGATTGCCCTATTCAGCGTAAATTTGTCGTGCTAAAAGGTCAGCTTTATTTACCCGATAACCATGACCTATGCTCACTTCCCGATTGGATAAATACTGCACGAAGGTTGGGTCAATGGGGCTATACTATTCCGTCATCTGCTTATTTTCGTTTACAACGCCAAGAATGGATTTGCCCAAATTTAGACGTATCATCTCAAGCTGCACAATGGTGGACAAATGGACTTTATTATAATGAAACCACGGAACTTAAATATTATATGTTCCGTCAGCCGCCCCTATTATCCCATTCATTTTAGAAAGTAACATTTTATAACAGTTCTACTATCAAACCGTTATGTTCATTCTGATCATTTTTTTTTAGCCTTGAACTACATCATAATGACATTAAAACGGAGAAAATGATGAAAAAAGTGTTAGCTGCTTGTCTCATGACTGCTTTTGTATTAACGGGTTGTAATACTTTCAAAGGCTTCGGTAAAGATGTGTCACATGCTGGAGACAAAGTGACTCAAACTGCTGAAAAAACTCAAGACAAGATGTAAACCATCCGAATTAAATAAACCTTATCTTGCAATTGATAAGGTTTATTTATTCATACCTTTCTATCGCATATTCCCCTATTATATCGGTTTAGACTTCACCAGATTTTATTTCTTATCGCATGAATCACTCCGAAACGCTTGAATTGAGTTTACAACTCCTACGCCAACCTTCTGTCACGCCAATAGATCACGACTGCCAAAATATTATGGCGGAACGCTTAGCAAAAATTGGCTTTAACATCGAAAATATGCGTTTTGATGACGTCGATAATTTGTGGGCACGTCGTGGCACTGAAAGCCCAGTTTTTTGTTTCGCAGGACATACCGATGTTGTGCCGACAGGCCAATTAGATGCGTGGAATTCAGACCCATTTCTGCCAAGTATTCGCGACGGAAAACTCTATGGTCGTGGCTCTGCAGATATGAAAACTGCTTTGGCGGCAATGGTGGTTGCTTCTGAACGTTTCGTCAAAAAACATCCGAACCATAAAGGCTCAATCGCCTTTTTGATCACATCAGATGAAGAAGGCCCATCCATCAATGGTACGGTTAAAGTTGTAGAAACCTTAGAAGCACGTAATGAAAAAATGACATGGTGCTTAGTCGGCGAACCGTCTAGTACCCACCAACTCGGTGATATTGTCAAAAATGGTCGTCGTGGTTCTTTAAATGGCGTCTTAACCGTACAAGGAAAACAAGGACATGTCGCTTACCCACATCTTGCCCAAAATCCAATTCATCTAGCTTCAAAAGCATTGAATGGACTTTGTGAAGTGGTTTGGGACAACGGTAATGAATATTTCCCTGCGACTTCATTTCAAATTTCAAATATACATTCAGGTACAGGCGCGACCAATGTGATTCCAGACACATTAGAAGTGACTTTTAATTTCCGTTATTCGACTGAAGTGACTGCCGATCTACTCAAACAACGTGTCATGGAAATACTTGATCAGAATCAGCTCAATTATCATATTGATTGGACCTTGTCTGGTTTGCCTTTCTTAACGCCAGTGGGTGAACTTGTCACAGCAGCAAAAAAAGCCATTAAAAATGTCACGGATGTTGATACCACGCTTTCAACCAGTGGCGGGACTTCTGATGGTCGTTTCATTGCCCCGACAGGTGCACAAGTTCTAGAATTAGGGGTATTAAATGCCACAATTCATCAGATTAATGAACATGTAAATGTCGCAGATTTAGAACCTTTAGCTGAAATTTATGAGCAAATTTTAGAAAACTTGCTGACTTAATTATGTGATGGAAACAAAAAAGGAACTCAATTGAGTTCCTTTTTTAGTACAGCCCTGTTTATAAACCTAGCTTGCTTTGAATATTCTGTAAATGTGGGACATAAAATTGCTTTTCCCCCATTTTCACATACCTAAAAACACCATCATCTTGAATATCACGTTCTTCATCAACAATTTCTGAAATACGTAAACGAATTGATTCAGGCATTTCATTACAGATTAAAGCAAATCGTTCTGAAACATCATCCCCTTCAATTACCAAAGCAACACCTTGTTTTTTGCTTGGATCATTCACCGCAAAAACGGGAAGTTTTAGATCATGCCATTCAATTTGCTTAACATCGGTCAGTGTATCCATTGCAGACAACACGATATTTTGTGGGATCAACATTGGAACTTTTTGATAACATTCAATAATATATGAATCAATAAATCCCGTTGAAACTGTAATTAAGTGTTGTAACTCTTGCTGGTCAATTTTTCCAAATGCAGAGTTTGCGCCATTATTTGCCATGATTTATAACTCCTTAGCGCACTGTTGTATTAAGTAAACTTTCAACATTCTCCAAGAGAATTTCTTCTTGGAACGGTTTACCCATGTATTGGTTCACACCTAATGATAATGCACGTTCACGATGCTTTTCACCTGTCCGTGACGTAATCATAATGATTGGCAATTCACGGTGAACTTCATGGTGTCGAACAAGGTTGGTAACCTCGAAGCCGTCCATACGCGGCATCTCAATATCTAAAAGCATTAAATCAGGTTTGACTGTTTCTAGTTGCTCAATGGCATCCACACCATCTTTTGCCGTGACCACATCATAACCATGACGCTCCAACAAACGAGACGTTACTTTACGTACCGTAACTGAGTCATCGACAATCATAATTAAACGACGCTGATCGTAACGTTGTTTGGTATAAGTTTCATCGACTTGTTTACTACGTGATGTTGACTGTGCTTGACGTGCAATATTCTGACCATCAAGAATTAAACACACCTGACCATCACCTAGAATGGTTGCACCAGCAATCACACCAATACTTGAGTATTGTTGCCCAATTGGTTTCACAACAATTTGTCCACGCGAACCAATTAATTGATCGACAAGTAGAGCCGTCGTTTGCCCTTGTGCACCTTTAATCAATAGTACTGGCAATGAATGAACCATACCATGGAAACGTGGGACAGGTTGACCTGCAACGAATTCTGATAAATAGCGTAAACGATATTGTTCTTGATCAATCTTGAAGTAATTTTCTTTACTTTCAAAATATTTCTCTAAAGCCATTGGTGAGATACGTACTATTCGATCAATTTGCGCAAGCGGGAAGGCAAATTGCTGATCGCCAGCTTTTACCATCAAGGCATCACTGACCGCTACAGTTGTCGGTACACGGATACTAAAGGTCGTCCCTTTACCAAGAACTGAATCGACAGTGACATGACCGCCCAACGCTTTAATATCACTTTGAACAACGTCTAGTCCGACACCACGACCTGAAATTTGCGTAACTTGTGCTGCTGTACTAAAACCTGGGTGGAAAATAAATTGTAAGATTTCTTCCTGATCAAGCTTTTGATCTTTAGTCATTAATCCAGTTTGAATTGCTTTTTGCTTAATACGGTTTACGTCAATACCTTTACCATCATCGCTAAATGTGATGACAACATCAGTTCCTTGACGACCAATATTCAGAACGATACTACCCGTTTCAGGTTTTTTCGTTTGTAAGCGGTGCTCACGATCTTCAATACCATGGTCGACAGCATTACGTAACATATGCTCAAAAGGTGCAACCAAGCGTTCCAAAATACTGCGGTCTAATTCGCCCTCAGTATTGTTGACCACTAATTCAGTCGGACGATTCAATGTAGAAGCAGTTTGACGCACAATACGTTGCAAACGTGGTAATAACCGTGAAAATGGTACGAGGCGTGTACGCATCAAGCTTTCTTGAATTTCCGCTTGAATACGTGACTGTTGTATTAACAAACCTTCTGTATCGCGGATTTTATCTGACAACGTCCGTTTGAAATCGACCAAATCTGAAGCTGATTCAGCTAAAGATTTTGACAGTTGATTAAGAGATGAATATTGATCCATTTCCAACGGGTCAAAGTCTGCATAACGGCTGTTCTCTGAACCATGTCGTGCAATAATTTGACTTTCCAACTCACCATCCATTCGGCGTAATTGATCTGCCAAACGTTTTATTGCGAGTTCCATCTCCGTTAATGTACCACCGAGTTGACCTAAATCCATCTCAATACGCGAACGGTTAATCGCATTTTCGCCTGATAAATCAATCATCTTCTCGATGACATCAGCAGAAACACGAATCATTTCATTATTTTGTTCAACTTTCTCAGTATTTTCCCACTCGCCCAACATTGAAGGTGGTTCTGTACCATCACCTTGCACAAACTCCATTGCGAATTCTGTGTTAAAGATATCTCGTGCAGAAAGTTTTTGTGGTAGGTGAGCAGAAACATCGACAAAGTCCATGTTGGCAAGGTTTTGCTTCAAGCCATCAAAGTTTGCATACTGACGTTTGAAAATTGCATCGTTCAACCAAACAAATGCTGTATTTAACAAATTATCGTAGGCATTTGAATTGAAATGATGAACACCAAACTGCTCAAACGCATTTTCTAAGTGGTAGGCAATGGCAGCAATAGCATCAAGCTCTGCCATGCGTGCGCCGCCTTTTAAACTGTGCGCATTACGTTGCAGCTGTAACAGTAAACTACGATTACCACGTTGTTCAATCCATTGCGCAAGAAGAATTTTTGCTTGCTCAAGTAATTCTTCGGCTTCTTCAAAGAATGTTTGTTCCGCGATTAATCGAACTTCATCATCCACTGGTTGTACAGATGGAGATGAAACCGCAGAAGCTGCTATTTCTGTAGTAGATAGGTCTACTTTAGCATCAACATCTTCAGGTTCAGCTTGGACTTCAACCGCTGTTGGAATTTCAACAGCAACAGCAACTTCATCTTGTATTGATTCCACTGCTGTAATTGGTTTTGCAACAGAATCAGTATCGGCACGTTGTAACAGTGCGACCACATGTGTAGATGGATAATCTGTTTGTTTATCACGAATAGTCTGGATACGATCCGCAATATCATCTTGAACCAAACGAATCAATGCAATTAACTGCGGATTCGCACTCAACTGTTGATTAATTAATTTTTCATAGATGGTTTCGAGTTCATGCGCAATCAAACCAATATGCGTTGCCTGAATCATATTTGAACCACCTTTTAAGGTGTGCAAATAACGCATCAAATTCTTCAAGGCATTCAAATTGTTATGATCTGAAGTCCATGAACTAAGATCACTGTCAATCCCGACTAATAATTCATCCGCTTCTTCAAGGAAGATCTCTAATAGATCAGGATCAAAATCTTGATTTGAATCTGAAGATACAAGTTGTTTTTTATCTAATGCAAGTTGCGCTGCAAAATGGCTTACATCAACAGCAATAGGCGCAGCGGTAGTTTGAGCCACTGTAGGTTGCATTTGAACTGTTTCAAGTGATGCTTGCTCAACCACAGGTTTCGCAATTTCGACGTTTGAAATCGTTGATTTAGACAAGCTCGCTATAGCCTGTAAAACATTTACAGATGAATAATCCAACTTTTGATCACGAATCATTTGAATTCGATCTGCAATATCATCTTGTACTGTACGTATAAATGAAATTAATTGAGACGTTACTGAAATCTGCTGATTGATGAGTTTTTCATAAATCGTTTCCAGTTCATGTGCAATTAAACCAATATGCGTAGCCTGAATCATATTTGCACCACCTTTTAAGGTGTGCAAATAACGCATGAGGTTTTTCAGTGCATTGAGATTATTTTTATCAGCAGCCCATGTGCTTAAGTCAGTATCAATACCAACCAATAACTCATCCGCTTCTTCTAAGAAAATCTCTAATAAATCTGGGTCAAAGTCATTATTAGAATCAGAAGCATGTAACTGCTGCTTATCTAAAGCAATTTGAGCAGCTAACTCATTAAAATTCACAGCCGAACTGAAATCTTCTTGTTTCGACAGCGTACTTTCCGTCTCTTCTGCAACTTTATTATCAACTTGCTCTGCAAGCTGTGAGCTTTGTTGCGTGAATGAGCTTAACTCATTTAACAACCGCTCATGATCTATCGTTAAATTAACCCGCTGCCCAGCGGCCAACGTATCAAACAATTGAATAAATTGCTGATGAACTTGTTGGTAAATTTCATAAGCATAATCAGTTTGCAATAACTGTGGATTCGATAGCACGTCTTGATAGCTAGAGCGTAAAGCGTTGGTATATTCAAACATACCTATCGTTGCAGGCTGATTGGTATGCTGCAACAACAGTTCGGTTTGTTCGCTTAGTAATTGTAAATACTCAGTAAACTCTGAAGCTGCTCTCTTCTCAAAATCAAACTCAACATCAAGTAAATCATTAATATTCAGTTCTAATAGTTGTGCAACTAGACCTTGTGGACGCGTTGCATCGTTGTGTTTTTCTTCTAATTGGAAGTCATAACTATCCCAAGCACTATTGAATGTGTTGTAAATTCCATCAAATTCTTGTTGTTGACCATTTTGTTTTAACGTATGTAAATAATCACGTACGAATTGTGCATAGTGAGTTAATAACGAAGTTTCATCCGAGCTTGAATCTAATTCATCTTGTAATAGTGTTTTAAATAAATTTTCAACCTTAGAACTTGCTTCAAAAATATGTTCTACGTGTGCCATCGCAGAGCTACCGCGCAACGTATGTAAAGCACGGATTAAGCTATTATAATGCTCATTAGTCGGGTGATCATTTAATAGAAATTTATCAATCGTCGCTAAATGATCGTCTGCTTCTTCTAAGAAAATAGCACGAGTTTCATTCAGGAAGGTGTCATCTTCAGGTTGGTTTACTTTCGTAGATTCAAATTGTTCAGACTCTGCAATAATCTCATCATGAGTTGACGCAGAAATTTCAAGCCCTGTTACAAAATCTGGATGATTTAACTGAGTCGAAAATTGTAATAATTCTGCTAATTCTGCTACAGGTTTTTGCTGTTGTTGTAATTGTTGTCCCAGTAAAACTAGCGGTCTAAGATCAATAGAATGACTTTGCACGATTTTAAAATCATGACCGAGTTTAAAACGGTATAAATTAAACACAGATTGCACATAGCGTTGAATATTTTCATCTAACTGAACCGTGCCGCCGATGACTCGATTCAATGTGTCTTCAACTGTCCATGCTAATTCACCAGATGATTTCGCACCCACCATTCTCCCAGAGCCTTTTAAGGTATGGAAATGGCGTCGAATATCCGTAAGCACATCTTGTTGATTTGGTTGCTCTGACCATTGAGCTAATAATGGCACTAACTCAACAAAGATATCGTCCAATTCTTCGATAAAAATATCAAGAATTTCTGAATCTTGCTCAAGATAACTATCTTCAGGAAGCGTCATCGTTTCAACTAAGGTTTGTAATATTTTTTTCATAGCTGCTTCTTTCGTTTTTATCCACTTACAGTGAGTAAAAATTACGTGTCATCCTTACACAAGAGATCTTTGCAATTACAATCCCTTGCGAAGATAGTTTAAATCGCTAAAAATGAGTGGGCAGACACCCCCATCTGCCCACTCAATACGGCTTAGTCTGGTAATTTAAAGTCAGTTACCGACTCACGTAATGATTCAGCCATATTGGCGAGTTCAGAAACCGAACGTGCTGTATCAAACGTTGCTGTGGTCGTTTGTGAGGTAATTTCCTGTACAACATTCATCGTAGTCGCAATATGACTTGCAGACGCAGATTGCAGTTTTGCAGTATCCGAAATACTCGCAATCAATTTCGCCAAATCGCCCGATACTGTTTGAATTTCATCAAGCGCAATACCCGCATCTTTCGCTAAGTTAGCACCACGCACTACCTCTGAAGTCGTTTGTTCCATTGAAATAACGGCTTCGTTAGTATCTGTTTGAATGGTTTTTACTAAGCTTTCAATCTGCTTGGTTGCCGATGCTGAACGTTCTGCTAGACGCTGTACCTCATCCGCAACTACTGCGAATCCACGACCTGCTTCACCCGCCATCGATGCTTGAATTGCCGCATTTAATGCCAAGATGTTGGTTTGATCGGCAATATCGTTAATTAACGATACAATATTACCAATCTCTTGAGAAGATTCACCAAGACGTTTAATACGTTTAGATGTTTCCTGAATCTGCTCACGAATATGATCCATACCTTCAATCGAACGGTTTACAACTTCCGCACCGTTTGATGCGATTTGTACAGAACGTAGTGCTACATCGGCTGATTCAGATGCGTTTGCAGATACTTGGTCAATCGACAATGCCATTTCATTCATTGCTGCTGAAGCGCCAGCAATTTCTTGAGCCTGATGTTCAGAAGCTTCTGCCAACTGGTTGGTAATGTTTTGCGTATCTTGGGTATAACGCGCGACTTCTTGAGAAGTATCCGTAATTCGCGATACAAGATCGCGTAATTGGTCAATTGCGAAGTTAATCGAATCGGCAATTGCCCCTGTAAAATCTTCCGATACTGTTGCATATGAACGTAAGTCACCATCTGCTAAGTCGGCGATTTCATCCAGTAATCGTAAAATTGCGTTCTGGTTACGATCATATTCATCTTGCAGGCTTGTTACACGCACCTTATCGGCTTTACCACGCAAGTTAAGTAATTGTAGCGTAGAAAAAATCAATAATCCTAAAGAAGCAAGTAAGACAATACCCGCGATAACATTACCCCAACTACTTTCCGCTTTATCAGATAGGTCATTCAAAGAATTTAACAAAGTATCTGATTGTGAGAACACCTGCGAAGCTGCTTGGCGTACACGTACAATTTGATTCGCGTTTTGCAATACTGTCGCAGCTGCTGATTTTAAAACTGAATCATAATCGGACTTAATACTATCAATTGATTCACGTAAATCAGGAGATGCGATACGATCCACCCCTAATTCAGAACTACCGTTAAGCTGTGCATTTAAGTAAACACCAAATGTATCAATATCCGCACCAAAGTCGTTTGCAGATACATTTGAATTATCAGTTCCCACCAAGACCGAGTTAATTGAACGCAAAATACGTTCAGCAATAAAGACTTGGTTTTTCGTAATAATTACCTGACTACTCGACATGTTCTCACGAACCATTTCGTCAACCATCAAGTTATATTCTGCTTGAATCTCAGGAATCGTTTCACTAATCGAGATGTTGGTATCATAAAGTTGGTTGATGACTTTTTGTTGAGATGAAATCAGGTCAATATGTTTAGACACATTGCCCCACAATTGATCAACTTTCTTATACTCATCGGAACCACTTCCATAAATACCTTTTACAGTATCCAAATTTTCAGCAAAACGTTTTTCCGAATCAGCTAAACTTTTCATGGACTCTGGCGCTCCTGAAGCAGTCGCTTCAGTCGCTTGACGTGAGATCATTTGTGATAATAAACGCAACTCACCCAAACTACGAGTAAGTTGGTTCGCACGTGGAATATTCACGAACAAATAAATTAGTAGAAGTAACGCAAGGGCTAAGGCGAATATAGCACGATATAGAATTGGCTTAGACTGCTCAGGGTCACCAAAAATTCGTGAAAATTGATCCAGTTGCGTTCGAATTTTCTCTAAAAACGCCCCACCTTGTTTAGGAGTTGCGCTATCGCCACTTCCAGCATTTTTCTTTTTTAGTTTAAAGCCCATTTCAGCCCCCAGAATACGCGTTATCTTCCATAGCGTATCAAGCTAGTTTATAAATTTTATTGATGCATTCATATAATGTGGATTATTCAATAATCGACTTAATAAAAACACATGCCATTGCTGATTATGTTGGTGGAAATATCCCTGACAATAATCCGTCAAGTTACCATTCAACTCTCCACTTTCAGAGAAAAAACTCTTTTTATTAAAGTGTTGAATTCCTAGAACTTGATCTACAACCAGTCCAACATAATGATCTTGATAGCTAACACAAATTACTTTTTGCATTGGCGAGAATTGACTTCGCTGACCTGATACAAAATGGGCCAAATCAGAAACAGACAGCAATCTTCCACGAATATTCGCCAACCCCCGAACCCATGCTTGGGTATTGGGTACTGGCGTATATTTAGGCGGATATATCACTTCTGAAATTTCACCTAAAGGCGCAACAAAATACTGCCCCAACATTTCAAAGGCGATTCCAGACCAACGAGTGACTTCATTTTGAGTTGAAGCATACTGCTTATTCCCTCGCTTGGATAAGCGAAGCAATTCAATAAATCCATTTGCTGCCATACTCTATCCCATATTGAGCAATGAAATGCCTAGAACAAAACAGTACTTAGTTAAGTAACTGCTTAATTACATCGATAAGCTGCTGCTCATCAATCGGCTTGGTCAAATAGTCAGACGCGCCTTGACGCTTGCCCCATACACGATCCGTAGCCTGATCTTTTGTACTTACAATCACGACTGGAATATGTTGAGTTTCTTTACCTTTGCTAATTTGACGTGTTGCCTGAAAACCGTTCATACCAGGCATAACCACATCCATAAGTACTAAATCAGGCAACTCAGCTTGCGCCATTGTTACTCCATCCGCACCATTAGTCGCTTCCAGAACTTCATAACCATGCTTAGTTAAAATTTCTTTAAAACGAAATGTTTCTGTCGGAGAGTCATCTATTATCAATATACGAGCCATTTTTACCTCAATTTAAATCTTTACGCGTTAACATGATTACGAATCGCATTTAACAGCTCATCTTTACTAAATGGCTTCGTCAAATATTCATCTGACCCAACGACACGGCCTTTGGCTTGATCAAATAAGCCATCTTTACTTGATAACATAATCACTGGAATATTTTGATAATTTAAAGAATTTTTAATTAATGCACAGGTTTGATAACCGTCTAAACGTGGCATCATAATATCGACAAATACAATATCTGGATTCGCTTCTGCAATTTTAGATAAGGCTTCAAAACCATCAACAGCAGTAATAACCTCACAGCCTTCTCGTTGCAACAAAGTTTCAGCTGTACGACGAATTGTTTTCGAATCGTCAATAACCATCACTTTTAAATTCTGAAATTGGTCTTCCATTTAATTGTCCCGCCCCGTTCGCACTCAATACAAATTATGATTGGTTTAATTTGTTTTATTCAGATTGACTACTTTTAACATATCTTTACTTGAATTATCAACGACGATTTTGGCTAAATTAGCCAATTTCTCTAAATCAAAAAAAACAAGTCTAATTTTGATTAAAATACTATTTTTTTTGCACATTCACTATTTTTAATAGTATAAATAGCGACTAATATACAACTGATTATTATGTAAAAAATGTGATTGAGTTAACTTTTCGGGGAATGGAATGACCGGCTCGTTTAAAAATGGCTTGAATGTTAGTCACTATATAACGAATACTCGTAATTGCATTTGCACGCTCGTACTTTTTTTATTTTGTCATTCTACTTTTGCAGCTAACGAACAACCTCGTGCCGTATGGTACCGCTATTACGATCGAAACGGCGTAGCGAATGTAAGCACTTCTGTTACACCTGAGCATATTCGCCATGGTTACGAGGCGCTTGATCGTAACATGCAAGTGATCAAACGCAACCAGGCCTATAACTCTACTGTCGATATACAGCAATCTGCACGTCGCGAATCTTTGGCTCGCCAACGTGAGCAAGACTTAAAGCTTAAACGTGCTTATGGATCTGCCCAAATTGCAGCAGGAAAACGTGACCAAATTTTAGCAAATCTAAAAAAACAATTGAATTATCAACAAGATCAGTTACAACAACTACAAAAAGATAAGATTTCTTTTAAACGCCAAGAAATGGAATTTCACCGTAAAGGAGAAAGCATCCCTCCTGCACTAAGAAAAAATTTGGAAAACAACACAAATAATATCGATAACGTTAAAAGAGTCGTTGAAAGTTTACGCAACAGCTATCATAAAACTGAAACTGACTATGCAGCAATTATTAGTCGCTTAAACCTACTGGAAAAAAATAAAGTTAAATAATTTTATTTATACCTCATATACAGTTTTCGTCTATTTTTGTTTTGATGTTTTATTTAATTCCATTCTTTTGAATTGTCCGAAATTGAATGTTTCATGCCATAATGCCTATCACTAAAATTGGCGATATAAATTTGTCATTTTTTCAACAAAATTTAACTTTAGGACAGTTTCCATGCGCGCTAGCCGCTTTTTATTCGCAACCCTAAGAGAAACCCCGAATGATGCTGAAGTGATTTCACACCAGCTCATGTTACGTGCAGGCATGATTCGCAAACTCGCTTCAGGCTTATACTCTTGGTTGCCCATGGGAACTCGTGTTTTAAACAAAGTAGATGCAATTGTTCGTGAAGAAATGAATCGTGCGAATGCATTAGAAGTTTTTATGCCAGTCACTCAACCCGCGGCGCTTTGGGAGGAATCTGGTCGTTTTGAACAATATGGTCCAGAATTATTGCGCTTTAAAGATCGTCACGACAACCCCTTTGTTCTTGGCCCAACACATGAAGAAGTTATTACTGATCTTGCGCGCAATGAGCTGAAAAGCTATAAGCAACTCCCTGTTAATTTCTATCAAATACAAACTAAATTCCGTGACGAAATTCGCCCACGTTTTGGTGTTATGCGCTCGCGTGAGTTCATCATGAAAGATGCCTACTCTTTCCATGCGAATCAAGCCTCACTTCAAGAAACATATGATGTGATGTATGACACTTATAGCCGCATCTTTACACGTCTAGGTTTAGATTTCCGTCCAGTCCAAGCAGATACAGGTTCAATTGGCGGTTCAGCCTCACATGAATTTCATGTATTGGCATCGAGCGGTGAAGATGATATCGCGTTCTCAACTGAATCTGATTTCGCTGCCAATGTTGAGATGGCTGAAGCAGTTTTGGTTGGTGATCGTGCTGTACCTAGCAAAAATATAACCATCGTTGAAACGCCAAATCAAAAAACTATTGAAGACGTTTGTCAGCTTTTACAATGTGAGACTAAACAATCGGTCAAAGTATTATTGGTTCAAGGCTTAACGGATGAAAATGGCAATACACCTGTGGTTGCTTTGTTCTTACGTGGCGATCATGAACTGAATGAAATCAAAGCTGAAAAACATCCACTCATTGCATCACCATTAACTTTTGCAACTGAAGAACAATTAAAACAACATGGCTTAGTTGCTGGTTTTTGTGGCCCTAAAGGTTTAATTGAAAAAGGCTTAACCGTCATTGTTGATCGTGCAGCCTCAGTATTGTCTGACTTTGTTGCAGGTGCAAATGAAGTGGATAAACATGCGACTGGTGTGAACTGGGATCGTGATGCGACATATACAGAAGTCTTTGACTTACGTAATGTAGTTGAAGGTGATCCATCTCCAGATGGAAAAGGTACGCTGCAAATTAAACGTGGTATTGAAGTTGGTCATATTTTCCAATTGGGCACCAAATATTCTGAAGCTTTAGGTTGTAAAGTGCTTGGCGATGATGGAAAACCGTTTACCGTGACCATGGGCTGTTATGGTATTGGTGTGACCCGCGTTGTAGCAGCAGCAATTGAACAAAATTTTGACGAGAAAGGCATTATTTGGCCACAAGCCATTGCACCTTTTGATGTTGCGATTGTTCCTATGAATGCACATAAATCACCTCGTACATTAGAAGCAGCAGAAGAACTCTATGCTGAGTTGCAAGCGAAAGGCTACGATGTGTTGTTTGATGATCGTAATGAACGTCCTGGTGTTAAATTCTCCGACCTTGAGCTGATGGGTATTCCACATCGCATTGTGATTGGTGAAAAAGGTTTGGATGCAGGTACCTTTGAATATAAAGGTCGCCGAGATACTGAATCATGCAATCTAAATAAAGATGATTTACTGACCAAACTGATTCGCTAATCTAAAGTCAGATATAAAAAAGCCGTTTCAATTGAAACGGCTTTTTTACAGCTCAATTTAAACAGTTTGATCTTTAATCGTTTCTGAAACGCCATTATTTTTGACCGACTCAATCCCCTTATCACGAGATTGTTCACTTGCATAAAATTGGCTAGTGCCGATGATCTGATGATTGGCAGCTTTCAAATTAAAATAAGGTTTGTCATTTTTTGCAGTTAAACGCTCGTAGCGAGCATCCTCAGCACTATTTTTTTGTACAGATGCCACACCATTCAATGCTGATGCTTTAGTTTTATAAAGCTCACTATTTAAAATAGGTTCGCCATTCCCCGCTTTTAAAACAAAACGATATTGACCATCTTTTGCTTGACTGATTTCAAACCATCCTGACATATAGACCTCTACTCTTAAGGGTATTGTTTATTATTTCTACAATAATATAGATCAGCCATTGGCGTTTAAGAAGATGATTACCCGTTCTTTTTGAGTAGGTTATGTAACAGATACAAGAGCATTTCCATATGCTTAACAATCAAGAAAGAATTAAACCTTTTTCACAAATTCAGACTTAAGCTTCATATTACCAATGCCATCAATCTTACAGTCAATATTGTGTCCATCACTGGCATCTGGAACAAGACGAATCGATTTCACTTTGGTGCCGACTTTGACTACAGATGAGGAACCTTTAATCTTCAAATCTTTAATCACTGTGACACTATCACCATCTACAAGAACATTACCATTCGAATCTTTAATGATCTCTTGAAGATTAGAAGCTTGCGGTTCACCCTCTTTCCATTCATGCGAACATTCGGGGCAAATGAATAGATCACCATCTTGATAGGTATATTCAGATTGGCATTGCGGACAATTTGGCAAAGACATAAAAAGACTTCAAAAGCATCATTATGCTGGAGGAAAATCATTTTTCAAAATTTTAAAGTTTGGATACTTTTCCTAATAAGTAATTTTTAAGCACCAAAGCATGATTAAGTTCAGGATCTTTTGCTGCATAAAGCAAAGTTAACTGCTGATGTTGAGCAATTTGTCTTAATTCATCTACATGCGTATTTTCTGCAAGCTCTTGATAATATCCCTCTTGAAAAGCTTGCCAGTGCTCAATTTGATGACAGAATGCTTTTCTTAATTCAGTCGAAGGTGCAACTTCCTTTAGCCATGAATCAAGCTGTGCTTTCTCCTTGGAAATACCTCGAGGCCACAGCCGATCGACCAAAATACGCTGCCCATCTGTTGGCGCGACAGGATCATAAATACGTTTAATCGCAATTTGCATATCTTTATCCTGTCGCAAGAAAATTAGCTTTCCATTGAAATATCGACCACATGACCTTGATGATTAAAACTAATAGAAATCACATAATCGGTGATATCTTCAGGTAAAGTAAAATCGAGCACATCATAATTTTCAAGTTCTTCTCCCTCGCCTTGTTGATTCAGAACTAAAAAATTCAACACTTGTTCCGTTGTAGGCTTATTCGTACCAAAATGCTTTTGCCAATACTCAGCCTCGACTTCTTCAAGATGATGCTGAATAAATAATTCCACACTGTCTTCAGCTTGCTGATTTTTTAATGCCTCATACATTGCTTTGCGTGCAAGTTGCTCTCTATTTTCTGTTATAAGATATTCCGACATCATGTCCTCAATGAAAATAATAATATTTATAAAATTTATTGTTGGTGTGTTGATGAAATTTATATTTATTGAATTGATATTTTATTGATCTGGAATTTCAGCTTCAACCAATAATCCAAATAAAAAAAGTGATTCTTGCCAACCTAAATAACACGCCTCAACTGGAATGACATCTGGCAAACCCTCTTGCGTAATATTTACTTCAGTACCAACCATTACTGGCTTAATTTCAACCGTCATTTGTATTTCGCCAGGCAAATTTGGATCATCAAATTGGTCGGTATAGCGAAGTAAATGCGGTGAATTAATTTCCTTATAAGTCCCACTAAATGAATGTGATTGGCCTGTGGAAAAATTAGAAAAAGACATTTTATAGCTTCCTCCTACCTGAGCATCCAAATGATGTACTTTGGCAGTAAATCCATGTGGTGCCATCCACTTAACTAAAGCATCGGGATCTATAAACGCTTTAAAAACTCGTTCTGGTGGCGCATTAAAAACGCGGTGTAAACGTACTGTACCTGACATTGTTATTCTCCATTTTCACTTTTATTGTAATAAATCGATCAATCATCATTCTAATCGATCTATTGATGATGATTTAGTTGTTTTCAGCTCTCATTTGAACACGAATATCAAAAATCTCAAGCTGCATTTTTGTGAAAAAAAGCGCAAAATAAGTATCAATATTTACATGATAAAAACGTCACCTTAGGATCAATTTATGAGTCAGCTTGCTTTTAGTGCTTTTAGCTTAATTGGTGTAGATGCACAAAAATTTCTACAAGGGCAAGTGACCATTCATGTCGAACGCCTAGCGGAAAATGAAACACGCTATACGGCTATTTGTGACCTAAAAGGGCGTATTCAGTTTGGGCTATGGCTAAAAAAAATCAATTCCGATCACTTTGAAATCGTTACCACCCAAAATCAAGCTGAAGAATTTGCAAAGCATATTCGAAAATTTGGTGCTTTTTCAAAAATGAAGTTAGAAGAGATCGGCTTAGTTTTTCCAAGCATTCACGGATTACATACTGTATTTGCTCAAACTCCTACTGATATTGAAGACTGGAAGTTAAAGGCAATTCAATCTGGACAAGCTTGGATTGCTCAAGACACAGCACAAATGTTCCAGCCACAAGAATTACGACTACATCAACGTGATGGTGTGCATTTTGATAAAGGTTGTTATTTGGGGCAGGAAATTGTGGCGCGGCTTTGGTTTAAAGCAAAACCCAAACATTGGTTGCATTTGATTCAAGGACATGGCATCGCCCCTGCCCCTACAACGCAGCTAAGTAAAGATGTAGAAGTCGTTAATAGTACAAGCTTAGAAGATGGTTACTTCGCGCTTGTGGTGGCGAAACCAACAGCCCTAGCAGAACTAGATTTAACGGTTGTAGATTTACCAGATGAATTAAATGGTGATGTGGCTCGACCGCAGAACTAAGTTTCATTTGTATGCGATATTAATACAAAACCTTCATGTAAATTCCGCATTCGGCTTTTAAGATGAGCGTATTAAGTTTTCTGCGCTAAACAACGGAATACAGCGGAGCTGTGAAAAAGGGACATAAAGATGAAAAAATTACTGATTGCGAGTCTAATTACTTTAGCTAGCCATAGTGTATTTGCAGCCGAAAAAACGGCAACTGCAAAAAATAGTGTTTTTGCGAAAGCAACCCAACTCTATGAAGCAAAGAACTATCCAGCTGCATTGCAAGAAATGCAACGTCTTGCAGATACTGGCAATGCTCAAGCGATCTATAATTTAGGTACCATGACTCAGGAAGGCAAAGGTACAACCCAAGACAACACCAAAGCAATTAAATATTACCAAGATGCTTCAACTAAAGGCTATGGACCAGCAACTTTGGTCTTGGCTCGCGCTTACCATCACGGCAATTTAGGTTTGGCTAAAAACCCACAGAAATATAAAGAATTTTTAGATCGCGCCGCTCAACAAGGCTCAGAAGAAGCCATTGTTGAATATGCAGATTTATTATTTAAACAAGGAAAACCTGAATACGATCAAGTTGCTATTAAAATACTACGCCCGTTAGTTCGTAAAGATTATATGCCTGCGCAAAATTTAAAAGCAGTTTATGACCTTGGGGTGGGTGTTAAAAATAAAAATCCAATTATGCAACAACAAGCCCTAGAAAGCCTCTATGATCTCGTAAAAAAAGGCTATGCACCATCTATGATGGTTATGGGAAATATGTTGGCTAATGGTGGAATTGTTGATCAAAACTTAGAGGAAGCCAAAACGATTTTCTCACAACTAGCTAAAGTCAATTATCCAAATGCAAAAGAATCTTTAGTGCAGGTTGAGCATGCGATTGCAGCGAAAAAAGCTGCGCCTACTCAATCTCCTAAAAAATAAGGTACTGTTCGTAATTAAGTTAGAATTTGAAAACCTAAACAAATTCTAACTTACATACTTCAATTAGCCATTTTCAGATAGTTAGGATTGTAAGTAAAAAAATTGCCCTCATAAAGTATGTTGCTGCAACATTCTGAGCTCGCTATGCCTGAACTTCCTGAAGTTGAAACTACAAAAACAAGCTTAACTCCCCTAATAAATCAACGCGTTCAAGCTGTTCGCGTTTTGAATCCGAGTTTGCGCTGGGCTATTCCGAATGATCTTGAAAAATTAATTGGACAGCAGTTAACTCAACTCACTCGTCGCTCAAAGTATATTTTGGCTCACTTTGAACAAGATCAAATGCTATGGCATTTAGGTATGTCGGGAAGTTTTCGCCTTTGTCAGCAAAGTGATGACATACGCAAACATGATCATCTCATTATCGACTTTGAAGATGTACAATTACGTTATCACGACCCTCGTCGCTTCGGATGTATTCTGTGGTTAGACCAAGCCAATCAAAGCAAGCTAATTGATACTCTTGGCCCTGAACCACTCAGTGAGGATTTCAACGCAACTTATCTCGCAGAAAAATTGAATAAAAAGAATGTAGCAATTAAAATTGCTCTGATGGATAACCATGTGGTGGTGGGTGTAGGCAATATTTATGCGACAGAAAGCTTGTTCAATATCGGTGTTCACCCCGCTCAGCCTGCATCCACTTTAACGAAATCTCAAATCAAAAACTTGGTTGTTGAGGTCAAACGTATATTGAAACAGGCGATTGATTTAGGCGGCTCTACCTTACGTGACTATAGCAACGCCAAGGGTGAAAATGGTTATTTTCAACAAACACTTTTAGCATACGGTCGTGCGGGTGAGATGTGTGTAAACTGCGAAACGACACTAGAGAACCTAAAATTAGGTCAACGTGCCAGTGTCTTTTGCCCACAATGCCAAAAGTTGAAATTGCAAAAAGTTTAATTACTGCTCTAATATTTGAAATCTTCTGAAATGGAAAAGCTTTATGCAAACTGCGATTGTTCGACATATCTTAGTAAAAGATAAAGACCTAGCCGAACAACTTAAAAATAAAATTAAATCAGGTGCCGATTTCGCCAAAATCGCCAAGCAATATTCGACCTGTAATTCTGCAAAACGTGGTGGTGAATTGGGTGAAGTCAAAAAAGGCCAACTCGTTCCAGTGATTGATAAATTGGTTTTTACAGCAGCAGAACGAGTTTTACATGGTCCAATTAAGAGTCAGTTTGGATTTCATTTACTAGAAATTAAATTTCGTATGGATAGTGTCAGATAACCACTTGATTAAGTCATTTAGTCATCGGTTTCATCACATAAGTCCATGCAGATGTTTTTTCACCTGAAATTAGGCTAACTTCAACCTGCACCCTCTCGTATTGGAATCCTTCAAAATCATCCAGCATTTGCCAGTTCTGTTCTAATTTTTCTGTACTAAAAAGATAGCCTTCAACCAAGGGATCAAGCTCACTAAGGACGATCGCAGGTAAGCCCTTGTCGGGTCCCCAATCTAAAACATGAATCGTCCCACGCACATATGCTTGCTGCCAATCTCCTCCAATACCACCTAAAATATGAGCATTTTCTCGATTTGGACATAACGTACCATAGACAAATAAATGATTCATAAGATTTGCTTTTGCGATTTGATCAACTGCATATTAAAACCAAACCCGCGAAGTTACTATCTAGATCGTAAATAAATTTTTTATTATCGACTAAGCACTAATAAAAAAAACGGCATACTAGATGCCGTTTTTTCACAAAAGAATTAACCCTGTTTTTTCAAAGAATCTCGAATTTCACGTAACAACTGAATATCTTCAGGTGTTGGTTCAGGTGCAGCCTCTTCTTGTTTACGCATGCGATTCATCACTTTAACCATCAGGAAGACCACCCATGCCAAAATTAGAAAGTTGATGAAAATGGTTAAGAAATTACCATAGGTTAAAACGTTAACCCCAGCTTTGGTCAATTCATCTAATGAGGTTAAATTGTTCGGGTTACTACCAAGAACGATAAATTTTTGGGTGAAATCTACACCACCTCCTGTAATTACAGAAATTAGCGGCATTAAGATATCTTTAACCAACGAATCAATAATCTTACCAAATGCACCACCAATAATGACACCGATGGCAAGATCCATCATATTACCTTTCAAGGCAAATTCTTTAAATTCTTGAATCATACTCATATTAAATACTCCAGATTTAAATTTATCGCACCTTGTTATTGCATGTTTTATTACTTAGATGCGGCACTTTATTACAACTTAATAATGTAATCACTTTCTTAAAAAAATAAAGGTATTTCACATTTCAACAACATAATATAACCGTGAAAAAAATCAGTTTTTAAACCTATTTAAAAATAGATCTTTAATAAAAAAAAACCGCCAATTTACATTAGCGGTTTTTTTAAGATTATAAGATCTTATTTATCACGATTACGTTTACGTTCATTTTCAGTTAAATGACGCTTACGAATACGAATTGATTTTGGTGTTACTTCAACTAACTCATCATCTTCAATGAATTCAAGCGCTTGTTCAAGCGTATATTCCATTGCAGGCGTTAAAGTCAACGCTTCATCTGTACCTGACGCACGAACGTTAGTGAGCTGTTTAGCTTTAGTTGGGTTAACTGTCATATCGTCTGAACGAGAGTTAATACCGATAATCATACCTTCATAAACTTCTAACTGTGGCTTAGCAAATAAGCGACCACGGTCTTGAAGTGTGAACAATGCGTAACCTAAACAAGTTCCTTGAACCATTGAGATCAATACACCGTTTTGACGTTTCGCGACAGTACCTTGCTTAGCAGGACCGTAATGCGAGAAGCTTGAAGTCATGATCCCTGTACCAGAAGTCATGGTCAAAAAGTCTGAGCGGAAACCAATCAAACCACGTGAAGGTACAGTCGCTTCAATACGGATACGACCTTTACCGTCGACTTCCATGTTGGTCAGCTCACCTTTACGATGACCCATTTGCTCCATTACAGAACCTTGGTGTTGTTCCTCAACGTCAAAAGTAACGTTTTCATACGGTTCTTGTTTTACGCCATCAATTTCTTTCATGATTACTTGTGGACGAGATACACCCATCTCAAAGCCTTCACGACGCATGTTTTCGATCAAAACTGAAAGGTGTAGTTCACCACGACCAGATACTTTGAAACGGTCTGGACTGTCAGTATCTTCTACACGAAGTGCTACGTTGTGAATCAATTCACGATCAAGACGTTCGCGGATGTTACGTGAAGTAACGAACTTACCTTCTTTACCTGCAAAAGGTGAGTTGTTGACTTGGAAGGTCATCGTTACTGTCGGTTCATCTACAGACAACGCCGGCAACGCTTCAACATTTTTTGGATCACAAATTGTGTCTGAAATATTTAAAGCATCGATACCTGTAATACATACGATATCACCAGCAGATGCATCTTCAACATCGATACGCTCTAGACCATGGTAACCCATGATTTTTAAGATACGACCGTTACGTGTCTTGCCATCTTTATCAATCACAGTCACTTGCGTGTTTAATTTTACTGAACCACGCTGAATACGACCTACACCGATTACGCCCACGAAACTGTTATAGTCAAGTGATGAAATCTGCATTTGGAATGGACCATCAGCATCAACTGCTGGCGGTTCAACAATGTCTACAACCGTTTCGAACAACGGCGTCATATCTTCTGCTAATTCTTCTGGAGAAGGACCAGCTACACCACGTAAACCAGATGCATAAACAATTGGGAAGTCCAATTGTTCATCTGTTGCGCCTAAGTTATCAAACAAGTCAAATACTTGATCGATTACCCAGTCACAACGTGCGCTTGGCTTATCTACTTTGTTAATAATAACGATTGGCTTCAAACCACGCGCGAACGCTTTTTGCGTTACGAAGCGAGTTTGTGGCATTGGACCTTCTTGCGCATCGACCAGAAGTAATACGCAATCGACCATAGACAATACACGTTCCACTTCACCACCAAAGTCGGCGTGTCCTGGGGTGTCTACGATGTTGATACGGTATTCAGTATCAGTACGTTTATCCAACCAAGTAATTGACGTGTTTTTCGCTAAAATAGTAATACCACGTTCACTTTCAAGCGCATTTGAGTCCATCACACGCTCAATCTCGCCAGCACGGTCACCGAGTGCACCAGATTGTTGAAGTAATTTATCGACAAGTGTGGTTTTACCATGGTCGACGTGCGCGATAATCGCAATATTACGGAGATTCTTAATATCTGACATAGGATTTCAAAACGCTTAAAATTTGAGGGCAAATTGTACAGCAAAAGCCTACTCTTTAGTAGTGACAGTTTATTGACATTCGATTTTTTTTTCTGGATTGCATTGGTAAAACATATCAGGTCTATTAGAATATGGCATTCCAGTTGATGATTTTCATACACTTAAGTCTATTTTTTCATCAAAAAATGATAGTTTGATAGTGCAATTTAAAAATCAAATGACTGGGAAAAATTATTCACTTATAGATAAATTCCAATCATTTGGACATTTTAATCTTGGTTTACGACATCGTCGTGTCTTTGATGAGTTCTCAATATGGATCCACGTAGCGAAGTTGTATTACGCCAACAAGATTACCTGAAAGGTCAAATTTTACTGATCAATGCGCCAAACGATCAATTGATTAAAAACTTACCCCAGCTAGTTCAAGCCTCTGTTTGGACATGGAATTTTGCCGATCATCAAGGATTTTTACATTCAGGATTTTCTTCTCACTTTTCTGTTGAATTTCCTCAACAACAATTCGATCAAGTGATTATTTTTGTACCTAAATCGAAAGAATTGCTCAACTATCTACTACATGTGGTCGTGAGCCACTTAAAATTAGGGCAAGATGTTTTTTTGGTCGGTGAAAAAAAAGGTGGAATTGAACGGGCCGCCAAACAACTCCCCCCTTACGGAAAATCATCTAAACTCGATAGCGCACGCCATTGTCAATTATGGCAAATGAAAATTGAAAATACTGAAAAGCTAAAGCCACTGGAAGCGTGGTTAAAAACGTATACGGTTCAAGTAGAATCTGAAACACTAGAAATTTGCGCTTTGCCTGGAGTATTCAGCCAAGACCATTTAGATATTGGCACAGCAGTATTCCTGCCTCAACTTAAACAAATTAAAGCCGCGAAAATTGCAGACTTTGGATGTGGTGCAGGTATTATCAGTAGTTTTTTAGCGAAGTTAAATCCTACTCGACAGATTTTTGCGCTAGATGTTGATGCATTCGCGTTGCGGTCAACTGAATTAACTTTTCAAAAAAATAATTTAAATCTTGATCACTTACATCTTCAAGCGGTCACGGGTATTAGCGACGCTCCGAAAAATTTCGATGCCATTGTAAGCAATCCGCCTTTCCATCAAGGTATTCATACCAATTACGATGCTAGTGAAGAACTCTGCAAACAAGCTAAAGCGCATCTAGGCCGCTCAGGTCAACTATGGATCGTGGCTAATCGTTTTTTGAACTACTCAATTCTAATCGAACAAAACTTTGGACAATGTATCGTTAAAGCGGATCAACAAGGCTTTAAAGTGTTATATGCTAGCGTTCAGTGAAATAATATATAACCAAGTGATACTAAATAGTGATGCAATATTGATTTCTATAAGAAATTAATTGGATTGAATCGATCATTAATTTTCTAA
This sequence comes from Acinetobacter sp., assembly GCA_036660195.1. Lineage (GTDB taxonomy): Bacteria > Pseudomonadota > Gammaproteobacteria > Pseudomonadales > Moraxellaceae > Acinetobacter. The sequence continues at coordinate 25,558 of JAVXBC010000027.1, forward strand.
TAAATTACTAAATTTTTAAAATTTTCTTGACCAAAGTCTAAATATTCGTACAATTTCCATCCACTTTTAATCGTATTTTTTATAAAGAGGAGGTGATCAAAATGTTAGAAATTCAAAAACCATACCGTAAAATTTGTTCACTTTCTTCTCACAATTAAGTGAACAAAAAAGTCATGAGCAGACTTCGCAACAACATATTCCAGTTTGATTCTGCTAAAAAAAATTAACAAATACATGAGTAGGTTAAAAATGAAACTTAAACCCTTGCCGACAATTAAAATTCGCAATCCAGTTGCTCTTTCACCTTTACTTCAAAAAGGCGGGATACATGAAAGTGAAAAAGCACAAG
>JAVXBC010000028.1:0-25381 GCA_036660195.1 Acinetobacter sp.
GCTTCATTTGATCAAAGAAATCATCATTGGTTTTGGTTTCTTTCATACGATCAAGTAAGAATTCCATTGCAACAAGTTCATCCATTGGATGCAATAATTTACGTAAAATCCAAACTTTACGAAGATTATCTTCACTCATTAAACGTTCTTCACGACGAGTACCCGATTTCTTGATATTCATGGCAGGGAAAACACGTTTTTCCGCAATGCGACGATCCAAGATAATTTCTTGGTTCCCCGTACCTTTGAATTCTTCGTAAATCACTTCATCCATTTTACTGCCTGTTTCAATCAATGCAGTAGAAATAATGGTCAATGAACCACCTTCTTCAATATTACGTGCTGCACCAAAGAAACGTTTTGGACGCTCGAGTGCATGCGCATCTACACCACCCGTCAATACTTTGCCTGATGATGGAACGACCGTGTTATAGGCACGTGCCAAACGTGTAATTGAGTCCAAAAGAATAACCACATCTTTTTTATGCTCTACTAAACGTTTCGCTTTCTCAATGACCATTTCAGCGACTTGAACGTGGCGAGCAGGGGCTTCATCAAATGTTGAAGCTACAACCTCACCGCGAACAGTACGTTCCATTTCGGTCACTTCTTCAGGACGTTCATCAATCAGCAGGACGATTAAGATAACATCAGGATTATTACGTACAATTGATTGCGCAATATTCTGTAATAACATGGTCTTACCCGCTTTTGGCGGTGCGACAATAATTGAACGTTGACCTTTACCAATTGGTGCGACTAAATCGACTACACGAGAGGTTAGATCTTCTGTTGTACCGTTACCCAGTTCCATAACCATTTGTTCAGTTGGGAACAGTGGCGTCAGGTTTTCAAATAAAATTTTATTACGTGAATTTTCAGGTGTGTCGTAGTTAATTTGATTCACTTTTAATAAAGCGAAATAACGTTCACCCTCTTTCGGTGGACGAATCGTACCTGTAATGGTATCGCCAGTACGCAAATTAAAACGGCGAATTTGCGATGGACTCACGTAAATGTCATCTGGCCCTGCTAGATATGAACCAGCAGCCGATCGTAGGAAACCGAAACCATCGGATAGGATTTCGAGAACACCATCACCGAAAATTTCTTCGCCATTCATGGCGTGACGTTTTAAAATGGCAAAAATAGTATCTTGTTTGCGGTTACGCGCCATGCCTTCAAGGCCCATAAACTCTGCAATTTTAATGAGTTCGCCAATGGGTTTTTTCTTGAGTTCAGTTAAATTCATAAGTGGTCAGACAGAATGGAATAAGTGGAGGATGATTTGGGGGAAGGTTTAAGAATCGACGGCATACATACAACTGAACGCCTTGTATAGATACAATATATTTCAGTCGTGATTCATTGTTTCAGAGAGAAATGTGAAAACAATTTTTATTGCCGAGCGGCGATCTTATGTTTTGTGTCGTGTAAGAGGCGCGTTGAAAAAAGTCATTCAAAGCTTCTTGATTTTGAAATATAGTGGAAATCGAAAAAATTGTCAATCTCTGTAGAAAAAATACGCTATGGTCTACATAACGTATTTTTCTGTTATTTAATCAATTTCAATCGAATTTACTTAGATATTTTGATCAATAAATGCTGCAAGTTTAGAACGTGGTGCTGCGCCAACTTGTTGAGCCACAACTTCACCATTTTTAAACATAAGTAGCGCTGGAATATTACGGATATTGTATTTCACAGCTGTGTCTTCACATGCAGTCACGTCAACTTTTACAATTTTCACTTTACCCGCGTATTCATTCGATAAGTCTTCAAGCACAGGTGCAATCGCTTTACATGGCGCACACCAGCCTGCCCAAAAGTCAACCAGTACAGGTGTTTCAGCATCTAAAACATCTGCTTGGAAGTTTTCATCAGTTGTATTAACAATAGTCGCAGACATCGCGTTGCTCCAAATTTAGGAAATTAAAGTGCCAATTAATTGATCTTCAAGACCAATATTACATTGCTACTTTACTCAATGTAAGGGCTTGTTCTGATTATTCAAGTTTGTACATAAAAAGTCTAATGGATGCTGACGATATTGATCATCGACTTAAGCAATCATTTATAGACCAAAAGCTCAAATTCCTTAGCTTAATTCATTAAAATGACTTTAAAATTATTGGCGTGTGAATTACTCTAAGGCGTGAAATGAACATGAGTTTAGGTAAAGAATGTCTGATTTTCTGCTTGATGAAGAATTGCTCGCTGCAATTGATATGGGATCGAATAGTTTCCATCTTGCAATTGCACGTGTCGATCACGGAGAAGTAAAAAAAGTTGCTTCAATGTCAGAAAAAGTGCAATTAGCAGCAGGACTCGATGAAAATAAAAATTTAACAGAAGCCGCACAGCAACGTGGTTTGGCTTGTTTGGCACGTTTTGTCGGACGTTTAAGTTCAGTTCCGCCGAATCGTTTAAGAATTGTGGCAACCAATGCCTTGCGGCAAGCTAAAAATGGTCATGAATTTATCCAAAGAGCTGCTGAAATTTTACCAAAACCCATTGAAATTATTGCAGGTCGTGAAGAAGCACGTCTGATTTATTTGGGTGTGTCACATAGCATGGCAAATGGTGGGCGGCGTTTGGTTATTGATATTGGTGGCGGTTCTACTGAATTTATTATTGGCGAAGAATTTGAGCCAATACACACCGAATCTTTACAAATGGGCTGTGTTGCTTATAGCAAAGCGTATTTTGCCGATGGTGAAATTTCCACCAAAGCCTTTGAAAAGGCGGTAGTTGCAGCACGTAAAGAAATGTCAGGGATTGCCAATACCTACAAAACAGCTGGCTGGGATACCGTTGTTGGTTCGAGTGGTACGATAAAAGCCTGTCGTCAAATTGCAGTCAGTTTAGGCTTAAGTGATGAACAAGAAAATCTCACCCGTGATGGTTTACATAAATTAAAAGAGCGACTACTCAAATTTAAGCATATTTCAGAAATTGATTTTGAGGGACTGCGTGAAGACCGACGTGCGGTTTTACCCGCGGGACTTGCAATTCTTTATGCGATTTTTGAAGTCTTAGATATTGATAAACTGGCTTATTCAGATGGTGCATTACGCGAAGGTGTAATGTATGACTTGCTCGGTCGTTTTAAACATGAAGATATTCGTGATCGAAGTGTTCAAGCCTTAATGGGACGTTATAACGCTGACCCAAAACAAGCCGAAAGAGTCGTTAAAACGGCTCAACAATTATTTAATGGCGTGGCAGAAGCTTTAAATTTAACCACGGAAGACAGTGATTTGTTGCGCCGTGCAGCATATTTACATGAAATTGGATTGGCGATTAGTCATGGTGGATATCACCGTCATGGGGCGTATTTACTACAACATTCAGATATTCCCGGTTTCTCACAAATTGACCAGAATCATCTGTCGCATTTAGTTTCGCACCATCGTCGTAAGTTACGAGCCGATGTCAGAAATGATGTCTTTAAAGTGGGTGGTAATCATTTAAGCTATCTTTGTTTATTGTTGCGTTTAGCGGTTTTGCTGAATCATAGTCGTAGTGATCAGATGCTTCCTGCCATTGAATTAAGTATTGTAAATGATCAACAATGGCAACTCAGTGTTTCTGGCGATGCAAAACAATGGCCTTTGTTGGTTGCCGATTTACACGATGAACAAACCCAATTTAAGCATTGGGACATTGGACTGCATATTCAGTCTGATAAATTTGTTGATTAAATGCACAAGACTGATTAAAGAGGGATGAGCGAATAATGATTAAAAATACGGCGAGTCAGTCCAAAGCATGGGCAACTGTTCAAATTGCACGTCATCCAGAGCGTCCGCAATTTCTTGATTATGTCAGTGAAATTTTTACTGAGTTTGACACCCTTCATGGTGACCGTTTATATGGTGATGATGGTGCTATGATTGGCGGATTGGCACGTTTTGATGGACAGCCTGTGATGGTGGTTGGTCAGCATCGTGGTTATAGCACGCGCGAAAAATTACAGCATAATTTTGGGATGTGTAACCCTGAAGGTTATCGTAAGTCACAGCGCTTACTCGATATGGCTGAGCGATTTAATCTACCCGTATTTACCTTTGTAGATACCATGGGCGCATACCCAGGGGTGGGTGCAGAAGAACGCGGTCAGGCAGAGGCGATTGCGACCAGTTTAGCGCAACTTTCTAGCTTAAAAGTTCCTGTGATTGCCACAGTATTGGGAGAAGGTGGATCGGGTGGGGCACTTGGAATTGGCGTTGCAGACCGAGTAGTGATGCTGTCGCATAGTATTTATTCGGTGATTTCACCAGAAGGCTGTGCGTCTATTCTGTGGAAAACGGCAGATAAAGCGGCTCAAGCCAGTGATGCGCTTGCACTCACCGCAGAAAAATTACAGGCGATGGGTATTGTTGAATATGTCGTTGATGAGGGCGAAGGTGCGCATTTGCAGCCCGAAAAAGTCATGCAAGATTTAAAAGCCGTCTTGAAACAAGCCTTAGAAGAATTGCAACCGATGGATGCACAAGAACGATGCGAAGCGCGGTATCAACGTTTAATGAAATTTGGCAGCAGCAATTTAGGCATCGTGTCCTAAGCCAAGCGCAGCAATTTTCTGAGTCAACTCAATTTTTAATTGGATGCAGCGGCGGCATGGATTCCATGCTGTTGTTGTATCTTATGGCAGAATTATTTCCGAACCAAAGTCGTGTGATTTATGTTGATCATCAATTACAGCAACCGAGTGCGATGTGGGGCGAGCAAGTAAAACAACACGCTCAGCATTTAAGCATTCCTGTCATTATCCAAAAAGTACACGTCGACGCAGGAAATTTAGAACAACAAGCACGTCAAGCGCGTTATCAAGCGTATCAGCAACACTTACAATCTAACGAAATTTTAGTTCTCGCACATCACCAACAAGATCAGGCTGAAACCGTATTGTTGCGATTATTCTCAGGTGCAGGCGTGAATGGTTTAGCGGCAATGCAACAGGTCGATATACGCCAAGACATGACGATTTGGCGACCTTTTTTAGATTTAAGTCGTGAGCAAATTGCAGCGTGGTCAGCGCAAATTGGCTTTGATTACGTGACAGATCCCAGCAATCACAACATTCATTATGATCGGGCGTGGTGTCGTGAAGTGTTGTGGGATGTACTGCAAAGTCGGTTTCCGAAAATGCAGTCTGCCATCTCTCGTTCCAGTTATTTAATGCAAGATGCGGCAGAGATATTAGATGATGTTTTACAAGTTGACTGGCAACAATGCGCAACAGATGATCAGTTGAATTTGGATAAGTTTGCGCAGCTTTCATTGGCACGGCAGCGTCAGTTATTGTCGGCTTGGATGAAGGGTTCGGATCAATATCGACCAAGTTACGATATGGTGCAACGCTTACAGCACGAAGTCATTGCAGCAAAACCCGACGCTCAAGCAATTTTGCATGTGAATCAATTTTATTATGTGCGCTATCAAAAAATGGTGTATCGCTTAAGCGCAGATATTTTGTATGCAGAGAAACATAGTTTAATTCCAGAAATGGTTATGCAGCGATTTAGCTTAGGGCAACAGACCGACGTTGCGGCAGGAATATTTAAAGTTGATGCAAAAAGTCTAGGACTTTCGCCACAGTTATTGGGGCGAGAACTCACATTATTAAAGCGCAAAGGCGGTGAGAGAATCCATCTTTATGGTCGGATTGGCCATTGGCCACTCAAAAAAGCCATTCAAGATGCACAGATTTTGCCTTGGCTACGTCATACAATTCAAATATTAGTCGTGGATAATGTTATGCTTGGGGTTTTTAGCCCCAAAGGTTTTTGGTTGGCGCAATCTGAGTATGTAGTACAGGACGGTTGGCAACCAGGTTTAATTTCTGACTGTAATGGCATAAAGAACGAGTAGCACATGGCGACATCACTGAATCAAAATATCTGTTTTATTGGCGGCGGTAATATGGCACAAGCCTTAATTGGCGGCTTGCTATCACGTGGTTTACCGACCACACGAATTACGGTTTCCGACCCAGTAGAACAAATTCGCCACATTTTAGAAGATAAAAATATTCAAACCACCACCAACAATGTTGACGCAATTAAACATGCAGACGTTGTGGTATTGGCGGTTAAGCCTCAAGTTTTGGCAACGGTGTTGCAACCTCTAAAAGGTTTATTGTCCAATAAACTGGTCATTTCGATCGTAGCGGGTGCAGAAATACAAACCATTTCAGATTTGATTGGCGGCAGTGAGCGCATTGTCCGCGTGATGCCAAACACACCTGCACTGGTTCAAACTGGCGCACATGGTTTATATGCATCGGCAGCGGTGAACACGCAAGATCGTGAATTAAGTAGTCAAATTTTGGCTGCGACTGGTTTAACTATTTGGGTTGATACTGAAGCACAAATTGATGCCGTTACGGCAGTGTCGGGTTCTGGCCCTGCCTACTTTTTCTATTTAATGGAAAGTATGATTCTTGCAGGAAAAAACTTAGGTTTAGATGAGAAAGTGGCAACAGCATTGACCTTGCAAACTGCATTGGGTGCAGCGCAAATGGCAATCACCAGTTCAAATTCACCTGCAGAATTACGCAAAAATGTGACTTCTCCAAATGGAACAACGCAAGCAGCATTAGACGTGTTTGACCATGCACAGATTTCACAACATATTCAAACAGCACTTGCGGCAGCTCAGCAGCGTAGCCAAGAACTCGCGCAAGAACTCAGCAATAAGACTCAATCGGTTTAAAGTAAGGTAAGGCAATTATGGGTGCAAATTCTGCGCTAATTTTTGGTGTATTGATCAATGTGGCAATTTTATTGGTCTTTTTTCGGTTTCTCATGCAATTGGCAGCGGTCAGCCCCTACAATCCTGTGGTGCTTTCTACTGTTAAAGCCACCAAAATTGTCGATCTTTTTAGTCGAATTTTCCCGACTGTCGGGAAAGGGCGGGTGAATTTAGCGGCAATAGCTTTATTGTTGGTGCTTTATTTACTCAAAATCTTTGGATTGATGTATCTGTCAGGACAAATGCCGCATAGTGCTATCTATTTATTGATCACGACTTTTGTCACGATGATTCAAGACTTAATTCGCTTCTGTAAATATTTGATTTTTGCCACCATTATTTTAAGTTGGGTGGTGATGTTTACGCAGTCGCGCTCACCTTATATTGAAGTTATCCAAGAACTTGCAGAACCTTTACTGGCACCGTTTCGCCGTATAATGCCAAATATGGGGATGATTGATTTATCACCGATCTTAGCATTTTTGGCTTTATATATGGCTGAAATTTTAATGAACGAAGCAGCTAAAGTTCTATTAATGGGGCTTTAGTTTCATATCCAAAAATAAAAAGGGATGGTTATAAGCCATCCCTTTTTTGTGCTCAGATATTTCTATTAATGTGCTGCATCCCAGTTTTGCCCTTGCCCCACTTCAACTACAAATGGCACTGAAATTTCTAATACCGATTGCATCACTTCGGCAATTTGTTTGGCAAGTTCATCGGCAATTGCGACATCCGCTTCAAACACCAATTCATCATGCACTTGTAGTAAAAGTTTGGACTGATCTTTAGGGAGAATTTTATCCACTTCGACCATCGCCATCTTAATAATATCAGCAGCACTACCTTGTAACGGTGCATTAATCGCTGCACGTTCCGCCGCTTGTTTAATCATTTTGTTATTTGCTAGGATTTCTGGCGTATAAAGTCGACGACCTAAAATCGTTTCGACAAAACCTTGCTCACGTGCAATTTGGCGTGTGCGCTCCATATAATCTAAAACACCCGGATAGCGTTGGAAGTAGCGTGCGATATAGCCACGCGATTCTTCACGGCTAAAGCCTAACTGACGCGTTAAACCAAATTCAGACATCCCGTAGAGTAAACCAAAGTTAACGGCTTTGGCTTGACGACGTTGGTCATTGGTCACATCTTCAATCGCAATGCCTAAGACTTCAGACGCTGTTCGACGATGTACATCTTGCCCTTGTTGGAAGGCATGCACTAAGGCATCGTCTTGAGAGAAATGTGCCATCAAACGAAGTTCAATTTGTGAATAATCGGCAGCCAACAAGATACGACCTTCGGGCGCAATAAATGCTTTACGAATTTGACGACCAATTGGGGTGCGAATTGGAATATTTTGCAGGTTTGGATCGGTTGAAGACAAACGACCAGTCGCTGTTAAAGCTTGATGATAACTGGTATGCACACGATGCGTCGTTTCATGTGATTGTTCAATTAAGCGGTCGGTATAAGTATTTTTAAGTTTAGATAAACCTCTGTGCTCTAAAATCACTTCTGCTAAAGGATGCTCAATTTTTTCTAAAATACTTTCACTGGTACTGTATTGTCCTGTAGCAGTTTTTTTACCGCCTTTTAATCCAAGCCGTTCAAATAAAACTTCACCGACTTGTTTTGGTGAAGCGACATTAAAGGCTTCACCTGCCAATTCTGTGGCTTGATTTTCTAAAGTCTGAATGGTTTCAGCAAACTCGACACTGAGTTGATCTAAAAATTGATGGTCGAGTTTAATGCCGTTTTCTTCCATGCTGGTAAGGACACGTGCCACAGGCATTTCAATGTTATGCAGAATATGGATAAGTTCAGGGGAGTTTTTCAGCTTCTCCGCAAGTACTTCATACAGACGATAGGTCACATGCGCATCTTCAGCGGCGTAGTGTGCAGCAACTTCGAGTTCAATTTGATTAAAGGTTTTTTGTTTCGCACCTTTGCCTGCAATTTGCTCAAAAGTCGTGGTCAAATGGCTGAGATAAAGTCGAGCGACATCATCCATACCATGTCGAGTTGCTGCCGCATTCAATACATAAGAGGCGAGCATGGTATCGAAATACCAACCCTTGAGTTCTATGCCATGATTAGCAAAAATATGCGCATCATATTTTAAATGATGACCAATTTTTTTCACTTCAGGATTTTCAAGTATTGGTTTAATTTGCGCTAAAAGCAGATCGCGATTTAACTGTTCAGGCGCACCTTCATAATCATGCCCCACAGGGACGTAGTAAGCATCATTGGCATCAAATGCGACTGAAAAGCCGACCAACGCTGCTATGCGATAATCTAAATTTGTAGTTTCAGTATCAATTGCAAAATGATCAGCTTGCTGCATTCGATGTAACAGCGCATCCCAAGCTTCTTGAGTCAGCACGGTATGATATGTTGCCGTACCGAGTTGGTCATCCTGACTGGTCAGATTGGCTTGATCTTCTTTAACGTCAACCTCTGGTTTGGGTGCAGCAGCGACCACGCTTTTAGCGTCTTGCTGATACGTTGAGCTATTTGGATTGTTTGGGTGGTCTAAGGATTGGAGTTGGTTACGAAATTCAAGTTCAGTATAAAGGTGACGCAAAATATCAGTATTTTGATTACTTAGTTTAAGATCATGCCATTCCAAATCTAAGACGAGATCACAGACAATCGTGGCGAGTTGATGATCAATTTTGATGTTGTCTACATTATCTTTAATATTTTGGCTGATTTTGCCTTTAAGTTGATCGGCGTTGGCAATAATATTCTGCAAGGAATCATATTCGTTCAATAACTTAGCAGCCGTTTTAGCTCCTACACCAGGTACGCCTTGAATGCCATCCGATGCATCGCCCATGAGCGTTAAATAATCAATGATTTGATACGGATGTACGCCAAATTTTTCGAAAACGCCTGCCTCATCCAAAACACGTTCTTTGAAACTGTCTTCGAGTTTGACATTTTCATTAACCAATTGCGCCATGTCTTTATCGCCGGTAGAAATCAGAACGTGATGACCTTCTTCGAGCGCGCGTTTGGTTAATGTCCCAATAATGTCATCGGCTTCCGCACCAGCCAAATAAAACAACGGAATTCCCAGTGCTTTAATCAGCGCGTGTAAATAAGGGATTTGCTGCGAAAGTTCCTCAGGCATACCTGGTCGGTTGCCTTTGTAGATCGGCGATAAAACATGGCGAAATGTCGGTTCTGGCGTGTCAAAAATGACCGCCATATGAGTCGGTTGTGTACGGCGCATCAATTTTTGAATGGCTGCGATTGCACCTCGAATTGCATTGGTGTGAATGCCTGTCGATGTGGTCAACGGTGGTACCGCGTGAAAAGCACGAAATAAAAAATAAGACCCGTCAACCAAAACAAAAGGTGGCATTGTGCAATCCTGCTCATAAATTAGAGGTTATTTTACGTGAAAAACCGAGGGCTGTCCTCGTTGCTGTATGATCGCACGGCATTCTCTGTCGTTTAAAGATTTATAGTATTTTGTATGTAGAAATAGCTGCTTAGGAATTGATCAAGTAAGATAAACTTAATCAAATTGTCATTATTGATACAAGTCTATGTATAAAAAAGAAAAACAGGGAATAATCCATCTTTTGATGATTGTTGCGGCATTGTTGGTGGTGGCAATTTTGTTGGAGTGGCATTCAGCAATCATGTGGATGTGTGTGGCATTTGTTGTCGTTTTGGTATGGCTAATTTTTGATTTTCATCAGCGCTTGGCGCAGTTAGAGCAACGATCAGTTGATAATCAAACCCAAACGCTACCAATTCCTTCAAAAGTACAACAAGATGCGATCTCGCAAGAAGAACGGTTATCTACTGAGCCGTTTAGGCCTGACTGGATGCAAACTGATCCTACTATTCAAAATCCAATTTCAGAACCGATCCAAGCTAGAATCCATCAAGTTCAAGCAAAAGAACCGACATGGTACCAACCTGCAATCGATTGGATGATGCATGGCAATCCAATCCTACGCGTTGCGGTCGCCATTTTGATGGTTGGGGTGGTGTTACTGCTACGTTTCGCGAGTGAGCATTGGCAACTCAGTTTAGGGGTGAAATTAGCTTTTATCGGGACTGCTGGTGTTATAACGACTTTCGCAGGCTATTGGTTTAGAAAGAAAAATCAGTTATTTGCGGTTGCGTTACAAGGTTTAGGTTTAGCCGTGGTGTTTTTGACACTCGTGTTTTCACATCATTTTTCCGTAATTGCAAGTCTAAGCACTGCGAGTATTTTATTTGTCATTCTATTAGCAGCGACCGTGTATTTAAGCCTGCAACAGCGTGCTTTGTATTTAGCAATACTTGCTTTGACGATGGCTTATATTGCGCCCTTGGTAATTCCACAAACGCATCCTGATGTGATTTTCTTATTTAGCTATTATTTAATTATTAATTTAGCGGTAGCGGCAGTGAATTTTATCCAGCCGTGGAAAATTCTGCATCAAATTGCATTTTTTGCCACCATGTTCATTGGCGGTGCAGTCATTGGTATTCACGCGAAAATAGTCCAGTTTCAAACGCTTGATGTAATTTTATGGCTGCATATTGCGCTGTTTATTTGGCTGAGTATTCGTTATAGCCAACTGATGTTACATGCCAGAAATGAGTCGCTTGCAACTGAAACCGAACCGCAATCAACACAACGTTTACAACCGATTTTAGATGTTGGACTTATTTTTAGCGTACCTGTATTAGGTTTCTCTTTACATGCTTATTTAATGCATCAATCTACGCCAGCTTTAACATGGGGTGCAGTGGCTTTGGCAGCAGTCTATATTTCATTAAGTGTTTGGATTAAGCGTCAACATCCGCAACTCTCCATTTTAGCCAAAAGTTTTTTCATCCTTGCTGTGGTGTTCGTCGCATTGATTTTTCCATTGGCGAATGGCGCACATTGGACATCGACAGGTTGGGTGATTCAAGGTACAGCATTAATTGTATGGGGAGTAACTGAACGCTATCGTTTAAGTCGTTATGTCGGTGTGGCATTGGTCTTGTTAAGTTCTATCGCATTGATGCTCCAAATTTGGACAAATCAAGATTTTCCAATTTTAAGTACCGCAATTTTTGCACTCGCGCAGTTTATTTCGGCGTTTTATTTGTTGCATTATCAGGAAGCAGAAAAATATTTCAGCGCAAAATTTTTGAGTGGCATTTTCTTAATTTTGGGTATGTATGCAGGCGCAATGGCAGGGGTGGAATGGTTGCAATGGCAGCAATATGGCGTCAGTCCATATTTGGCAGTTGCTGTTATCTTGCTTACGATATTTAGTTTTGCGGTGCATTTTAAATCTAAGTTGCAGTGGGATCGTCTACAGATCATTCTAATTATGAGTTTGTTTTTCCTATTACTCTGTGAAAGTTTTGCCGCAGATGTTTATACGCAATTTCATTGGCAAAGTTTGATTCAGCAAGGCAGTTTTGCAGTCGCTGCTTTAGGTTTGATCGGTATTTTATTGTCGATGCAGAAAAATCAATCTGTGTTGACGAGTTGGTCGACGTGTTTGTGGCTAAGCCTTGCTGTATTAGGAACTGCGATTTTCCCAATCATGCCAATTGTGGCACTGGCAATTATTCCTGTGATGTATAGCTTATGGTTATTTAAAACCCATCAAACCAAGCTGCTTACGCAATTGCCTGTTTGGTGTCTTAGTTTATTATGGCTCGTCATAGTCAGTTTAGATTCACATTCTGCGGAACAATACTATTTCATCCCGCTATTCAATTTCACCGATGTATTGTCATTACTGGTATTGGCAGGCGTGTTGTGGGTGAAATATCGTGTTCCATTGAGTGCTGAATCATCGGTTGAATCGGGCTTCAAAATTGCCGCGATTTTAGTCGGTTTATTGGTGCTGAGTAGTGTTGTTGTGCGTGCAATGCATCATTATATGGGAACGCCATTGTGGAGTGAGGCGATTTGGCACAATGGTGAAGTACAACTGAGTTTAACTTTATTATGGGTGATTTTGGCTTTTGTCCTGATGACTTTTTCCAGTCGCCGCCATATCCGTCAAATTTGGTTTGTTGGTGCGGCGTTGTTAGCAATTGTCGTGGCTAAATTATTGCTGCTTGATCTCTCACAAAGTGGCACATTAACTCGGGTGATTTCATTCATTGGTTCTGGTGCAATCATGTTGGTCATTGCTTATTTAGCACCGTTGCCACCCGCACTTGAAGAATCTCAGAAAGAGAGTTGATTGTCTCTCTTTCTATTCTTTTTTGAGTTCTTTGTGATGGGCATATTGATCGATTTGATCATCCTCTAAAGGAAGCGGTCGATCAATTAAGCCCATTTTAGGCACGGGAATCTCGATCTGATTTTCCAAAAAGCCATTTCGTATACGTTCCTGCATTTCATCTCGAACTTTCAGCGCATTTTCCTGTCTACACCACACGGCAAAAAGTATTTCAATTGAAGATTCTCGAAACGCAGTTACAGTTACCGCGGCTTTAGGGTCATCCATCACCAGTGGATATTTCGCAGCGACTTCTAAAAGCACATGCCGTACTTTAATAATGTCTTCATGGAAATTGATGGCGAGGGTAATTGGAATTCGTCGAATTGGATACTTGGATAAATTCATCACAGGCGTGCGAATCAGTTGTTCATTTGGCAGGCGAATATAGACATTATCCAAAGTAAGGAGTTTGACCGAAAGTAAGTCAATGGAGATGACTTGTCCTTCAATGGTTTGCCCGCGAATTAAGGTAATTTGAATAGTGTCGCCAACTTCAAAAGAGCCTTCACCAATTAGAAATAGACCACTGATTAAATTGGTTGCAGAGGTTTGTGAAGCAAAACCCAATGCGACCGTCAGGATGCCTGCTGCACCCAAAAATACACTGAGTTTAAAGCCTGCTTCTCGCAGACTCGCCATAATAAACAGCAAGAAAATAAAATAAAAAATTCCACGACGCCACAATAAACGCTGATGTGCGTTGAAGCGAGAGCCAATGGTTCGGATAAAGCTATTCGATACAAAACGCGCAATCAAAAAACCAATCGCACATAAGATGATCGCCACCAAAATTTCGCTCAGGCGTTCAAAATTGATATTGGTAAAGATACTGGTCAGGCTGCTTGCCACATCTTTTGGGATATTTGAATCTGGCATATCACGCTCTTAGAAAAACGAATCAAACATATTAAATAACGCACTGGCAGGCGCACGTGGCGGATGCACATAGGTGACTTCGCCCGCTTGTGGCGGTGTTTTATTTTCAATGCGAATCCGTGCAGGGTGTTCTGAACCTTCGTAATACACTTTGATTTGCGATGTCCATAAACGCCCAGTACTTTCGCTATAAAACAATGGCAAAGCAGGGACGGGCACACTCATACGGTCAAAACGAAGTTGGTGTGGACTGGTATTGTGAAATTCAATTGGCGTGACTGCACGAAAAGCACGTGGTTTTAATAGTTCTAAGTCAGTTCGCCCATCGACCGAGGTGGCATAACAAATTTCACCCTGTTGCGGATTTTTACCAAACCAAGTGTCTTTGGGTTGAATCACGGGGATATCAAACAGCGGCTCAGATAAACCATCAACTAGACCTGCAATCCATAAAGGCGTACTAATATATAAAGTCCCACGTTGACCTGCTGGAATATAAATTGGATCAACAGGTTTAATCACCACAGAACGATCGGCCAATCGCGGCATCAAATGAAAACTGCTTTGCGTGCTATGGAACATGTAGCGTTCGATTTTTGCAGGTGAGGGCATCGCAAATTCAATATCCGATAAAACCTGCCAAAGCTGTTCATAATCATGTTGGGCGTGTGGACGATGGTATTCCAAACGCCATTCTTTGATCCCACGAGTCAGCCGAAATAACAGCGATCCAAATTGCCAAGCTTTGGCTTGTTGAATCTCAAAATGTTGTTCACCCCACCATTTTAAAGTGTCTGAATGCGCGGCTTGGATTGGATTATTTGGGGACAAGATGCAAAATTCCTTGGTGAGTATGAGAAACAGACTTCACGCTGCAATCTGCTTAGAGTACACTCAACCATCTTTATTATCATTATTTGTATGATGCAAATACTTAAACAAATACAAATACCTTATAGTTTTGCCAAAAGACATGGCGTTTTATTACGTTACGAAGGCGATCAAGTTTTTATTGTGCGACGCAAAGACACTGCGCGTATTGCTTTGCAGGAAGCACGCCGTATTTTGGGTAAATCGGCCAATGATCAGTTATGTACCGATCAAGAATTTCATGCCTTGCTCAGTTCGAGCTATGCAGGCGATACAGGCGAGTCGCAACAAGTTGCAGCAGGTTTGGAAGATCATCCTGATTTACTCAGTTTGGCAGATCAAGTTCCTGAAGCTGAAGATTTGATGGATCAGGAAGATGATGCGCCAATTGTTCGTTTAATTAATGCCTTACTGTCAGAAGCAATTCGGGTCAGCGCGTCTGATATTCACATCGAAGCCTTCGAGAAAAAACTTTCAGTACGCTTACGTGTAGATGGTCAATTGCGTGAAATCGTACAACCACGCCGTGAACTTGCACCGTTATTAGTTTCGCGTATTAAAGTCATGGCGAAACTGGATATTGCTGAAAAGCGAGTACCACAAGATGGCCGTATTTCATTGCGTTTAGCTGGACGTGAAGTCGATGTTCGTGTTTCGACCTTGCCGTCCTCACATGGTGAACGTGTGGTGATGCGTCTGCTTGATAAGCAAGCAGGTCGCTTAAACATGACCCATTTAGGCTTAATGCAGGATGACTATGCACGTTTAACCCAACTGGTACATCGTCCGCACGGCATTATTTTGGTGACTGGCCCTACAGGTTCAGGGAAAACTACGACTTTGTATGCGGCATTATCGGACTTAAACGATAATACACGGAATATTTTGACTGCCGAAGACCCGATTGAATATCAACTTGAGGGCATTGGGCAAACACAGGTCAATACCAAAGTCGATATGACCTTTGCTCGTGCATTGAAAGCCATGTTACGCCAAGACCCCGATGTGGTGATGGTTGGTGAAATTCGTGACCTTGAAACTGCCGAAATTGCTGTGCAAGCCTCACTCACAGGTCATTTGGTATTATCGACGTTGCATACCAATACTGCGATTGGTGCAGTGACACGTTTAAAAGATATGGGCATTGAGCCATTTTTATTGGCGAGCTCTTTAATTGGAGTGATCGCACAGCGTTTAGTGCGCACCTTATGTCCCCATTGCGTCACATGGCGTACAGCTGATGACTTTGAGCAACAAGTATTTCAGCAAATAAAAATTGATGCTCACATGCAATTGCCTGTGCCAAATGGCTGTGAGCATTGTTCACATGTCGGGTTTAGGGGGCGAACAGCGATTTATGAAATTGTTCCAGTAGACGAACCGATGCGCCGCTTGATTCATGGT
The DNA here is from genome assembly GCA_036660195.1 of Acinetobacter sp. Classification (GTDB taxonomy): domain Bacteria; phylum Pseudomonadota; class Gammaproteobacteria; order Pseudomonadales; family Moraxellaceae; genus Acinetobacter. The sequence continues at coordinate 16,164 of JAVXBC010000028.1, forward strand.
CATGCCGCAGAATTTGAACTGGAAAACTATGCGAGAAAACAATCAGGCTCGATTAGAGATGATGGTCTACGCAAAGTTTTGGCAGGTAAAACTACTTTGGAAGAAGTCTTGCGAGTAACGAATCAAGAAGAAGTGGTTTAAAAAATTACTAACTTTTAATTATCGTTTTATTGCTAATATAAAAAGCCGAAAGATATTTCTTTCGGCTTTTTAATTTCCTTATGTAAATAAATATGGTTATTTAAATAAAAGTAAGTTTGTGGTAAAAAATGTCACATTTAGACATTATAAGAATTATTAACTATTATACTAAATTTAGGTGGTATTTTACTTACTATTATTATAAGTTAAAAAATATAAGAGATTTCTCATGTTTAAAACATGAGAAATCAATTAATTAATATTAAGCTAATTTCTTATAAGGTTCATATTTTAGGTTATCAATTTGTTTATCCCAGAACTGTTGCCATAAATTACAATATTCAAAACAAATTTTTCGAATATAGTCATAATCATTTTCTGTACAGGCTTGCGCTAAAATAAGCCATAAATCATTTTCGTGGTCATCATCAGCAGCTTCTGCAGTTGCATCATCAGAAACGCCATGAACGAAGTAATAGCCACTGTCTACATCAAAACCTACAGCATGCGTTGCATGGCGTAAAGCAGGGCTAAATAAAATTACTTCTTCTTCAGCAACTGCCAGTAGAGCAGCAATCGCTTTGTAGTCATTAAATGAATTTTCTAAATATGCTCGTACTTTATGAGAAATTAATGAAGGCTTATATTCATTACGTTCTGACTGACTCAATTCAAAATCGTTTAACACATCTTCAAAGAGTGGATAGTGTGCATATTCTGGATTACCTGAGTAATAGCCTTCTTCATCTAAGCCAGGGCGATAGCCAAATTCATCCAATATATTCAATGTTAGTAAGAAGCGTGGGAACATCTTAGAGCCAGATTCCAGACGAGGTTCAAGCTGTTTGGTTTGAAATTGTGCCATGAGAAGCGCATCAGTAAAGACTTGAACGATTGCGTGACGGTACTCTAAATGAATCTGTTGTAATGATTCTTTATCGATTACGCCATCATTCAAAATTTGAATTGCTGGATGCTTCGAAACAGGGTGATTGGCAATCTCTGCTCTTAATTTATTGAGAAAATAAATATTCTTTTCCCAACTCTGCGCTGGAATACTTTTTTTCATTCCATTGATTGCATTTTTTCTTGGGTTATTAAAGTTTTCAAATTTTTTTGGCATAGTTCATTTCTCTATATTAGTTTATATTATTAATATCCTGATTAATTTTGGTCTAGCTTGTTATTTGCTTATCAATTTTTTGCTTTGCTTCAACCAAAATCTAATTTTTATTGGATAAATAAAAATATAGATTCATTTTTAATTTAAAGCAAATACAATTCTGCTTAAAAATGTTTTTTTATTTAATTTTTCTTAAAAGCCTTGTAAATAGTATGTGGAGTCACATTATTAAGTTGTAATTAAATGTGATTTAAAAAACAGTTGAATTTCGCTTAAGTGTTGGTGTATATTTATTAGGCGAGATATAGATTTTAAATATTTTTTGATGTGTGTTGGTTTTAAGTATAATGATAACAACCGCTTTCATCGTATTTCGTAATGATTTAGCAATATGCAGGCCAAAGAAATTATAGCACTGTCATAAAGCTTATATAAGAATGTATAGAAAATGTTAAAAAGGATAATAATATATGTCAAAGAAAGAAGACATCATTGAAACGGCTCTAAATTTATTCAATCGCTACAGTTATGGTTCAATTGGGGTTGACCGGATTATTCTTGAATCTGGCGTAGCAAAAATGACTTTCTATAAATACTTTCCTTCAAAAGAAAAATTGATAGAAGATTGCTTGATTAGAAGAAATGAGAATATTCAAACGGCGATATTAAATGAACTTAAATTGCAAAGAGAGGGCGATTCTCTTGGAAAAATTAAGGCTATTTTTACGTGGTATATGAATTGGTTTAAGTCGGAGGAATTTAATGGCTGTATGTTTCAGAAGGCTACGGTTGAGGTGTTGAAGCAGTATCCTTCATTGATTCATCCGATTGAAAGTTATCGCTTGTGGTTGCATGGACTTTCTGAAACTTTATTTGCTCAACTAAACGTGACACAACCTGAAGTGCTCGCATCTATGTTTATTAATATTTTAGATGGCATGACGGTATATGCAAATATGAATCATGACTATGAGCAAATTGAGAAATCATGGGACTATATCGAACGCTTAGTGGTAATGGATCAAATGGATTTAGTTTTACCTGAGGCAAGTTGATCCCCCTTTATTGAATCCATCCTTAAATGGAATGTTAGGTCTTATTGGAGAACTAGTGATGTTCCGCAACACCGCTGATGTAAAATCCGATGTAGAACGCTTCATCCGGCGTATCATTGAATTCGACATAGTGTGGTACCTATCCTCTGACCTCAGCATTGCGATGTGTGAATCTAATGCTGAGATGGAGGATGAGGACGAAGCACCCGCGGCAGTGCTGCTCTTCTTTTCGGATCTCGCCTATGCCAAGAGGGCTAAAGCCGAGAACTTCCCTGCACATGACCCAGAGAGTATGAGCCTTTTCAATTTCATGTATCGCTGGCTACCAGGAATGTCTGGGGATGGCGTTCTAGCCGGACCAAATTGGACGGGTGACTTAATGGGATTGGAAATTGATCCATTTGAGCTAAGGGAAGCCATAGAGGCTGCTATGACTCCCAAGCACCTGGAGCGCCATGAAAGCATGTATCAAGAACTGTCTGATCCAAGGGATGAGGCTTAACAATTCTTTCAAGCCGATGCCACTTCGTGGCGAGGCTTAATTCAGGCGTTATGTTCGCTTAAAATTAAATGATCAATCACTCTCGAACTGCTAATTCATGCAGAGAGACTCAGGACGTTATTGGAAGTTCCTGAGTCTTTTCTAAGCTTATGTATTAATTTCTGTGGTAAATAAAGTTCGTGCAATCTAAATCATTCTTGAACAAGAATCACACCTTACTTAAGGTGCAATTTGTTTCTTAATAATTTTAGAAAATTTTAACGGCATTTTATTTAAAGAATTCAAAACAACAGGTAAGGCTTTTAACTTTAAACCACTGATCGAACTAGGGATCATCACTTCAATCACGGTTGGACCATTCAAGGCTAAGGCCTTACGGATAGCTTTCTTGAGTCCACCACAACTGTTTACTCGAACTGCCGATACGCCCATTCCTCTCGCCATGTCGGTGAAATTGAGGGCTGGTTTTTCTAAGCTTAATTGTGATTTTGCAACATTGCCTACTTTCTTCACACCAACGCGTTCTAATTCAATATTTAAAATTGAATATGAGGCATTGTTAAAAACAATGGTAATCACTTTCAATTCTTCACGCGCCATCGTCCAGAGCGATTGAAAGGTATACATGGCTGAACCGTCACCCGTTAAGGCAAATACCGTTCGATCAGGACAAGCAATTGCTGCGCCAATCGCGACAGGCAAGGCTTGACCTATTGCACCACCAGTAAGTGTTAGTAAGTCGTGTTTCGGAGAGGCACGAGTATATTTAGGCAGCATGACACCCGATGTTTGTGCCTCATCTGAAATAATCGCATTTTCGGGTAACAGGCCCCCAATTATTTGACATACTTTTTTAGCCGTTAATTTGCCATACGGTAATAATTGAGTGCTTTTTTCCTGTAAATTTGGGGCGATATGCATGGCATTCAGTTGTTCACATAAATGTTCTAATGCGAATGATAAATTTCTATAGTCATCAACTAATTGGTGTACTTCACAGCCTTCTGGAACTAAATCACTGGATTTATCTGGGTAGGCAAAAAATGATACAGGTCTTCTCGAATCGACCAAAATAATATGTTCAAAGTTGGTTAACTGCACCGAAGCCAATTCAGAAAAATATGCCATTCTTTCAATGTAAGGGCGTCCTACACCACGTTGCATTTTTGTTGGGAACACTTCTGCAAAAAGTTGTACGCCTGTTACTTCTGAAATTTTAGAAAGTAAATTAAGCATTGGTTCTTGTAGTGCAGCCCCTCCTAATATCATTGCAACCTTATCAGAGCTTTTTAAGACTTGAACGAGTTGTTGAATTTTAGTTTCATCAATTTCAGGGTTAAATTGATCTTGGGTAGGTTCTTTTGCCTCGACACCATCAGTCCAAGATACATCTGCAGGTAAAATTAATGTCGCTACTTCTCTTTTGTGTGAACTTTTAATCGCATCTTGAGCATCATCACACAGTTCTTCTGGGGTTTTTGTGGTCTTTACCCAACCTGAAAAATTACGAGCTATCGTTTCAATATCGGACTGTAATTGTGCATTGTATTTCACATGGTATGTCGCATGATCTCCGACAATATTGAGTACGGGAACTTTGGCCTTATGTGCATTGTGTAAATTGGCTAAGCCGTTACCTAAACCACAGCCTAAATGTAACAGGGTACAGGCTGGTTTATTCAGCATACGTGCATAACCATCCGCGGCTCCAGTTGCAACACCTTCGAACAGCGTGAGCACTGCACGCATTTGAGGGTTTTCATCCAAGGCCGCAACAAAATGCATTTCCGATGTCCCAGGATTACTAAAACAGACTTCAATATTATTGTTTAATAATGTTTTGATTAAGGCTTGGGCACCATTAGACATGGAATGTGTTCCTTGAAGTTGTTAATTGGAAAATGCAAATGCATGTTGCTTTATACAAAATTAGCTTGATGTATTTATAATAGGCTAAAAATTTGAACTGTAAGAATTAAATTTAGCTTAAAAAACCTCAAAAATCAAAATTAGCCGTAATCTTGAGATTACTAATGGTACGCTCATCGGGACTCGAATCACATTACGTATTATGGTGTTGACCCACAGCATTATGGTTGGTTATTTGCGATAAATATTGTGGGCATTATGGCTTTAAGTTTGGGGCTGTACTAGATAGCACTATGTTAGTCTAGGAAAATGAAGATATCTAACAGTAAGTTAAATAAAAAAGTACAGATCAGATTGCTTGGGCTTTTTGTACTCGAAGGGCCCGTTCGGCAGCTGATTTACTGGGTATTCACCCTAATTCAGCTGCTCTGTTTTACACTAAAATTAGACATGTCATCACCTACTATATAGAGCAAGAAGCTGCTGAAATATTCGATGGACAGGTGGAACTGGATGAGAGCTATTTGTGGATGGTGCACGTAAAGGAAAATGCGGTCGTGGGGCTGCTGGTAAAGTCGCTGTATTTGGTATCTTGAAGCGTGGTGGAAAGTTTTATACCGAGGTTGTTTCTGATACTAAAGCAATGACACTAATGCCTGTAATCATTAATAAAGTAGCGCCTGATAGCATTGTCTATACAGATTGTTATCGCAGCTATAACGCACTTGATGTGAGTGGTTTTTACCATGAAAGAATCAATCATTCTTTGCTATTTTCAGAAGGTAAAAACCATATCAACGGGATTGAAAATTTCTGGAATCAAGCGAAAAGAGTGCTCTGAAAATACAATGGAATTCCGAAGGAATCATTCCCCTTGTTTCTAAAGGATGAGAAGCACTGCTTCGCAAGGTTAGATTCAACTATGGAACACCAAAACAGCAGCTCAAAACACTGCGATTTTGGTGTCAAATTTAACCTGATCTAGTACAGCCCCAAAATTTATTATAAGCAATACACCGCAATAATATACTTTATAAGGTACTGTGTATTAGACAGCAGTATTAAGTAATGCCGCTTCAATAATCACTTTAACGACTTCAGCAGGCTGAGACAAATGTGGAACATGGCTGGCATTTAATGTGGTGATCTTCGCGGAAATTCTTGCAGCCATTTTTTTCTGTAGCTCAGGTTGCAGCATGCCATCATGTTCACTGATGATATAAGACGATGGTTTCACTTCCCATGCAGCAGCTTTGGCTTTTTCTTCAAAGTTCTGAGCACGAATCGGTGTTTGTGTTGCATACATCAATTGGGTTTGCGTCGGATTATGAAGATCTTGCGCCAAATGCTGTTCAATCCCTTCAAGGCTCAGCGTTAAAAAGCCTTCTTGATCGCTGACCAAATGAGCAAAGCCAGATGGTGCCGGTAGGTCTTGCCCTAAATCAACAATCGACTCGCCGACGGCTGGGGCAAATGCTGCCACATAAACCAAAGCTTTTACCGATGGATGTTGCCCAGCTTCAGTCACGGCCATGCCACCCCAAGAATGTCCAACAAGAACAACGGGTCCCTCAACGCGATTGAGCACACGTTGAGTTGCGAGTACATCATCATCGAGTGAGCTTAACGGGTTTTGTACTGCAATTGTATTGAATCCTTCGGCTTGTAAACGTTGGATCACTGGGTTCCACGTTGAACCATCTGCAAATGCACCGTGTACCAATACGATCGTCGGTTTGATTTGCGTGTCTGTGTGATGTTGATGATTTTGCATAGCGAATCTCTTGATTTGAGTTTTGTTGATGAGTTCACTATACATAAGAAATAAATTGGGATAAATTATCTAATAATATAAACATTAGGTATAAAATATTTCAAATGGATCGTTTCTCTTGTATGCAAGTGTTTGTCAAAGCCGTTGACTTGGGGTCTATTTCTGCCGCAGCCATCGAATTAGACCTGTCTTCGCAAGTGGCTGGAAAGCACATTCGATTCTTGGAACAAACTTTAGAAATCAAATTATTAAACCGCACCACACGTCAGCAGAGTCTTACCGATGCGGGTCGAATTTATTATGAAAAAGCCAAACATATTTTGGCTGAAATGCAAGAAGCCGAAGCTTTTTTGGCTGAAACACGTTCCACGCCGAGAGGGAAATTGCGGATTAGTGCGCCTGTGACCTTTGGTAACCATGCCTTAGCACCTGCAATTACTGAATTTTTAAAGACCTATCCTGAAGTCTCGGTCGAGTTAAATCTGAGTAATCGTAAAATCGACTTGGTGGAGGAGGGCTACGATATTATCTTTCGTTCGGGGGAATTACAGGATAGTGGTTTATTGTCGCGTGGTTTAGCCCCTTATAAGTTAGTCTTATGTGCCTCTCCCAAATATATTAATTCTAGTGATCCACTACGAAGTCCTGAGGATTTAAAACATCACGAGTGTTTGGTCTTTACGCATTCAGTTTTACGAACCCAGTGGTCATTTAAAGGCCCTGATGGCATCAGCTCAGCCTTGATTACAGGAAGGTTTTGGACCAATAGTGGTGAGGCTTTACGTGCAGCGGCGCTTGCGGGACAAGGTTTGTTATTACAACCTTATGAGTTGGTCGCGGATGATTTGGCAGAGGGTCGTTTAATTCAAGTGCTGACCGAGTACGAGCCTGTCGTGGGTTCATTACATATTTTGTATTCGCGTGATCGCAGAATGACGCCTAAATTAAAAAGCTTTATTGATTTTATTGTACTTAAATTTGGCATCTAAGCTTTTGTTATAAATAAGTAAAAATGAAAGCGAATAGGGGAAATGAAGGGAAAGATTTTCCCCTTCATTTGACTCGGATTTATTGTTCCACGGTTTCAAGTAAAGGAACTGCATCCAGCTTCGGCATTGTACGCTGCCAAGCTGAACCATAACGGGTATATTGAGACGGAACCGTAATTTCAGTTTTTAAATCATCTGCTGCGGTACGTGCCCAGAACGGATCCTTCAACATTTCACGACCAACCAAAACAATATCGGCACGACCATTTTGTAGAATTTCTTCAGCCTGACGACCCGTTTCAATCAGCCCCACAGCACCAGTCATAATGTTGAGTTCTTTACGCAATAATTCAGCTGCTGGTACTTGATAGTTTGGATAGGTATTGACTGGAACCATGGCAATACCGCCCGATGAACAATCAATAAGATCAATATCCTGTTCTTTCATCCATTGTGCATAGATCAAAAAATCTTCTGGTGTATTGCCACCTTCAACATAATCAGTTGAAGAAATTCGTAAGAATAACGGGCCATCCCATTCACTACGAACTGCATCAATCACTTCTCGAACAATACGATAACGGTTTTCATGGCTACCGCCGTAAAGATCAGTACGCTTATTCGCAAGCGGCGATAAAAATTCATTGAGTAAATAACCGTGCGCACAGTGAATTTCGATCACATCAAAGCCCGCTTTCTTCGCTCTGGCTGCGCCTAGACGAAAGGCTTCTACCACTTCTTGAATTTGTTCAAGACTCATTTCTTGTGGAACACGTGATTCAGCGGTAAATGGAATCGCAGACGGTGCAATCGAGGGTAAATCAATCCCCAATTGACGGCCTGCATGACCGAGTTGCGCACCTGCTTTCGCACCAAAACGTTGAATGACATCAATCACACGGCTTAAGCCTTCGACATGACTATCATCCCAAATCCCAATATCACCTGGACCGATTGGACCATTGGGTAATACAGAAGCGGTTTCTAACATGATTAAACCTGCACCGCCTAAGGCACGTGCGCCATAGTGAACAAGGTGAAAATCAGTAATATAACCAGCTGCTGTAGCAGAGTGCATACACATGGGCGACATGGCAATACGGTTTTTAAATTCGGTATTGCGGATGGTGATTGGTTGTAATAACAGTGCAGACATCTTTCTTTCCAATAAGGGGTTTTACTTTGATGAGACGATCATACATACTGTTATAAAGTGTTTATACACTAAAAAAATTCACATACTTACCAAAAGGTAACTATAAGGTATTATGAAGAAACTGCGTAATTATGATTCTGCCCCTGGTTGTTCGATGGAAGCGGCGCTGCATATTCTGGGGGGTAAGTGGAAGGGCGTGATTTTATTTCATCTGTTTAAAGATGGAACCTTGCGCTTTAGCGAGTTGCAACGTCATTTAGTCAGTATTAATCAGCGACTATTGACCAAACAATTACGTGAGTTGGAAGAAGATGGTTTGGTGATTCGGACTGTATACCCAGTTGTCCCGCCAAAAGTGGAATACTCATTAAGTGAAGAGGGAAAAGAATTACATCATCTAATCTTGGAACTAAGTCTTTGGGGCAGAAAATGGCTAGAAAGACGCGGGATGAAAACGGCGATTGATGAAGATTTGAATGCGCTACAAGAGGGGTTTGCTAAAACTGAAATGTTGGATAAATTGCATGAGTAAACTGACATTTTTATGACGGTTTGAACAATCGTATTTAAGCCAGTAAGGCTCAATACTCAATGCCTAGTTTTTTACTT
>JAVXBC010000029.1:0-25226 GCA_036660195.1 Acinetobacter sp.
CACCTGCTTTAATCGCACGGGCTGCCATCGCAATCGCATCTAAGGATGAACCACATAAACGGTTCACTGTGGTTGCAGGGACTTGATACGGCAAGCCTGCAAGTAGAGCTGACATACGACTGACATTACGGTTATCTTCGCCTGCCTGATTAGCACAACCATAAATCACATCATCAACTTGTTGCCAATCCACGGTTGGATTCCGTTGCATTAAAGCTTGAATCGGAATCGCACCAAGGTTATCTGCACGTACAGGGGCTAAACCACCTGCATAACGTCCAAAGGGTGTGCGAATCGCATCAATGATATAAGCGTTTTTCATGTTTTTCCCTTTATCTAAAATCCCTCCCAACCTCCCTTTATTAAAGGGAGGAGTTCCCCTCTTTTTAAAGAGGGGTTAGGGGAGATTCATTATCCTTGTGTCGCATCAATCAACTGAGCACCTGTCAAAACCTGTAAAGCTTCAAAGCTGAGACCTTCAACTTTTTCAATCACTTTTAAACCGTCTGTAGTCACATCAATCACACACAGATCGGTATAGATACGATCGACACATTTCAAACCCGTTGCAGGATAAGACAGTGTTTCAACAATCTTCGGCTCACCTTGTTTAGTGACATGATCGGTCGTGATAAAGACTTTCTTTGCACCTACGGCTAAATCCATTGCTCCACCGACCGCAGGAATCGCATCGGCTGCACCTGTATGCCAATTAGCAAGATCACCGTTGGCTGCGACTTGGAATGCACCGAGTACCGCAATATCTAAATGACCACCACGCATCATGGCAAAGGAATCACCATGATGGAAAAAGCTTCCACCTGTGAGCATGGTCACATATTCTTTGCCTGCATTAATCAGCTCAGGGTCTTCCTCACCTTTGGCTGGTGGAGGACCAAATGCCAATAAACCATTTTCAGAATGCAGAAAGACATCTTTATCCGCAGGTAAATAATTTGAAATCTTGGTCGGTAAGCCAATACCTAAATTGACATAAGCACCATCAGGAATATCTTGTGCAACACGTTCCGCAATTTGGTCACGGCTGAGTTTTTGATAGCTCATTGTTATTCTCCTTATTGCGCAGCGACAGGTGATGTTGCTTCAACAGCAACCACATGCTGAACAAAAATCCCTGGGGTAATGATGTGTTCAGGATCAAGCTGACCAAGTTCAACCACTTCTGAGACTTGAGCAATGGTGACATCAGCAGCCATCGCCATAATAGGTCCAAAGTTACGTGCCGATTTATTGAAAACCAGATTGCCCCAACGATCGCCTTTGTAGGCTTTGATCAAGGCAAAGTCAGCTTTGATTGGATATTCAAGCACATAGTCTTTACCCTCGATATGACGGGTTTCTTTACCTTCTGCCAATAGTGTTCCGAAGCCTGTAGGCGTAAATACAGCACCTAAACCCATACCTGCGGCTTGAATACGGCAAGCGAGATTACCTTGTGGCACCAGTTCCAGTTCAATCTTGCCGGCATGGTAGAGTTCATCGAACACCCATGAATCAGATTGGCGCGGGAAAGAACAGATGATTTTACGAACGGCGCCTGTTTTTAGAAGTTTAGCAAGACCATAGTCACCATTGCCGGCATTATTATTAACAATAACAAGGTCTTTGATGCCGAGTTCGATCAATCCATCAATCAGTTCTGCGGGTTGTCCTGCGGTGCCAAAACCACCAATCATGATGGTGGAGCCATCCCTAATTTGGCTGAGTGCTTCAACAAGAGAAGCTTTTGATTTATCGATCATAATAAATTTATCCTAGAATCATGTCTTGCTGATCTGCTTTTCAGAAGATGATTGTGTTTGAACAGTATTTTGGTACGGATGAGGATTTAAGAGAATTTGAGCAATAACACCGATACAGATGCCCCAAAAAACTGAGCTCAGCCCTAAAAAGTGCATTCCAGATACTGTTGCTAGAAATGTAATTAACGCTGCATCACGCTGTTGGTCATCTTTCATGGCGATCATGACATTTGTCCCGATTGCACCAAGCAATGCGAGTCCAGCTAAAGCTGCGATGAGTTCTTTGGGGAGAAGACTGAATAGCATGACGATACTGCCAGCAAATAAGCCACCTAAAATGTAGAAAATACCGTTGGCAACACCTGCGATATAACGTTTGTCTTTGAGTTCATGGGCATCTTTACCCATACATAAAGCGGCGGTAATTGCAGCAAGTACAATCGTAATTCCACCTACACAAGCGACTGCAAGTGAGGCAATACTTGATGCTGTGATAATCGGTTTAGCAGGAGTGTCATAACCACTTAATTTCATAATGGCCATACCCGGCAAGAATTGCCCTGTTAAACTCACGAGGATTAGTGGTAAAGCCAAATTGAATGTCGAGTGCCAAGTCCATTCAGGAAAAATAAAATGAGGAATAGCAAAGCTAAACTGCATTTCAACAGGATTCATTTTTCCAAAAAATAAACTGAGTGAAACACCACATAACAATACCCAAAGCATGGTGTAACGAGGCGAATATCGTTTTGCTAATAAATAGCAAAACAACATGCTAAAAACGATGAGGGGCATGGTATCTGTGGCAACGAATAACCCTAAACCAAACTGAAATAAGATGCCTGCCATCATGCCTGCTGCGATCCCTTGAGGAATCCATTTCAGCAATCGGTCGAAATAGCCTGTCATCCCAACAATGAAAATAACGATTGCGGCAGTAATATAAGCAGCAACAACTTCATTCAAACTGATATTGGGGAATAAGGTTACGAGGAGGGCGGTACCAGGTGTAGACCAAGCTGCAATAACAGGTGATTTATAGCGAATCGAAAGATAGATGCCTGCAATGGCTGCTCCAATAGAAATTCCCCAAATCCAAGAAATCATCATTGGGGTTGAGATATTGGCTTTTTGGGCAGCCTGAAAGAAAATGATGAGAGGACCTGTATAAGAAATTAAGACAGCAAGAAATCCAGCGATAGTTGCTGAGATTGACCAATCATCTTTCAATGTTTTTAGCAGAGTCATTCAACGCCTCCTTGCAAGATCATTTGATCCTAAACTATCGAATCAACCTTGATCCCCACCACCAACAGCAATCACGCTGCCAGTCATATATGACGATTCATCTGATGCAAGAAAAACAATGGTGTTGACTTGTTCATCAATCGTGCCATAACGTCCCATCAAACTTCTATCCTTGGTCTGGTCAACAACTTGTTGCATCCAAATTTTTTCATTATCGTTTAAAGGATCTGCATTACGAGGAACTTTCCTTGGAGGGGCATCTGTACCACCTGTTGCAATTGCGTTTACACGAATTCCATCTTTAGCATGTTCAAAAGCAAGGGATGCGGTAAGTGCATTCACACCACCTTTTGCTGCTGAGTAAGGAATTCGGTTGATACCACGTGTCGCAATAGAAGAAACATTCACGATGACACCACTTTTTTCCTTCAACATTTCAGGCAAAACAGCACGACAACACCATAAAGTTGGAAACAATGAGCGATTGATTTCTTTAATGATTTCGTCTTCACTGAAAGCATCATATGGCTTCATCCAAATTGCACCACCGACATTGTTAATCAGAACATCGACACGACCAAAATGCTCAATTGCTTGATTTACAACTGTTTGTGCGCCTGCATAAGTTTCCAAGTTTGTTTTTACTGTGATTGCTATGCCGCCTGTACTGATAATTTCGTGCGCAACTTCATCCACTAAATCTGAAATATCAACTAAAATTACTTGTCCATTTTCAGCAGCAATCCGAAGCGCAACACCGCGACCAATCCCTTGCGCTGCACCTGTAATAATCACTATTTTGTCTTTGAATCTATCTGGAAAAATCATACTCATCACCAATTCAATTAATTCGCTGAGAATTTTTCAAATAAGAAATTGGCAGGTTTAATGCCTTCTTGATCCAACCAACCACGAACAGCTTCAACCATTGGCACTGGGCCGCATAAGTAAATGTCGACATCACCATGATTCAACCAGTCATTTTCAATATGACTTGTTACATAACCTTTGCGTTCATGCTGGCTGTCTGGGTTTGCGACGACGGTACGATATTCAAACCACGAGAATTTTTCTTGTAGTTCGTTTAACTTTTCAATCGCAATCAAGTCAAAATCATTGGTTACACCAAAGACTAAACGAACTGGATGATCTGAGCCGTTCTCTTCAAAAACTTGTAACATTGACATAAATGGCGCAATACCTGTACCACCAGCGAGCATTAATACAGGGCGAGTCACATGACGCAGATAGAAACTGCCAAATGGACCAGTAAAGCTCATTTTGTCACCCGCTTTTGCATTTTTACTGAGGAACTCGCTCATCTGTCCATTCGGTACATTACGAACAACGAAACCAGTTAAACGATTGCTAGGTTTTGAACTAAAAGAATATGAGCGTGTTTCAGTCGTATTCGGAATTCCTACATTGACGTATTGACCTGCAAGGAAATGAATCTCAGGCTGCCCATCATCAAGTTGAATATCAAAGGTAATTGTTGAGTCAGAAAGATTTTCGACACGCGATAAAGTACCTTTAAACTGATGAATTTCTGTTTTGCAAACATCAGAAGAAGCTTGAATTTTAAAGACTGCATCTGATTTTGGGCGGCATTGGCAAGCAAGAATGTAACCTTGCTCAGCTTCTTCAGGCGTTAAAGCATCTTCAATATAGGTTTCTTCTGGCATGTCATAAGTACCAGATTCACAAAATGCACGGCATGTACCACATGCACCATCACGGCAATCTAGCGGAATATTGATTTTCTGACGATACGCTGCATCAGATAAAGTTTCGTTTTGAGCAACGGAGATGAAACGGGTAACGCCATCTTCAAATTGTAGTGCAATGTTATGACTAGACATGGGAGAAATCCTTTCAAAATTAATTTTTTGAATCCCTCAGCAAAAAAGTTTTCTGCTGAGAGCGAATCATATTAGAGGTGGTAAATATCAATCACTTGATTGATATAATCATTTTTCAAAACGACGTATTTGTTTAAAATTTTTGGCTGCTCACTCGAAAAATCGATGATATAGCGCGACATACCAAAGTAGCTGTAGTTGGTTTTATAACGGAAACTTAAGGTATTCCAGTTAAAACGAACTGTGACTAAATCACCGTTTTGCTCCACAATTTCAATATTACTTAGGTTGTGGGTTGTACGTGTATCGGGCATGGTTGCAGAAGAACGCTCCGTTTTAATACGGAACACACGGTCTTCTAAACCTTGACGGTCAGGGTAGTAAATCAATGAAATTTCAGACTGCGGATCTTCTGTCAATTTGTCATAGTCATCCCATGACGGCATCCAGAATTCTGCTGAAGGTGCATAGCACTGTAGCCAATCATCCCATTGTTCATCATCAAGAAAACGAGCTTCTTTATAGAGAAATTGAGCAATATTTTCTAAAGTTATTGCGCTCATGCGTTTTCTCCTTCAGTTGCAACAAGTTCTTTTTCAGCAACAATGGCTTTTTTCATTTCTTTCAGCCAATAAGCATGCTGCGCCAGATATAAACCTTCATCTTCTGTTTTAATACAGCTAATAGCAGGGTTTAAGCCAATTTCATTGGCAGCTTCATCTGGGCCTTGAATCCAATGTTTAGAACCACGACACATGTCATTCCATTCAAGCGCAATACCCGCATAACCTGCTTGGCAAGCACGGAATTCTTCTAAGTCATCTGGTGTTGCCATACCTGAAGCATTAAAGAAATCTTCATATTGACGAATACGACGGCTACGAGCTTCTTTGTCTTCGCCGACTGGGGCAATACAGTAAATCGTTATTTCTGACTTATCGACTGAAATAGGGCGAACCACACGAATTTGCGAACCGAATTGATCCATAAAGTAAACATTTGGATATAGACACAAATTACGTGAACGCTCGATCATCCATTTAGACATCGGTGCACCAAATTTCTCGGTATATTCTTCGGCTTTAGGGAAGTTTGGACGGTCTTCTGGGTTTGCCCATTGTGTCCAAAGCAACATATGACCATTTTCAAAGCCATATGAACCACCGCCTTGTTTACCCCAAGAACCTGCGCTCATTGCACGAATATTATCTTCTGCTTGTGCTTCTTTGCGGTGTTGCGTGGTGGCTGCATAGTTCCAGTGAACGGCTGATACATGATAGCCATCTGCACCATTTTCAGCCGTCAGTTTCCAGTTTCCATCAAAAGTATATGATGATGTACCACGCAAAACTTCAAGACCTTGATCTGACTGATCTACAATCATGTCGATGATTTTGGTGGTTTCGCCCAAGAATTCCTCTAACGAAGGTACATCTGGGTTTAAGCTACCAAATAAGAAGCCTTTGTAGCTTTCAAAACGAGCCACTTTTTTAAGATCGTGGGAACCATCTTGGTTGAAACAATCAGAATATCCAGCATCGCTTGGATCTTTTACTTTGAGCAATTTACCTGAGTTGTTAAATGTCCAACCATGGAAAGGGCAAGTATAAGTCGCTTTATTACCGCGTTTATGTCTGCAAAGTTGTGCACCACGATGAGAACATGCATTGATCATTGCATTGAGTTCACCTGCACGGTTACGTGCAATAACAACAGGCTGGCGACCCATGTAAGTGGTGTAGTAATCATTGTTGTTTGGAATTTGGCTTTCATGTGCCAAGTAGACCCAGTTACCTTCAAAGATGTATTTCATCTCAAGATCAAACAAGGCTTGATCAGTAAATACTGAACGATGCAGTTTGTATTCGCCCGTTTCTTCATTGTCTACGAGTAATTCATCGATTCGATCAAGATGGCTGGTATTAATTACAGGAATTCGTGGCATATCCGTTCTCCGACTTTCCAAGCAAGGAAGTCCTGAGCTAACAAATTTTTATCGCTAACTCAGTTCCTAATAGGTGGTTATGCGCTAGCGCGACGACGATCTACTTCACTAGAAGGTGCTGAGGCAGCGTCTTTTACGAGTTCGATGTTGAATGTGATATGTTTGAATGGTTTGTTCAGACTACGACGTTGAATTTCTACTTGATCAGACACATCAACAGCCGTTGCCACTAAGCCATCACGTGTTGCAAAAGCAAAGTCATCCCATAAATACTGATCACCCTCAATGTTGAATTGGGTCGTTAATTTACGGAAACCTGGTGCAGAAATGAAATAATGAACATGAGAAGGGCGGTTACCATGACGACCTAATTTGTTGAGTACAAATTGGGTTGTGCCTTCTGGCGGACAGCCATAACCAACGGGCATTGTAGTAAGAGCGACATATTTACCATTAGCATCAGCCAAAATGGTACGGCGTAAATTAAAGTCTGATTGAGACTTATCGAAGAAAGAATAGTTACCTAAACTGTTAGCATGCCAAATTTCAACTTTAGCGCCTTCAATCACATTGCCATCAGTATCAGTTACTGTACCTTCGATAATTAATGTGTCGATTTTGTCTGATTCAGAGCCATCATCCATACGTGCAAAGCCAACTGATTCAGGTGCACCTGCAACATAGAGTGGACCTTCAATTGTGCGTGGAGTACCACTTGCAATTCCTGCTTTGGCATCTGCTTCATCTGCACGTAAATCTAAATAATGTTCTAGACCCAAGCCCGCAGCGAGTAAACCCAATTCATTGGCTTGACCTGCGTCCGTAAAATATTCCAGACCTTTCCATACTTCCGATGGTTGGATATCTAAATCTTCAATTGCTTGAAATAAATCACCTAATAAACGAACAACAATCGTTTGAACGCGTTGATCAACTTCAGCAGTCGCAGTATTAACATTCATTTGTTTAACTAGCGTATCGATTTCCTGACGATTCATACTATTTCTCCTTAAGTATGCTTATAGCGTTTGTAGCGGGGTAATCAGCAAACTTCTTATGGCGTTTTGCCTTGCTACATTCCTTGTTTTAGCCGTGCTCTGAGACCATGTTGTCGTATGGTAGAGCAGCAATTACATTCATTTAAATTAGTGGTCATCTTCCCGAATGGAGGATGGATGACGATTCATAGCCATCACTTCAATATCCATGTAGGAATACAGAGGGAGACCTTGTAAAATGTTATGTAGCTCTTCATTGCTTTCCACATCAAAAATACTGATATTGGAATACTGACCAGTGATACGCCAAATGTGACGCCACTTTCCTTGGTGCTGTAAATCTTGTGAATACGCTTTTTCTACAGCTTTAATTTGATTGGCTTGTTCAATTGGCATATCGAGTGGAATATGCACATCCATGCGAACCTGAAATAACATGCTTTTCTCCTTATGCTTTGCGTCGTAATTGCTCAATTTTGTCTTCATCAATCTCAATACCTAAGCCTGCTGCTTGGGGTACAACCAATCCAAAATTTTCATATTGCAATGGTGTTTTTAAGATATCTTCAGTAAGCAACAATGGCCCAAATAATTCTGTTCCAAACGCAAGGCTCTCAAAGGTGCTAAACGCATGTGCTGAGGCAATGGTTCCAATTGGACCTTCAAGCATCGTGCCACCATAAAGGTCAATACCTGCAAGTTTTGCTATTTTTGCTACTTCACAAGCTTCAATCAGACCACCAGACTGTTCAACTTTTACGGCAAACACATCAGCTGCATGTTGCTTTGCTAAACGGTAAGCACTATCAGGACCTGTTAATGCTTCATCAGCCATAATGGCGACATCAAATCGTTGAGTTAAACGTGTAAGAACGTTGGTTTGTTCAATCGCACAAGGCTGTTCAATTAAATCAATACCACCATCCTGTAACTGTTGAATACCTTGAATACATTCCAATTCTGACCATGCACGGTTTACATCTACACGAATGCTGATGTCTGTACCTAAAGCCTTTTTAATGGCAATCACATGATCAACATCATGTTGCAGAGGATTAGAACCAATTTTTAACTTGAAAATATTGTGTCGTTTTAACTCAATCATTTTCTTTGCTTCAGCAATATCTTTGTTGGTATCACCTGAAGCCAAAGTCCATAAAACGGGTAAGCGATCTCGTAAACGGCCACCTAAAATTTCACTCAAAGGAAGGTTCAATTGTTTTGCTTGAATATCGAGGAGTGCTGTTTGAATGGCACATTTTGCAAATCGATTACCATTAATACTTTTGCGAATTAACGTTAAAGTTTGTGCCACATTCAACGATTTTTTGATCGAAAGTAATAATGGTGCAAAGTAAGTATCGATATTTGCTTTTACACTTTCAGGACTTTCTTCACCATAGTTAAGCCCACCAATAGTGGTGGCTTCACCCCAACCAACCACACCATTTTCTGCTGTTACTTTGACTAAAACTAAAGTTTGAGTCTGCATCGTAGTAACCGAAAGCTTGTGTGGACGAATGGTTGGAATATCAACTAATATGGTTTCGACAGATTTATACATTTCACACCATCACTGGTTCTTTATGTTCTTACCATACCTTAAGAGAATGACTAAGCTGTGTCTAAGACTGAATATGTATTTTTTTATACCTATTAGGTATGGAGTAAAGAATGGAACTCAGATACCTACGGTATTTTGTCGCAGTTGTAGAAGAACAAAGTTTCACCAAAGCAGCAGAAAGGCTTTTCATTGCTCAACCACCATTGAGTAGACAAATCCAAAACCTTGAAAATGAATTAGGTGTGCAACTTTTTGAGAGAGGAAGTCGACCACTTCAAACCACAACTGCAGGGCAATTTCTTTATCAGCATGCGCTTAAACTTTTGTCTAATGCAGAGGAAGTGAAAAGCATGACCAAAAGAATTGGTCTAATCGAACGAACTTTAACGATCGGTTTTGTTGGTTCATTACTGTTTGGTTTATTACCAAGAATTATTTATCTCTACCGCCAACAACATCCGCACTTAAATATTCAATTAATAGAATTGAGTACCACTGAACAAATCCAAGCGTTAAAGGAAGGACGAATAGATGTTGGATTTGGTCGATTAAGAATTAGTGATCCTGCGGTGAAACGTGTTTTATTACGCAAAGAAAATTTGGTTGTCGCGGCTCATTCAAGCCATCCTTTGGCTCAAAGAGTGGAGGGGGTACATTTAGCAGATCTGGTTGATGAAAAACTTTTTGTTTATCCCAATACGGCAAAACCAAATTTTTCGACCCAAATCATGAATATTTTTGCTGAACACAGTTTAGTACCTAAACATATTCGTGAATTGCGTGAAATCCAACTTGCATTGGGTTTAGTTGCAGCTGGAGAAGGGATTTGTATTATTCCAGCAAGTGCAGATACGATTCGCTTTCCACATTTATTGTATATTCCTATTTTGGATAGTGGAGGGGTGAGTCCAATTTTTATTACAGCCAGAGCGATGGATAATAGTGCAGACTTACAATCACTGTTTGATACGATTTATCAGGTTTATGATTTAGAAGGAATAGCATATGAACGCTCTGTATTTGAATGGGCTCAAAAGAAATAAGCTATTACGGTTCAAATATATTGCTGTTCTTTGATTTTAAATTTTCAAAGAGCAAAACTTATCTAAAGCAACTAAAGCCAATTAATATTTAGTCTGTTCTTAATTGCTTAATTAAACTAAAGTTTTCCAAACGCTTCTGCGTATCATAAATATCACAGGTAAAAGTTAATTCATCTACATCGTATTGAATAGCAATTTTATTTAATCCAACTTTTACAGTTTCTTTTGAACCAATTCTTGCCATTGCATTAAAATTTTGAATCGCCATTTTGTTCTGAAACTGAAGCCAATTCTTTGGTTATCAGCTACATGGCACAAAATGAACGTAGACAAAGCATCACCATGCCGTTTGAGGAACAACGGGTTTTGTATCGCTCAGATACCCATGCATTGCTATCGGTGGTGAGTCATAGTTGAAATATAAGTACGAACAAACACTTTAACTATAAGGGCTCTATTAAGGTGTGCGATGAATTTAACTTTTTAGTTCAGGCATGGTAATTGATTGTATTTTATTCAGTTGGTCTAATGAGCATGTGAGGCTGCTTTAGATTTAAAAAATAATAAGCAAACAATAATAAATGCGAGTAGTACAAACGATGCACCAAATCGGCTTAAATCTAATCCACCATGATCCAGTGGTTTATCTAAGAAATCGCCTAAGACTGCCCCTAATGGTCGAGTAAGTACGAAGGCTGTCCAAAACAAAAAAGTCTTAGAGATATTAGTCCAGAAATGTAGAGCAATAAGTGTTAACAGCAATAAACCAAAAATCAGCGCTGCACCTGTATAACCTAAACCTTGTGTATCAGCTGTCCAATCACCTAACGCTGTGCCAAGTATCTGAGAAAACATGATCGTAAGCCAGTAAAATGCTTCAGTTTTTGGAGTTTGAATGCTAGTAACAGCAATATTTCCACAAGTGTAAAACCAAATAGCTAAAGAGCAGACCAATAAAATCAAGAGAATGATACTTCCACCGAAATATCCGATACCAAGTGAACGATCTACAAAATCAGCAATTGTTGTACCTAGTGTAGTGGTTGAAATAACGGTTGCCCAATATAGGAAAGGTTTAAACTCCTTAGCCTTGATTTGTATAGACACAAAGCCAATAAAGATAAAACTAAAAATACAGGTGCTTAGCAGATAGCCTAGGTTGAGAGACATAGACAAGGCATCACCTGCTGTTTCCCCTAATGTGGTAGCAGCAATTTTGATGATCCAAAACAGTAGGGTAACTTCTGGGACTTTACTGAATAGCTCAGATAAATTTTTATTGTGATCCATAATTCAATCCGCGGTTTGATTCGATTGAATTTAATAACTACATATTAAGAGTGCCTTAAAATGGGGGAGCCAAATGTTAATTGAGTCGATTCACAGACATTACTGAGGTCATATCGAATAGCACCAAAACTCTAGACCTACACAACCCTATTTAATGATTTATTTGGAAGGATATTCTTAGATTGTAATCCTAATTAAATATCGAAAGCGTATGGTTCAGCCAACTTGAATGGGGTGATCAAATGCTGAGGTCTAGCGAAAAATTAAAATTAAAAACAATCTATTTGGCATGTTTAATTTTTAGTACTTTATTTTTAACGGCGTGCCAAATCACAAGCTCGATGCAAACGAAAGTGTTTCATGATCAGCTAAAAAAATCTGGACAACCCAAACGTGTGGTCTTTTTTTTGGGTGATGGTATGGGGATCACCACACTTACTGCTGCACGCATCTATGCTGTAGGCGAAGATGGTCAGCTAGCGATTGATCGACTGCCTGAATCTGCATTTATTCGCACTTTTTCTGAGGATGCACAAGTCACGGACAGCGCGCCGTCTATGGGTGCGTACATGACAGGTGTGAAGATGAAAAACGAGGTGATCTCGATGCAAACAGGCACGATTGCGGTTGAGCCTGATTCGGTAGGAAACAACCAATGTGCGACTAACCCACAAAACAAAAATAAGCAGAATACTAGCACCCTACTAGAGTTAGCCAAAGCGAAGGGTTGGGGCACGGGGATCGTGACTACAACTCGCGTTACTCACGCTACACCTGCATCTACCTACGCACATATTTGCCACCGCGATGCGGAAAATGATATTGCTTCACAGCTCGTGCCGAGCTCAAAAGGCGATGCGTATCAACGTTATAATCAAAAATTAAAAGATGGTGTAGATGTAATTCTAGGTGGGGGTAAACGCCATTTTTTACCCGAAGATGCAGAGGGGACGCGTACCGATGGGCGCAATTTAATCGCCGAGATGCAAAAGGCAGGCTATCGCATGGTTTTTGATGAAAGCCAACTATCCCAAGTGAAATTAGCAAAAAATGAGAAATTATTGGGTTTATTTAATAACAGCCATTTAAATTATGACTTGGATAGAACAAAAAAGAATTTGCCTGAACCAAGTTTAAAGCAAATGACCCTGTCGGCTTTAGACATCCTAACGCAAAATAAAACAGGCTTTTTCCTGATGGTAGAAGGTGGGCGCATTGACCATGCGCTACACGATACCAATGCCAAACGTGCGTTGCAGGACACCATTGCCTTAAATGATGCATTAGACGCCACCATACAAAAACTTAAACAAACTGACCCTGAACTTAAAAATACCTTGATTGTGATCACGGCAGACCATGACCATACCATGATCTTAAACGGTTATGCCAAGCGCACGGGTAAATATGTCGAAGGCAAAGAAACCAGTGTACTTGGTTTAGTGAAAAACGTTGACCAAGCAGGCTTTGCCAAAGATATACATAATCAGCCTTATCCGATTATTGGCTTTGGGACAGGAAAGAAACGTCCGACGCAAAACCGCATGGATGACTTGGTGGTGAACTTAAAAGACAGTGATGTATGTCATCCAGTGCAAGGTCCACACGCACCGGAAGGCGAAAAATACAGCTTTACTTATCCTGTGAGTGAAACAGGTTGGTGTGCAGGTGCGGCTGCGGATGACTTCCAGCAAGAAGCCGTTATTCAAACAGGATATAAAGATAAAGAAACGCATGGTGGTGCAGATGTATTTTTAGGTGCGATTGGTCAGGGGGCGGATCAGTTCTCAGGAAGCTTAGAGAACATCGAGGTGAATCATCTGATTCGCAAGATCACAGGCTTATAAGCAGAGGAAGATCAGATGAATAACACTTTAAAAACCCTCCCATACATGATGCTCCTGCTATCAACAGCGCTTTTTTCAACGATGTTGTATGCTGCTGACGCTACACGTACACCTACCAAAAATGTCATTTTCTTTCTAGGTGATGGCATGGGACCGACCACTGTCACGGCGAGCCGTATTTATGCCGTAGGTGAAGACGGCAAACTCGCCATGGACACAATGAAGCATGCAGCACGGATCAAAACCTATTCTGAGGATGGTCAAACCACAGATAGTGCTCCGTCTATGGGCGCTTATATGACAGGGCAGAAAAATAGAAATGATGTGATCTCCATGTCGACAGGCACGCTTGCGGTCGAACCAACAGATGCCACATTGCCCAATGGTAAAAGCCTCGCCAAAGCCATAAACCGCTGTCCCGAACAGGGGGGGAGTGTTGCAGCAGGGGCATCTGCTTTCACCATTTTAGAGTTGGCAAAAAGTAGAGGTAAGGCTGTGGGTGTTGTCACCACGACAGAACTTACCCATGCGACGCCTGCGGCAACCTATGCACACATCTGCCATCGCGATGCGCAATATGACATTGCGCTTCAAGCTGTACCACAAGGTCAATCTTATAACGCAAGGCTATTAGATGGCATCAATGTGCTCATGGGCGGCGGCTTAAACCAGTGGACACCTTATGATGCTATGAGCAACCCGAAAGGTCGTTTGGATGGGCGTGATTTATTGGCTGAGTTGAAACAGCAAGGCTATCAGACGGTTTTAACCCAGCATGATTTGGCAAAAACGAGCAATACACAGAAAATTTTTGGCATATTTTCAGCGCAGTCGCATTTAAATTATGACTTAGACCGTGTCACGAAAAAAATCGATGCAGAGCCAAGTCTGGCGATGATAACCAGTAAAGCGATTGATGCGCTACAAGCACAGAGTAAGGGTCAAGGTTATTTTTTAATGGTTGAAGGTGGGCGTATTGACCACGCACTACACGCCAATAATGCTAAACGTGCCTTACAAGAAACCAAAGCTTTCAATGATGCAATCCAAACTGCACTCGATAAAGTTGACCTGACTAATACTTTGATTGTGGTGACGGCGGATCACGATCATGTCATGACCTTTAACGGCTACGCAGCACGAACGGGACGCAGTACAGACACCAATCCAGGCATCTTAGGGCTCAGCTATGACTACAATGTCGCAAAAGAACACCAAGCCGAAAGCAAAGTGTTGGCAGATGGGCAAATGCACAATCCATACCGTGATGTGAATGGCGCAACAGGGACGACCTTGGTGTTTGGTAATGGCACAGGAAAACGCCTAGATATTCGTGAAAGTATAAGCAACGAGCAAGCCTTCGCCGATGATTATAAACAGGAAGTCGGCATACAACTGGCGAAAAGCGAAACACATGGCGGTGGCGATGTCATGCTATTTGCAGAGGGTCACAATGCAAACCTATTCAAAGGTACACAAGAAAATACATGGGTATTTGAGCAATTGAAAAAGGCGTTTGGGTTTTAAATGAATAAAAATTTACGTAAAAGATGCAAACCTGCAACGATGATTTTTTCTCTTTCTATGAGTGTGTTGAGTTCATCGGTATGGTCAGCGGATGAATACCGTATCGACTACCAGATTGAACGGCTCGATGCCAATGGCGTGACCACCATTCAAAAATACAGTGAGAAAATGATCCGTGATACGCAGAATATTTGGATTGAACGACTAAATACCCACGCTCATGCGATCGACGCAAATCTGCATACCAAAACCGACAGTCATCGCGAATCCGTAGCTCATCAGCACCAGAGTTTTGACAGTGCGATTCAATGGATGCAGAACCAAAACACAGCACAAAACCAGTTTCAACGTTTTTATATTTTGCCAGATGAAAAAATGCGGGTGCAGCTACACGACGTCGATCAAGAAATGTTAGGAATAAAAAACTGTTGGCGTTGTGAATATAGTTTGATTGATCCTGATATTTTAGAGCGAATACAGCCAGTTAAACGCGATCTGAAGTTAGCGCATTATCAAATACGCAGTGCTGGGCAAACGTTGAATATTATATGGAATGAACAGGATCAACTGGTTCAAAAATATGAATTACTCAAACCGACACAAGGTTATGCTAAAACTTTTACGCTAAGCAAAATTAAACAACATGCGCCAACCCCATGGACAGACACGGAAAAATACAGTGACCGCGACTATGCCGATTTTAGCGATTAATTGATGCTTGCTGTTAAGACTGCGCAGCTTGTACGGTTAACCCACTCCAACGCTTAAACGCACGTCTGAAATTGGTTGCATCATTAATTTGTAAATACTGAGAGATTTGTTCGGTTTTAAAGCCGCGCACACGATATAGCAGGATCGCTGTATGTAAACGACTTTGATCGAGTTGGGCTTGAAAGTGTGTTTGGTGCTTTTTAAGTTTGCGTTTTAAGGTCGCAGAGCTCATTTGGAAATGTTCTGCGGTTTGTTCGAGTTGAATATTGTTTTGAATATTTTGCATCAGATATTGATGTAATCTGAGCAAAAAACTCTGCTGGATATCAAGCGTGGTGGTGTGTTGCAAAGCATGTTGGTAACAGATGGCTGCAAGGGTCGAAGACGCATTTGGTAGCTTCTCCTGTACAAAATGACGCGGTAAACTCATCATATTGAGTGGACGATTAAACTCTAAAGCACCGCCCAAATGCGTCCAATATTGTTCGATATACTCAGGTTCAGAAAAATTAAACTCAAACAGCCATGGTAATTTGGCTTGATACAGTTGTCGGCTTAAAGCCTGTACCGCACTCATTGCACTTTCGATTAAAAAACGGTTTTCCACTTTGTTTTCATCAAGCCAATATATATGGATATGGCTTGAACTACACATCATCCGCGGACATAACCACGGAGACACTGCAGCAAAAAAGCTTAAATAACGACTCAAGGCTTCATCTAAAGTCGATGCATAGAGCATGGATTTGATTGCATCATTAAATGGCGTAGTTAAGCTACGTTGACCAAATAAAAAGCTGATATCTTGATTGCGAAAACATTGCGCCGCATTTTTTAAAACCTGTCTTAATTGTTGCTGGCTAATCAGTTTTTGTCCTGAAAAAATATCTTCCAAGAAAATACCACTACCACTCAGTAAAATTTGATGATCCACCTCATGGCTCGCTGCGAGATCAATTAAAATAGACAACTGATGATGTGCTGGGATGAAGCTGTAATCACATTCAAAGCTCATACCGTGACTCGCTTCGGCGGGTGAAACGGCTTCATTAACAACAACTGTTGATTCAATGCGCTTAATAATTGTTGAGACGTTTGATCTTGTTGCACTGCACAGCAGGCGGTCAGTGCTTGTAGGGGAATTTGCACCGACAAATCACGATGATAATAAGCATTGACCATGATCATTCGTGCCAGTTGTGCTGCTATTTTCTCAGCTTGCTGCGCGGTGGTATTGGGCAAAAGGATAATAAAACGATCCCCTGCAAAACGGCAGAGTAAATCATGAGGGCGTAAATTCAAACTGAGCAATTGCGAGACATATTGCAACACCGATGTCCCCTCATCAAAACCATACATTTGATTGATTTGATTAAAATTATGCATGTCGAGCAGTACAACTGCCATATCACTCGGCTCACTCTTATTCTGTGTGATCGCAGCCTTAAGTTGGGTTTTAAAATAGTGCGCATCTGCCAAAGGGGTTAGCGCATCGAATAGTCGATGATCGCGATAAATCCGTTCCCGTTTCTGTAGTTGTTTAGAAATGGCGAGTTCTTCTTGGTGCCAAAAATAAATGCCAAAGGTGAACAAGCACAGCCCGATCGGAAACGGAATGGATTCTAGCCATGCGTCCCATATGATTTCCTTAGGTAAGCGGATAAATTCATCTAAGGAGTCCATCCACATATGGAAAAAAATACAGCACAGTCCATAGAAAATATAATTGGTCACTCGTCCTAGCGGACGACTTTTAATAATAAAAAAAATCCAAATCCCTATAAAAACCGTTGCGCCGCCTTCACCTAAAATATCAACCCAGTTCCATTCGGAAACATGTTTATAGTGCCCTAAAAAGATAAATAGCCCTAAAGACAGGCAGCACGCACTGATTAACAGCAGTAAAGGAAGGCGGTAATACGCAAGATATTTAGGCATAACATGTGGCGGTAAGATTTTGCACACCAGCAAAACAGGTTTCGATGACAGTTTGATGGCAAGAGCCATAGTCAAAAGAGATCAGACTATTTTTGATTTTTCTCTATAAAAATGCTGCAAACTTTTGTGCTTCGGTCGTCTATGCATATTTGTGTAGGGTTTAATTGCCTCTCCTACAGATCAAATCAGCTCATAAAGTTGAGAAAAAGCTGGTTGAAAGAGCAAATTAAGCAACTTAAATTTTGACTGTCACATGCTATTCACATTCAATTTCTATTGTGCGCTCAAACCATGCCACTTTGGCTTGAGGGGATAACACAATGAATAATGTAAATCGTCGTTTGGTAAAACATAAACGTGTGGGCTTTCAGCTCAGTACACTGGTACTGTCAATGCTCAGTATGAGCGCTCCACATGCAGAAGAAAATGCTGTGGAATATGTACAAGTGATTGGTCAAGCTGTGAGTATGGATAAAGCACTTAAAGAACAAAAACGTGCCGACCAAATCAGTAGCGTGGTGCATGCCGATGGGATTGGACAATTACCTGATGACAATGCAGCAGAAGCTTTACAACGGATTCCGGGTGTTTCAACAGAACGCGATCAAGGTGAAGGGCGCTTTGTGACCGTACGTGGTTTAGGTGCAGATCTAAATGCAGTGACCATCAATGGTACGCTCGTCCCAGCGCCTGAGAGTGACCGTCGTGGTGTAGCATTAGATGTCTTACCATCAGAGTTGGTACAGTCACTTACTGTGGTCAAAACACTGACGCCTGATATGGATGCCAATTCATTAGGTGGCACGGTACAGGTTGAAAGCCTATCTGCCTTCGACCATGCTGGATTGTTTTATACAGGCACAATGGAAGGCAGTTATGATGATAAACGTGAAGAATATAGCCCGAAAGTATCTGGTGCTTTCAGTAATAAATTCAGCGTAGGCGATGGACAGGATAACTTAGGTGTTGCCGTTGCATTGAGCTATCAAAACCGTAAATTTGGTTCTGACAACGTTGAAACAGGTGGTGCATGGGATGGCGAAGCCTTAGAAGAAACCGCAATGCGCCAATATGATATTGAACGTGAACGCATTGGTGCAGGTTTAAACTTTGATTACCGCCCGAATGATACAGGTGAGTATTTTCTTAGAACTTTATACAGCCGTTTTAAAGATACCGAATCTCGTCAAGAAGCCGCAGTTGAATTTTCTGATCCACAACTGGCTGGGCAACGTGGCGAAGCAGAAGCGACGCGTGCATTGAAAAGCCGTGTAGAAACGCAAGAAATCCAATCTTTCGTATTGGGCGGTAAGCAAGGTTTTGGTACTTGGACAGTTGAAGGTCAGCTCGGTTATAGCGAAGCTTCAGAAGTCAATCCGGGCGGAATTTCTGGTGCGAAATACGAAGGTGAATTTGAAAATGTTGGTTTCAACAGTACCACCAAGCCTGTCATTTTAGCGGATCAAGATTTTTATGATGCTGCAAACTATGAGTTGGATTCGATTACATGGGAACAGTCAAAAACCACAGATAAAGAGCACAACGGCAAACTAGACTTTTTAAAAGACTATATGTTGGGCAACTATTCAGCAGCCGTGAAGTTTGGTGGGAAAATTAGCCAACGTGAAAAAACCAACGATACCAATGAGTGGGAATATGAAGATTTGGACACCACCAGTTCAGACTTCAACAGCAATGACCATTATGCATTAGGGAAATTTGGCCCAACACTCAATGAAAGTGCAATCAAAGCCAAAATAAAAGGTTTAAATTCTGCTGATTATGTGGTGGCAGATAGCTCAATCATCAATGATTTTAAATCTAATGAAGATATTCAGGCAGCTTATGTCATGAATACCGTTGATTTGGACAAATTGCGTGTGATTGCAGGTGTACGCTACGAAAAGACCAAATTTGAAGCCAATGGTTTTGAATTTAATGATGATGAAATCACGGCGAAAAAATATCAAAACGACTATGACCATTGGTTGCCAAGTTTACTGTTACGCTACCAATTAGCCGATGATGCTTATTTGCGTGCTGCATGGACAAATACGGTTGTACGTCCAAACTTTGCTCAAAGTGCGCCGGGTGTTTATATCGATGGTGATGAAGCTGAGTTTGGTAACCCGATGTTAAAGCCGTTTGAATCATCGAATTTTGACGTGGGTGTCGAAAAATATTTTGGCAAAGCCAGTATGGTCGGCTTCTATTCATTTTATAAAAATATCGACAACTTCATATACGGAACCAATGTTGCGGGCACAGGACAGTGGGAAGATTTTGATGAAGCATTAACTTATAAAAACGGTAATGAAGCTAAACTCTATGGAATGGAATTTGCCTACTCGCAAAAGTTTGATTACTTAAGTGCGCCGTGGAATGGTTTGCTACTTGGTTTTAACACCACTTTCAGTAAATCTGAAGCCGATATTGATTCAATGAAAGATGGTGAATTGTTAAGCCGTCGTATCGATTTGCCGAATCAGTCTGCTTTAGTCGGAAACGCCATGATTGGCTGGGAAAATGAGCGTTTCGGTGTACGTCTGTCTGCCAACTATAAATCAAAATATTTATTGGAATTAGGTGATATTGATGAGCCTAAACAAGATATTTATAGCGATAGTCAAATGTTTTTGGATTTGAGCAGCCATGTCAATTTCTCGAAAAATTTACAACTAAAATTTGACGTACAGAACATCACTGATGAAAGTTACTATAACTATTCAGGTGTGAAATCACATAACGTTCAGTACGAAGAATATGGCCCAGCATATAAGCTCGCTCTAACCTACACCCATTTTTAAATTTATTTAATTTCAGAACTTTAGCTTTCTTTTCGAAGAAAGCTCTCGGCTTTTTTGTCTAAATTTTGAGTATCACTATGAATTTTTTGTCTTTTAGATTGTCTGTGTTAAGCGCTTGTTTTGTGGCGCTAACAGCGTGTACGCAACAGCCGATTGCTCAAACATCCTTAGTCACGTCACCGCTTACATCAGCCGAAATGATTGACCAACCGACTGCGGCAAAAATACAGTTACATCAAGTCGAAAATAATGATGCCAAAGTAGAAGATGTACAGTGGCTAAAACTGAGTGCGTGGCCAGAAGTTGCCATGCTGATGAGCAGTAAAAATCAAGGTTTGCAGTTTTTAGACGATGAACAAAATGTTTTGCATCAAATTCAAGGTCAATTTGGACGTTTTGATTATCGTATCGGTGCAGAGTATTTATTGATTGCGACTTCGAATCTACAAAAACAACAGATTCAGCTCATGAGTATGAATCTAAAAAACAAAGCTTGGGAAAAATCGACGTTTATTCCTAAACGTTCATTTAAATCAGAAGATGTTTGTTTATACACCGATGCACAAGGTTTGAGTTTTGCATTCTTGGTCGGTGAAGAAGGCGTTGGGGAACAGTGGTTGGTCGCCAATCATGAGAAAGCTTTAGCTCAACCGCAGTTGGTGCGTCGTTTAAGTTTCCCACCTGCAAGCAGCGTGTGTAAAGTCAATGATCGCACTGCAGAATTGTTCATCAATGAAGAAAATGTCGGAGTGTGGGCGTATCCTGCACATTCCGAAGCGGATATGGTGCGTCAGGTGGTTGATCTTGTGCAACCTTTTGGCTCTATTCAAGGTACGCCATCTGCAATCGCAATTGTGGATGATCAAGTGGCGGTGCTCGATGCAGAAAAGCCATTGCTCTATCGCTATCAAAAACAAGCTAAGCAGTGGAAACCAGAAGAACCTTTACATTTAGATCAAGTTAAAGAAGCAGAAAACTTGAGTGTTCAAGGAGATTTAACCGATAAATCACTGCTGATTCTAGATGGTAAAAAGGTGAAAACAGCAGATGTCGAATGGCAAACGCAGGGAATCACCAAGTCTGAAAATATCATCACCATTCCTGCTGAAGTTCAAACTGAAGTCGTGCCAAGTACAGGTGATGCGGCAGATGATCCCGCCATTTGGCATAACGCTGCACAGCCAAGCCAATCACGTATTTTAGCGACGGATAAGCAAGGTGGCTTACAAGTCACCGACTTACAAGGCAAAACTGTACAGTACTTGCCAGTCGGTCGTCTGAACAATGTCGATGTCCGCCACGGTTTTAAATGGGGTAATCAAACTGTTGATCTCGCTGTGGCATCGAACCGAGATCATAATAGTCTGCATCTTTTTGCGATTCACCCAAAAACTGGCAAAGTTTCTGTGCTTGGCGAGTTAGCAACCACCTTAGATGACATCTATGGCATTTGCATGTATCAAGATGCACAGGGTGAAATCTACGCAATTCCCAATGATAAAAATGGCACTTTCGTTCAATACCACATCACCGCAGCACAGCAAAAACTACATGCCGAAGAAGCGCAACGTTTTGCCGTGAAAACACAACCAGAAGGCTGTGTAGTGGATGATGCAACAGGACGTATTTTCTTAGGTGAAGAAGATGTGGCGGTGTGGGTCAAAGACCTTAATCCAAATACTCAACTTCCAATCCAGCAAGTGATTGCTGTCGGTGATACGATGCATGACGACATCGAAGGTATGGGTTTGTATCACGGCAAAGACAAAAGCTATTTAGTGGTGTCCAGTCAAGGAAATGACAGCTTTGTAGTGCTGGATGCTGCCGCGCCGTATGCAGTTCGAGGTGTGTTCCGTGTCGGTATCAATACCGAAAAAGGCATTGATGCGGTGTCCGAAACTGACGGACTGGATGTCAGTTCTCAGAACTTTGGTGGTAAATGGAAGCAGGGCATTTTAGTGGTGCAGGACGGACGTAAACGCATGCCTGAAACCAATCAAAACTTTAAATATGTGCCGTGGGAAAAAATCGCCCAAGCACTGCATTTGGACTAAAGGCTTATTGGACACATGGGCTGATATCAAAACATAACAGCCCATTTTAAAAGTATATGTGCTGCACCATGCAGCAATCGAAAAAATTGGAGTGCGTTATGCAAGCAACAATGGATCAAGTATCAGTGTGGATGCTGATCAGCCATGCCAGTATTTTAGTCAAAGTGGTGATGTTGATTTTAGTTTTATCATCGGTCGCAAGTTGGTATTTGATCGTGCGTCACAGCTTATTACTGCGTTCACAAGAGCAGCTGTGGATTCGCTTTTTAAAAAATTTTAGACAGCAAAAAGATTTCACTCTTTTACAGCAAGAATACCAACAGCCTGTACAGCAAACAGGGGTGGTAAGCATCTTTCAACATGGTATCGATGAATATCATCAACTGATTAAAGATGAGCAGTTCACCACGGCGGATGTCATTGATGGTGTAGAACGTCGATTACTCACTAGCATTGGTGAGGAAGAGGAAAAGCTGCAGCAAAATCTTACCTTCCTTGCGACAGTAGGCTCGGTCAGTCCTTATATCGGCTTATTCGGTACAGTTTGGGGCATTATGAATGCCTTTATTGGGCTGTCAGGCGTTGAACAAGCCACCTTAAATACGGTTGCACCTGGCATTGCAGAAGCACTCATTGCAACGGCGATTGGTTTATTTGCGGCGATTCCTGCGGTAGTGGCGTATAACCGTTTCTCTGCACGCGCTGACAAGCTTTCCAGTCGCTATTATGGCTTTGCCAATGAGTTGCAGACGCGTATTTATCGTTTGTTGGGCAACACTGGGCGCATTTCGCGTTAAGGGGCAAAATGATGATCAAACGTCCTCAGAAATTAAAGCTCAACGCAGAAATGAATGTGGTTCCCTATATAGATGTCATGTTGGTACTGTTGGTGATCTTTATGGTGACCGCACCCATGCTGACACAAGGGATCAAAATTGATTTACCCAAGTTGGATGCCGATATCATGCCTGCGTCACAACAGCAGCGTATTGTGACCTTATCCATTCAAGCCAATGGTCAGTATTACTGGAATATTGGCTCAGAAGTAAATACAGAGAATGTCACCGATCAAGCGATTGATTTAGCCAGTATGCAACAGAAGATTATTCCACTGATTCAAAAAGATAAGAGCCTACAGTTTTATGTCCGAGCAGATCAAGATGCGGACTATCAACTGGTTGCACAAGCCATTGCAACTTTACAAAAAAGTGGCGTAACCAGTTTAGGCTTAGTGACAGAGGAACCACAATCATGATGGTCACAGATTCTAGAACCATGTTTCGTGATCATGGTTTAGCGCTTGCAGTGACGGCTGTGCTGCACATCGGAATCATTGCATGGCTGACCACAGTCGAAATGCAAGAAAAATTAGTTGAGCCAAAACCGAAAACGATTCAGCTTCAGTTTATTCGGATTCCACCGCCAGCCCAAGCACAGCCTCAGCCGAAAAAGCCAGAGCCCATCATTGAGAAAAAAGTGCTAGATCAACCTGTTCAAAAAAAATCAGTTGAGCAAGCTGTAGATGCACAGCCTAAAGAGACTAAAAAGTTTGTAGATTCAAAAAGTGAAAAAGTTGTACCTATCGCAAAAAAACAGCAACAAGAGCTGGTCACTGAAAAGCAAAAAACGGTAACGGAAACCCAAAAAACGGCGGATAACCTACCGACACAAGAGAGCTCAACTCAGGCAAAAAAAGCAGAAAAACCAACAGAGACAAAAGCTCAATCAAGTGAAGAAAAATTTGATATTAAGAATTATCAACCTGTTTCAAAAATAGCACCTGCTTACCCCGAACAAGCTTTGGATCGTAAGCTTGAAGGCGATTGTACGGTAATCTATAGCGTCAATGAAAAAGGGCGAGTAGAGAACCCGAAAGCGCAAGGGGATTGTCATCCGATGTTTGTGCGTCCATCAATTCAGGCCGCGCTGAATTTCAAATATCAGCCAAGATTGGTCGATGGTAAGCCAACCAGTGTGCCAAATGTAAAAAATACCTTTCAGTATCGAATTTCTAGTTAATCAAAACTAAAGGAATCTATCAAAAAATTTCTATTGTTAAGTTTGATAAAGATATTCAGTCTTTCTTTCCGTATTGATGACAGAACCAAGTTCTATCTGTCCATGAATAATGCCTTGCAGCTTCGCTTTTTAGCAATCTGGTACAATTTCCGTGTACACATTTCCATCACGCTTGGGCAGCCCAAAACAATAGTCGTTCCTGATGGCCCACGACCTCGCTTAGCACGATCACCAAAGTAGGATTCATCCAGTTCAACGACGCCATTGATGGGAGATATTTTTTTCACATTGGACAGTAATTCTTTTACGTAATTTGATATAAATTGTATTGATGGAGCGCACAGAAATATTGGTAACTTTAGCAGTATCAGATGCCGTAAAATCCATGGCAAAAAAGCGAATGATTTGCTTGAATTTTACTTCTGCGATTCTTGAAAGGGAATATATCTATTTTTTGCTTTCATATAAGGCAGTTACCATACTTTTTAATATGCTTAACTTCCTAAGCCTCTTATCTATTACAGTCCTTATTAATATGATTCCGTTAGAAGTGGGCTCAATTCCTATCAGTCCAAAAATGTCACGGTGATACCTTTTCGTACAATTTTAG
>JAVXBC010000030.1:0-25038 GCA_036660195.1 Acinetobacter sp.
AAATTAGGCGTATCTTAACAAAGTATTGAGCAATCGCTAAGTCTTGGATGCGGAATCATCTGTGGTTTGGAATAAAACTCAGACAATCCAGCATATTAGTATCCAATTAATAAAATTCCGTTTAACGGCAAATGAACTCGGTTAGAAATATATAAGGTTTCTAAAAAGGTAAATATAATTTCAAAATCATTATGACCTCGATAAGTATTTCTCACAGCAAGTATGAGATATTCGACGTTATACATCATGCATGCTTGAAAAATATCTTTTAGAAATTGATTGTTTTCAGTTGCTCTGCCAGCTTCAACTTCTAACACAATTTTGCCGTCTGTACTCAAAGCATCGGCATTAAAGCATTTATCTACTTGGTTATTTAGACCAAATAAAACAGGAACAATAATTTTTTCATTTTTAGCCTTACCGATCTCTACATGATACCCGATGCTGGACAAGTGAGGTTGAAGTCTTTGTAATACATCATTACTTTTTAAGTTAAACCGATCTGAGCGAATATCATTTTCAGCTGATACAAAACAATCAATCACTTTACGCATTTCAGCATTAATGCCGTGTGATCGTGGGAAAAATTGATAATTAATGTTACTCATAATTCTGATGCCGTTATAAAGAACTCAATTTCTTCAATCCAGTTAATTAACTTTTTTGAGAGTCCTTCATATTCGTTAGAAATACCTTGATTGACTGTGTAATTTAAAAGAGTTTGTAATGATTCAAGATTATTTTTTATTTCCTCACAAAGCTCTAAAGCTCTTGAATCATCATCTTTTGTTGGGCGTGTAACCATTCTATTTAGTACCGTTTGATTTTTATATGAGTTCCAAAATTTCTTTGTCATATTCATTTGCCCAAATGACATTGAAACCTGCATGTTGAAAGCCTAAATCTAAACCACCTGCACCTGCGAAAAAAGAAACAACATTCATAATTTAAACCTTCCATTCCACAAAGTTTTTAAGCAATTGCAAACCAGCGGTATGGCTTTTTTCAGGGTGGAATTGCGTCGCAAACAAATTCTCTTTATTAATCGCCGTGCAGAAGTTCACACCATATTCACAAGTCGCTGCAATCACATCTTCATCTTGCGGTTCAACATAATAACTATGCACAAAATAAAAACGTGCATCTTGCTCAATGTTGTTCCACATTGGATGGCTTGGATCACGTTGATGCACCTGATTCCAGCCCATGTGTGGCACTTTTAAATGTTCCATTTCAGGAAAGCGTTTGACCACACCATTGAAAATTCCCAGTGCATTGACACCGCCATTTTCTTCAGAGGTTTGCAGCAAGGCTTGCATGCCTACACAAATTGCCAATACAGGTTTATTAAATGCAGCCTGACGTACCACGTCATCAATACCTGCGTCATGCATACCGTGCATACAATCACGCATTGCTCCCACACCAGGAAAAACAATTTTATCCGCTTGGGCAATCAGCTTCGGGTCATTGGTCACATCCACCGTTGCACCGACATGCTCTAAGGCCTTTGCAGCAGAGTGCAAATTGCCCATACCATAATCCAATAATGCAACACGGGTCATTACAAGCTACCTTTGGTCGATGCAATCATGCCTTCAGCACGTGGGTCGATTTCACACGCCATACGCAAAGCACGCGCCAGTGCTTTAAATACGCTTTCAATTTGGTGATGGCTATTTTTGCCTTTGAGGTTATCAATATGCAAAGTCATGAGTGCGTGATTGACAAAACCTTGAAAAAATTCTGAAAATAAATCGACATCGAAGCTGCCGACACGTGCGCGAGTATATGGAATATCCATAAACAAACCCGGACGACCTGATAAATCCACGACCACACGAGACAGCGCTTCATCTAATGGCGCATAAAAGTGACCGTAGCGTCGCAA
Organism: Acinetobacter sp.; assembly: GCA_036660195.1. GTDB lineage: Bacteria > Pseudomonadota > Gammaproteobacteria > Pseudomonadales > Moraxellaceae > Acinetobacter. The sequence goes on from JAVXBC010000030.1 coordinate 1,892, forward strand.
ACCTTTTTTATCGCCTAAAGCTTGTGCAAAAGCCTGTCCAAGCGTGATGCCACAATCTTCTACTGTGTGATGATCATCAATTTCAAGGTCACCATCACAGTGAATATCAATATCAAATAAACCATGACGCTTGATTTGATCAATCATATGGTCTAAAAAGGGAACTCCAGTATTGAGGGTGCCTTGACCTGTACCATCGAGATTTAAACGAACTCGAATTTTGGTTTCGTTGGTATTTCTTACCACTTCACTGATACGTTGCGTCATGGACAGGTTCCTCAAAAAACGTCAAAAATGCTTGAATTAAAGACCAATAGTTTCGCTGAAACGAAAGTGACAGCATCATAGTTTGCTCAGGAGGGTTAATCAATGCCTATCACCGTACATGCTCATAGTTCTCTAGATGACCTAGAAATGCGTGCCCAGTTAGAGCGGCTTTACGATACCAGTCCAGAGTTTAGCGATGGGCAAGATGCCACGGATCAACTTGTACAAAATCTACTGCAATATACCACAATTTATACCGCCGAATTTAACACCAAAATTATTGGTGCGATTTGGTCTACGGGACAAGGTGAAAGCCGTATTTTGGAAAATATTGTGGTGCATCCTTCAAATCGTGGGCGTGGTGTCGCCGAGCGTTTAGTCGAAGAAGTTTGCCGTATGGAAGAAGAACACGGTGTGAAGCAATTTGAACCGGGCTGTGGCGCGATTCACCGTTGTTTATCGCACTTGGGTAAAATCAAAAGTGCTTGACGGATTTTGTCAAACATTGTTTAATACGCCCACTTTGGCGCGATAGCTCAGTCGGTAGAGCAACGGATTGAAAATCCGTGTGTCCCCAGTTCGATCCTGGGTCCCGCCACCATAAATTTGTATTTTCAATCCCTGATCCCATCAGGGATTTTTTTTACCCAAAATTCATTGCATGAAAAATGGGCAATCAAATCGAAAGTTCATGATAATTATTGACTATTGGGCTGAGATGCGGCTTAATACACTCCATTGGCGCGATAGCTCAGTCGGTAGAGCAACGGATTGAAAATCCGTGTGTCCCCAGTTCGATCCTGGGTCCCGCCACCAAATTGATAAGAATAGACATTACGTGACACTACTTAAGGCTTGATTCTAAAAGGATTGAGCCTTTTTTATTACCCCTATCCACGACATGCCACCCCTTGCAAATACCAACACTTTGTTGGTATTTTTGTTGGTATAAATCCATTCGCAAAACTCTATACCAACAAATAAGGGGCAAAGCCTTATGTTGACTGATGCACAGCTAAGAAAAATTAAGCCCGATACCAACAAAAAAACACCTGATAAATACAGCGATACCAACGGACTTCAATTACATGTTTTCCCTACTGGGCGTAAGACTTGGATTTATGCCTACCGTTATCAAAACAAACAACGCACACTCACACTAGGAAGTTATCCCGATGTGACCCTAGCTGATGCACGGATTAAGGCAGGGGAGGCACGAAAGTTATTAAGCGATGGTATAGACCCGAATCAAGTAAAAAAGCGTTCTACGCCAAATATGCACGGCGAGAACACGTTTAAGCATGTGGCGATTGAGTGGTACAACAAGAAAGCGGGCGTGTGGGCAGAAAGCACGATTGTAAAAACCAAAGCACGTTTAGAAAAGGATATATTCCCTTTTATTGGCAACATGAATATAGACACCATAGAAGCCCCTGACCTATTAAGCGTGATTAAACGCATAGAGGGGCGTTCACCTGATACGGCAAAGCGTGCATTACAGGAATGTGGGCAGATATTCAGATATGGCATTGCGCTAGGGAAAAACAAACAGAACCCAAGCCAAGCATTGCAAGGGCTATTGTTACCTACTAAACAAAAACATTTTGCAGCGATTACCGACCCAATCAAAGCGGGTGAACTACTTCGAGCAATTGATAATATTCCTGACACCACACTTGTTGTAAAAAGTGCGTTCAAACTTGCCCCTTTATTTTTCGTACGAATTGGCGAATTAAGAAAAGCAAAATGGAGTGAGATAGATTTTGAGAAACGCGAATGGCGGTATTTTGTCACTAAAACCAAGCAAGATCATATTGTCCCTCTACCTAAACAAGCCATAGCAATATTGAGAGAATTGCAGCAATTAACTGGTCGGTATGAACATGTATTTATTGGATACCGTAACCCTAACATCCCTATGAGTGATGGGGCACTTAATGCCGCTATACGCCGCTTAGGTTACAACACCCAAGAAGAAATGACAGGGCACGGCTTTAGAGCGATGGCAAGAACCATATTGCATGAAGGCATGGGCTTTGAGAAAGATGTGATAGAGCATCAACTGGCTCATGCTGTAGGCGATAATCTAGGCACGGCGTATAACCGTACCAAGTTTTTAGAGCAACGTACAAAGATGATGCAGCAGTGGGCGGATTATTTAGATGGCTTGAAAGTAAATGTGGTCCAGTTCCCTAAACACAAGCGTGCGTAAATAAGGACAGTAAAATGGCTCAAGGTAAGAATAGAACAATTTCAGTGAATGAAATTAGTATTGCAGTATCTACGGTAAACGACGAGGACTACATAAGTCTTACCGATATGGTAAAGGCTAAAGATGGAGATTTTTTCATTTCTGATTGGGTGAGGAATAGAAACACACTTGAATTTATTGGAGTTTGGGAGGAGATCAATAATCCGAATTTTAATTATGGCGAATTCGCCATAATTAAAAGCAATGCTGGCTTAAATGGTTTTAAGGTCAGCGTTAAAGAATTGATAGAACGAGCGAACATCATTAGCTTAATTGCTAAAGCAGGACGATACGGTGGTACATACGCCCATAAAGATATTGCGTTTGAATTTGGTTTATGGATTAGCCCAAAATTTAAACTCTATCTTATTAAAGAGTTTCAACGCCTAAAAGAACTCGAATCACAGCAAAACTCTATTGAATGGCAAGTTAAAAGAGAATTGGCAAAGGTCAATTATCATGTTCATACCGATGCTGTGCAGATGAACCTATTAACCAATGTACCAGCATCACAGCATGGTTTTATTTATGCGAGTGAAGCTGATTTATTTAATGTGGTGTTATTTGGTAAAACACATAAGGAATGGCAGCAACAAAACCCTAACCTAAAAGGCAATCAGAGAGACCATGCCACAGTGTTAGATAATGCCATTATGGCTAATTTGGAATTTCAGAACTCGTTATTGATCAATCAAGGCTACCCACAAAATGAACGCCTTGCCATGCTTAAAGATTTAGAAAAAACTCTGAGAGTGAGTATGGGTAAATCCCCAGCTATGAAGCGTTTAGAGCAACAATCTAATGCACCCTTATTAAAAGGCACGGAACAATAAACGCTCCTAAATAAGTGTGATAGCTCATTAAAAATATAACCTCCCCTAACTACACACCTAAATCATTAGTAAAATAGTTACATCAAAATGATGTAAAATGGCTTAAAAGCATTGCTATATAAGGCTTTGAGCATGATTTAAAAAGGTACTAAAAAGTGCAGTTTATCAAGGTAAAATCACCGTTTTAACCTTATTTTCAGTGAAATATTGATGTTTTTAACCCTATTTTGTGCATAAAACAGGTGGAAATATGCAGAAAACGCACGCAAAAGTAGAAGATTGCCTAAGTTTAGACAGTAGAAGCATGGCGAAAGCAGCCGTTTTTGAGAATGGCAAACAAGGCAGGTGGATATGGAGCAATACCTCAACTGGAGAAGAAACGGCAACGATTGGTTATCAATATCACAACAGCCAATTAAAATTGAGCTATGCGGTAAATGGGCAACCATATAATTACGGTATCAACGTAGAAACTACGCCGTGCAATTATGGCGGTGTGCGTTATTGGTTTAATTGTACTGATTGTCATAAGCGAGTTGCCAAACTGTACCTAAGGAGCTCATTCTTCTTATGCCGTAAATGCCAAAAGCTGAACTATGCAACACAACAAGAAAATAAACTGGATAGTACCCGCCGTGTGATGTGTCGAATCAGACATAAACTCGACTGGAAATATGATAACGCATGGATGAAGTCCTATTACAAGATCAAGCCTAAAGGGATGCATCAAACCACTTTTGATAAAATGGTAGTACGACATGACCAATTAGAACACAAAACAAACCGCTACCTAATGACGAGCTTTAGATCATTATCAAAGCGTTACGGTTTTGAGGATAAATTAAACAACCTAGCCTAATGCACCTTTCATCCTACACGGCGTAACACGCTATAACACCCCTAGCCATTACCTTAGTACAATGTTAAACTGGTACGTATTCAAGTACAACTTTGGGTAGTGAAATGCAAGTTACAACAGCAAGCGAAGCAAGAGCCAATTTTAAAGCAGTAATAGACCGTACTATTGACGATGCAGACATTACGATTATTCACCGTCGAGATGGTGAAAACGCCGTGTTAATGAGTGAGTCACAATACAACAGCCTAATAGAAACCCTGTACCTTTTATCTAACCCAGCGAATGCACGCCACTTAATGCAGTCTATTGAACAGCATAAAGCAGGCAAAGCGCAAAAACGTCAGCTCATTAATGTAGATGACGAGTAATCATCTATGAATATTGCTTTTACTAAGAATGCATGGGCAGATTATCTATATTGGCAAGGACAGGATAAAAAGATTTTAAAACGGATTAATCAGCTCATACAGGCAACGACTAGAACCCCTCTTGAAGGAATCGGAAAACCTGAACCATTAAAGGAAAATCTAACAGGGTATTGGAGTAGACGAATTACAGACGAGCATAGGCTTGTATATGCCGTTGAAGAATCTGAAATCATTATCATAGCTTGCCGTTATCATTATGAATAAACAAGAACGACAACATGCGTCACGCTAATACATACACCCCCTAGCCATTACCTAAGCTATGCATTAGCATAAAGAAGCTAGGTATAGGAGGCATCCGAAAGCACATACCCAATGTGTTGACCTAGCATCTTTTTTTGGGGTGCTTAGGGGGCATGAATAATAATGAGCAATATAAAAAATCCAGTACCTTTTTACACTTTGAAGCAAGCCGCAAAAGAACTAAATAGGCAGTTAAAAACTGATGCTTACGACAGTAAAAAAATTTTATCTTTGGCAATGGTTTATAATTTAAGATTGCACATCTTGGCGTATGGCTGGGATTCTCGTGGTTCTTATGGTCACAAAATTAACCCCAATCATTTAGATAGCGAGATACAGTCCAGTGGTGAGTCAAGAATTTCTGTTTCAAGTAAGCTCGATAAAAAACTAAATTTTGTAAGTGATAATCTCCTTAATGAATTGCTATCTGATGGTGCGTTATTAAGATTAACCGATACGGCAATTCAACATATCTATACACAAAGCATTGCAGATACTGGACTTGATTATTGGTGTTTCGATGGAGTATTAAGCATTAGGGAGTCTAATCTTGAGAGTTTTGACCCTTTCATTGGAGCCAATAAAAGGAGGCGTGAAAACATCTCTGGCGATGATGACGAATATTTAGAGTTATGGAATGCTTTAGAATCGACAAGCATTCATGACATCGATCTTTTTACTAAAGAAGCAGTCAATCATTATTTAATCCCAGCCCGAAGCAAAACCCCTAGTTATGTTGATGAAGTAACAGGAGAGTCATACTACAGACCATCAATTACAAAAAAAGATGTTTTAATTACTCATAAAGAATTAGAAAAAATTATAAACGGAAATTTAGAATTATTTTTCCCTCCAATCATGCGTGACTCAGGTTATTTGCACATTCATTCAAAAACTCGAAAGCAGCCACTCGACAAGGCGTTAGCCTCCACTAGTCATCTAGCCATTATCGGGGCTATGCTTAGCACTTTTAAAAATATGAAAAAGGAGCAAAGGCAATCAACGGTTGGGTTTCAAGAAAACATTATTAAACGTATGCTTCATGACCATCCTAGAGTAATGGGAATATCAGAAAGTAATTTAAAAAAGAAATTTTCAGACGCAAATACATATCTAAAACAAATAGTTGAATAGCATTCTATTTCAATTGAAAAATTCAAAATTTCAATTGAAATGAACTAAATAATAAGAAAGAGAAAAATGCATCTACCACCCAACGCCAAGAACTGACAAATGGGTTACTCAATAGATAGGTGCATCCATGACAACAGCAATTCAAACCGACGCTTTCCTACGCATTAAAGACCTTGCTAATACTCCCGAGCGCAAAGCACGCATCCAAGTACATAAAAGCGGTAAATCAAAAGGACAAACCAAACAGATCAACGCCCGCCCAGCTTCTAAGGGCATCATCGGCGTATCTGATAAAACAATATGGCAATGGGTGAAGCGTGGCGAATTTCCCGCGCCTATACGCATTGGCGGCAACGTGACTGTATGGCGTTTATCTGATGTTCAAGCATGGATGAAGTCTAAAGGCATGGAGGCGTAACCATGAGCAATCATCAAACCGCCGTGCTAAATCACCTCAAACAAGGGAAAACCATCACTCAAGCCGAAGCAATCTACCACTTTGATTGTTATCGCCTTGCCCCAGTTATCGAACGATTGCGCCGTCAAGGTTACGACATCGTGACTCATGCCGAATCAAACCTAAACAACAAAGGCACACATGCCCGATACGAATTAAAAGAGGTGGAAGCATGAAACCTACCATTCTCGATTTCAAAGGTCATAGCGTGCGAATTGCCCTTGATCAAAACAATGAGCCTTTGTTCTGTTTGGCAGATGTATGTAAGTCGTTGGATATGCAAAGAGCCAATCCAAGCCGATTTAACTTAAATCCTAGGGGTACACATAGCTTGTGTACCCCCACCACAAGCGGAAATCAAAACCTCACTTTTATCAGTGAAGAAAACCTATATCGAATTGTATTCAGATCAACTAAACCCGAAGCCCTTAATTTCCAAAATTGGGTATTTGCCGAAGTATTACCCACTATCCGCAAAACAGGCTCATACACCGCACGGCAGACCGCTTTTGATGAATTTAACCGTATCTGTATGCAGGAAAAAGTATCTAAAGAAAAAGGCACATTTCACAGTCACGGTATGCACCGCCGTAAACATGAAAAGCGTTTAAATGCTTTGCGGATTAATACCTGTAAAGCAAATATACAGCTCACTTTTGAGGGGGTTACACCATGACCAATCAAGTAAACCCCGAGTTTTTCAAAGCCTTTGACCACTACAAGGCAATGGTTAAACAGTACGGCGAAGACCATCCAATCACAGAGCAAGCATTCATTTTAACGCTGCATTACACCCCTGAACACATCAAACAGGAAATGCACCAAAAGGCTAAGGAATTGGGCTTACTCCCTCGTGCAAGTGGATATACCGATGACGGCGAACCCATGTACCAATTGGATGATATTGCGAAACATTTCGGCATTAGTGCTGAAGAAGCTGAACAGCATTTATTGCAGATGATGGATAACCGTCAAAAGGTCGGACTATCGAATGACGGTGTATTCACCAATGCAAATACCCATATCAACCGTGTGCAGTGAGGGCTATAAGCATGAACTTTAATGACCAAGAATACGCCTACGTTGTTGCAGAACTACGCCCACATACCGACAAGGACGAGTACACGGACTTAGTAATCAATGACGAGCATTACGTCATTCACCGGATAGATGCTTGTAAGGACATGCGGACAGCAATACACCGCTATCGACATTGAACGCACACAACCAACACATACGCACCTAACGATGCACCATGAGAGCTTGCAAAAACTCTTAGCAGGAATACACGGCGAATATGAGCCGATGCCACAACGAGAAGTATTCAAACTGTTAGAAGCGGCAAAACAAAAGGGAGTGTCGGCATGAGCAATCAAATACGCAATTTATCTATAGCGATAAAGCTATTCACAATCCTACGAAACCTTAGCTTGATTACCTTTGTCTGCTTAATAGCAGTTGCATCATGCAGTAAACCGACTTATGCTAGCAGCGTTCACCCTCATGGTGGATTAGCTTTAGCAGGCTACAATTCGATAGCGCACATGCCGCGCCTTAAAGCGGTTTTTTTGTGTGTACCTTTTGGCATTCGCCTATCTATGGTGAAGCTGGAGGGGGACGCGTTCGCGCGTGCTGGTATCCTATCGAGCCAGTCTGCTAACCCCTTTCAGCTTTGCCACCATTATTTAGCAGTAATCGGCAAGGCTTCTAATCATTCGATAGGAGCGCATACCCATGCCTAATCAAAACAACACCTCTAAAACTTACGATGCTGGCGACTTGGCAGATGCTTATTCACTTGCTGAAAGTGATATGCAGTGGATGAATACCGCAATTACCCATGTAAATAGAGAAATAAAAAGACTTCACGCCTTAGCTAAAGATGGTGAAATTCTTACTCAATATCATTTATCAGAATTAATCACGCATTTAGATATGTATGAATATCTTGCTGATACTCGCTTTAACTACCACGCCAAACAAGCCAAAACCTACGAACTTGAATGTAACCAGTCGGAGGCGAATTAATGAATACTTACTATACCGTTGTCACCAAAGATAATAGCTCACCTATTGGCTACCACCCAATCACAGAAAACGGACGTTTTAACACATTGGCAGAAGCCTTTGAGCATAGAGCAACTTTAGAGCATCAACATTCAGAATGCGGATGTGGATTTATGGTTATTCAGAATCAAGTTGATGTGTGGGATGAATCGAGTAGCAGCATTGAGGAGTTTAAACGCTTAGGGGGTGAATCATGAATATAAAAAATTCATGGGATACCACGCCTGACATGTTCGCCAATGGTGAAGATTGCGCCGTGCAACCACCATTGTTTAGCTATAAAAACGGACACAAGGACAATGCAATAACGCATATTCACACCCTAGAACAATTTGATGCTGACGTGTTGCGTCAAAATGAAGTTAAAGGCGGCATACGCACAGTATGCGAAATGGTGAACAGTGTTGACGGCGTAGCGTTGGATGACTGGAAAGCAATCCCTTTACATGACCTAGAATCACAGGTTTTAACAGGTTATCAATTATTAAACAGCAAAAAGAAAACCCAGCCGATTAAGGTCGGTACTGGACTATCTGCAATCCATTTAGACAATAAACACACCACATGCTTCATTGCTACCGACAATTTTAATCTATTTCTACGACTGGATAAACTCAATTACACGGCGGTTTATCATGACAAAGTATTGACGGCTTTTAGTGCAGTGAATGAGTACCTAGACGACTCAAAACCCCGAATCATTGCCACCAATAAACAACTGAACCACGATGCAGACCTTAAAGTACATTTTGATGCTGATGTGTCTAAATTGACGGATATGCAGATCAAGGAGCGATTACAGGCAAAGGCTGGCGAGATACCAGCCGAATCAATTACAGCGCAGGAAACCAGCAGCGATAACCAAACCGACATTGAAATAGCACGGCTAGCCGTATTGAGCGAAATAGAATACGAACAAACCCGAGTGAGTGCAGCCGAAACACTAGGCATCCGTGCAAGCATGTTAGACAAGTTGGTCAAAGCAAAACGCAAGGAATTACTAGATCAACAGGGTGAAAATGACTTTTTCGAGCACGTGGAGGCATGGCACAGCCCTGTAGACGGTGGGGAGTTGCTAGATGATATATACAGCATCGTGAACAGGCATATCGCTTGTGAGCAACAGACAGCCATAGCAGCGTCATTATGGATTGTATTCACATGGGCAATTGATGCCATGCAAATCGCCCCGATTGCCTGTATTACCGCCCCTGAAAAACGTTGCGGCAAAACCCAATTACTAACCCTTATCGGCGACTTATGCAAAAAACCATTACCGACCTCAAATGTCACGGCGGCAGCTTTATACCGTGCTATTGAAGAATGGCAACCAACCTTGCTGATTGATGAAGCCGACACCTTTCTAAAAGACAATGAAGATATTAGGGGCGTGATTAATGCGGGGCATAGCCGTAAAAATGCCTTTGTTGTTCGCTGTGAAGGCGATGACAACAGACCTAAACGATTCAACGTATGGGGTGCAAAGGCAATCAGTGGTATCGGACATTTACCCGAAACTATTAAAGACCGTTCTATCATTTTAGAATTGCGTAGAAAGCTCCCCAGTGAGCATAAGCAGCGATTAAGACATACTGACCCTAAACACTGGTACGTCATCAAATCAAAATGCTTACGATGGGTGAATGACAATATCGAAGTGATCAAGAATGCACGCCCAAAACTCCCCGATTGTTTAAACGACCGAGCCTATGACAATTGGGAAGCCCTTTTTATCATTGCACAGATTGCAGGTGCAGAATGGTTAGCAAAAGCCAATTTTGCAGCCTTAGCAATCAATGGTACGGATGCAAACACCCCTAGCATCAATGAGCAACTCTTAGCAGATATCAAAACCATTTTTGACAAACTCAAAACCGATGTGATGTTTAGCGATGGTTTAGTTTCCGCCTTGATAGAGGATGAATTAGGTTTATGGGCAACATGGAATCACGGCGGCAAACCAATTACGCAGCGACAGCTTGCCAATCGTTTACAGTCTTTTGGGGTGAAACCCGACCGAGTCCGTGTAGGAGTTCATCAAAAGAGAGGCTACAAGATAGACCAATTTAAAGATGCTTTTAATCGTTACCTCCCTAAAGGAGACGTTTCAAGCGTCACAGTGTCACAACCTATGCAGGACAAGGCATACAGCGATTTTGAAAGCGTCACACATAGTAAAGGTGTGACGAATAGAAAAAGCCCAAGACCTATACGTGACAAGGCTTGTGACACTGTGACGGATAGAAACACCCCTCCAGCCAATACGAATGTAAAAGCGGATGTGACGGATAATTCACAGGGAGAAATGACGCTATGATTGACCCTATTGAACTCATTGAACAGGTACATCGGTACGGCGCAAAACTACGCCGAATTGATGGGCAACATATCAAAGTCATAGGCAGTGACAACCTCCCTCCTGAACTCATTGAACAGCTTAGAGTCAATAAGCCAATCATTTTAAAGTACCTAGAACAATCCTCTTTAGATGTAACCCTTAAACGTGCATTAGATGGCTACTACTGGTTACTGGAGCGAAAGCAGCAACATTATCGCTACAATGGTTTACCGCCGTGTGATGCTCATATTAGTGTGCAGGAATGGCGGCAGTGTATAGCGGACGTTATCAAGATGAATCCGAGCGAAGTACAGGTTATTGAGAATCTACTTATTCAAAACGGCGCATTGATTTACTACGGCGATAATCAATACATCATGGGCAGTAACGAAGCAGCGCAAACAAGCATTGATTACGGCAATGTTAGTTTTAGTTGTTGGTTAGAAACAGGCAGACAGTTTTTTAGGCATTGAGCAAAAGCAAATGAATAGCTTGATTGTGACTCACAAGGCAAGTCGACAAAATTAACTAGATTACCCGATAACCCTAAAGCGGTTCGAGTGTATCAATTCAACGAAACAATGTTTAATTTTAATCATGATGATTTATAGGTGTTACAGGTGTACAAGGTGTTACAGGTACTTGAGTTTGTAACACTAATTACACTTGTAACACCTCTATATTTTAAAAAGTGTACGCCTAAAACTCTATATAAATCAGTGTTGTAGCACCTGTAACACGTGTAACACCGCAAAATGACACACACTCCTAGTTACTACTTGATCGTACACGTCTCACGATTTAAATTAGATTGATTCCATATTTACTGAAATCTCAACATAGTAGGTTCAACAGAATGACCAACGCAAGCAAGGCAGCAATATTGGAGATGGGGAAAAAACAAGCAATGGAGTTTTATCAAGAACTGACACAGGAACAACAACAACAGTTCAAGGAATTTCCACAGAAGTTACGAGAAGCCAAAACAATGACGGAAATGCACGAATTGGCAGAACCAGTGTACCTACAGATGAAGCAGAATCAGACGAAATAATACCTATCAAGGGTGAGCAATCTGAACAGGCGACCAATGCAGTTATAGAGGAATGTTGATAAGACAGAACAGTATTTAACTAAAGTACAATGACAGTATTCTTTGAATAATGATTCGCTATATTGGAATAAAGAAAAAAGCCAAGACCTTGTACGACAGTCCCAACTTCAGAAACAAAATAATGTTTCGTCGGGTGTGGTTCACAAAGGCTCGGCTTCTAGCAAAGGTTCTAAATATCCTACGCTTCCCCACCTCTTAGGACAGTTAGAAACTGCCCATGTGGGAGTAGCAGGTACTAGAACCTCTAGTCAAAGTCTACTTTCACCTAATAATGTTGTCAATTTCTTTGAACAGAACAACCAGCCCTTGTATAGCCGTAATGCCGACTACAACGCCATTGCCGACCGTATTGCCAATGGTGTTAAAAACAACCATTTCTGTGCGTAGTTGAGTGCGTAGTTCACTGGTGCGTAGTTCTAAAAACTAGCTTTTCTGTGCGTACTTCACTGCGTACCAGTTATGTGCGTACTTTTTAAAACGCCCTTTTCTATGCGAAGTTCAGTGCGAAGTAGTACCTCTTAGTTTTAAAACAAGGCATTTCTTTGGTAACTTCATTGGTAACCAAATTTTGGTAACCATTTAATAGACGCTTTTCTGTGTTCACTTGCATGTTCACCTGAAAATACAAGCCTTTTCATGGATACCGTACTGGATACCAGTTTAAGCCTTAACCTCATGCGTAGCTTATGTAACCGTAACCGTCAAAAATAGTTTGGTGCGCACCTAAAAAACAGTCATTTCGGTGCGCACCAGTTTGCGCACTGCGCACCATTGGAGTAATACACGGCGAAAAAACACAACAAACCATGACAACAGTAAATGCAATATCAAGATAAAGGCGCGAGCGTGCGAGGATTGGCGAGCTACAGGAGTGATCAATCATCATGGACATCGTGATAGTTACCCAAGATAGTAAGTAATGTCATAGCATCATGTTTATACTTCCCCATTTTATCGACATGACACGGCGAATATGGTTAGGGCATCGACATAACAAAAAAATAGGGTACTTTTGCGTATTGTTGGTATTTTTGTTGGTATAAACCAAATTGTGAAAACTGAATGCATTGGAGTATAAGGCATACAGGCTGTAATGCGGTTGAGGGTCCCCCACCATATTCAAGATCCCTCAAACAAATGTTTGGGGGATTTTTTATGCCTAGAGATTTTTCCCTGATGCTATTTCGTATGGCATATTCAAAAAGTGTGACAACATAGAACGCTCTATTTTTAAACACAATCCGCTTTATCAATAGTCACATTCGATATACCGTTCAGTATTTTATTGATTTAGTTAAGAGTTCAGGTGCTTAATTCAAATCGAATTTAGTGTTAATTTACATAAGCTTAATGTTTGGTGAAGTTGTATGAAAATAACGAAAAGTATCATTTTGGTGGTGATTATTTTTGCTTTAACCGCTTGTAAAGTGGTGAATCACCATACCGTGAAGCTGACGAGTTCAGCCGAACTGCAAGGGGCAGAAATACATTTACCGACTACGACAGGTCATGTTTATCTTTCAGCAGAAAAAATGACTGAAAAAGAGAAAGACATTCTAAAAAGCATCTTACCTTTTCAATGTTTAATAATTACCACGTCTGAACCTTTTGATATGCAAAATAGAGTGGTTCATTTCCGTGATTTTAGATTTAAAAAGCTCCCAATCGGTGATTCTGAATGTCGAAAAATAAAAGTAGAGACACGAATCAGTGCGGCATTCTAAAAATGCCCAGTCAAAGTTTGTTTGATTTTTTCAATGGTATTACTTGCAGGATATGTAGTTTCTTCTGTTTTGGCTATGCTGATAGGTAAGGAAATCAATACTTCTAGGCCACCTTGCTCCCGATTGCGAATAACCATTTGCCCTTGATGAATATCAACAATACGCTTGACGATCGCCAGCCCTAAACCACTTCCTTGAACGGTACGTGCCGAATCACCACGAACAAAAGGTTGCATTAGTTCGTCGACTTGATCAGCAGGAATACCTTCACCGTGATCGGCAACGCTAATTAAAATTTGATCTTCAACTTGATGGGCAGATAGCTCAATTGGTTCTGCACCATAGCGTTTGGCATTATTGATTAAATTGGCAATTAAACGCTTTAAAGACAAGCTGCGTGCTGGAATAATCGGTAGTGGTTGTGGATGAAAACGAATATCTAAAGGTTGGAATTGGACTATCAATTCTTGGAGCAAAGTGTTGAGATTGGTATCCGTCAAATCTTCATCTGAACCATCGCGCATATACGAAATAAACTGATTCAGAATCGCATCCATATCATCGACATCGTAAATCAATCCTTCACGGAAAAACTCATCAGGCAACATTTCCGCGGTTAAACGAATTCGAGTCAGTGGTGTGCGTAAATCGTGGGAAATGCCCGCTAACATGATTTGTCGATCACGTTCAATTTGTTCAAGCGTATAGACCATGTGATTAAAGGCTTGGTTGACCTTACGAATTTCAAATGGGCCGTGATTGGTGTCCAAATAAGGGGCTTTGCCAATTTTACTGTATTGAGTGGCTGCATTTTGCAAACGACGCAAAGGACGATTCATTTGTCGGACTAAAATCAAAATGATGATTGAAGATAAAATCGGTACGCCAAACAACCACGTCGCAATCAGTTCAACACTATAATTTGCATAGGTTTTTAAAGGTTCACGCACCCAATTACCATTCATTTCTGGGGTTTGAATCCAAAATCGTGGAACTGGTTTAAATTTGAAATAGACCGTGACTTTGTCTACACCGAGTTCTTTGGCAAGTTTTTTTTCAATTTCATCGGTGAACAGTTCAGCAATAAACTTGTCTTCGATTTTTGGAAATTCTTTAGGATCGGTAATATATTCAATCCCGATACGGTTTTTTAACCACGCATCAATATCGACTTCAGTGTCCCGATGAATAATACGAATATCAGGATTATTGACCAGTTCGAGTTCTACTGCGAGATAGCGTGCATGTTGTTGTAATTCAGGCAAATATAAGGTGCGCCAAAAAAACCACAAAGACATAAACAGACTAAAGAAAACCGTAAATAAGACCAATACCGTGGTGCGCATTGCAGCGGAACGCGGTTTGATTTTATCTAAAAAACGCTCCCATTTTGTTCTAGGCTTCTCAGAATAAGCCTCAAAATCGGTAAACGCTTGTGGATCAATGGGGTCAAGTTTCAAAGTTGATGTGTCTCAATTTATTCCGCACCATCTGGAACAAATACATAGCCCACGCCCCAAACGGTTTGAATATAGCGAGCACGCGCAGGGTTATCTTCAATTAAACGGCGTAAACGAGACACTTGCACATCAATCGAACGTTCCATTGCGCCCCATTCACGACCACGCGCCAAATTCATCAGCTTGTCGCGGGTTAAAGGCTCACGTGGATGCTGTACTAACGCTTTTAATACGGCAAATTCGCCTGTAGTTAAGGTGACGACTTGCCCTTCACGGGTCAAAGTACGGGTCGAAAGGTCTAAAGCCCAAGGCCCAAAGCTGACCACTTCAACTTGTTGACTTGGTGCGCCCGGAACTTCACGTACCTGACGACGCAATACAGCACGAATACGCGCCAATAATTCATTTGGATTAAATGGTTTTGGCAAATAGTCGTCAGCACCTGCTTCCAAACCTGCAATACGGTCAGAGTCGCTACCACGTGCGGTCAGCATAATAATGGGCGTATCAATATTGGATTGGCGTAAACGACGACAAATGCTTAAACCATCTTCAACAGGCAGCATGAAATCCAGTACGATCAAAGAGAACAATTCACGTTGTAATAAACGATCCATTTGGGTGGCATCATGTGCAGTTTTTACCACAAAGCCTTTATCTTCGAGGA
Source organism: Acinetobacter sp. (assembly GCA_036660195.1). Classification (GTDB taxonomy): domain Bacteria; phylum Pseudomonadota; class Gammaproteobacteria; order Pseudomonadales; family Moraxellaceae; genus Acinetobacter. The sequence continues at coordinate 17,734 of JAVXBC010000030.1, forward strand.
AACGTTGTAACAGCGTACGCAAGCGCACATCATCATCGACCACTAATATGCGTTCGACACGATCTTTTTCATGGTGTACGGTTTCTGTCGATTCGGCAGGTACAACTAAACTCATGATGTGCTCCTTTTATCGTTTATTGTCATCGTCTTTATGCAGTGCTCTAGGCTTTACTGCGCTTTGGCAAGTATCTATTCAATGTTAACAGACCTAGAAGTATACGATTCATTGCACAACTTTGGCTATGTTATAAAGCAACAAATATTGCCAATAAAATCAAGAGATAGATACTAAATATATACAGGCAAAATGATGACAATACAGTTATTTTTTTAATATTTTTTGAGAAATTTGAGTGTATTAAGCCAACTTTCCTTTTTTGGCATGTTGAATAACCACAATAATCAAAAAATAATCGTGGATTTTATAGTCTTGGACTTTATAATCAGTGCTTTTAGACTTAACCCTTGTGGAATCAATCACGATGACTGACTTAGTTCAGCAGTTGGCAAATGAAATTGCCGTACGTCCAAACCAAGTAGAAGCTGCTATTCGTTTAATTGATGAAGGCGCGAGTGTTCCTTTTATCGCACGTTACCGTAAAGAAGTGACGCAAGGCTTAGACGATACGCAATTACGTCAACTCGACACACGCTTAACCTATTTACGTGATTTATATGAGCGTCGTGACAAAGTCATTGAATCTTTAAAAGAACAAGAGAAATTAAGCGATGACTTATTGGCGCGTGTGAACGCTGCTGAAACCAAGAATGCCTTAGAAGAAATTTACGCGCCGTATCGTCCAAAACGTACCAGTAAATCGTTTAAAGCGAGAGAAGCGGGTCTTGGCGTGATTGCTGAAAAAATCATTGCCGATCAAATTGATCCAGCCGAAGCTTTGGCGGGATTTAGTCATGACGATTACCCAGATGTGGAAAGTCAGCTTGATGCCATTCAACACATTTTGATTGATGATTGGGCACAAAACATTGCATTAACGACTGAATTGAAACAAATTTTCGCAAAAACTGCGACATTAAAAAGTGCTGTCGCTTCGGAAGATAAGAAGGAAGTGGGCAAAAAATTCCGTGATTATTTCGAATTTTCTGAAAACCTAAATAAAGTGCCATCCCACCGTTTATTGGCAATGCTGCGTGGTCGTCAAGAAAACGTATTGGGCTTAAAAGTCGATGGTGAAGATGATGCACCTTTGGCACGTATTGAAACTGAATATAATCTTGAACAAATTCAGCCACAAAGCCGTCAGGATTATTTGAAGCAAACAGCAAAACTATTTTGGCTCGGTAAAATTCGTCCGCAAATCGAACATTCTCTACTTACCGATAAGCGTTTGGCGGCTGAAGCTGAAGCCATGAATGTTTTTGCTGAAAATCTACGTCATTTACTCCTTTCTGCACCTGCGGGCGGTCGTACTACTTTAGGTGTAGACCCCGGTATTCGTACAGGTGTGAAACTAGCGGTAGTGAGCGATGCGGGCGATGTATTGGCGCATAGCACCATTTATCCATTTGCACCAAAAGAAGATAAAGCAGGTTCAATTGCTGAACTTGCTCGTTTATGCCGAGAGTTCCACGTGGAACTTATTGCGATAGGTAACGGGACTGCGAGCCGTGAAACTGAAGCGGTGGTTGCAGAAATGATGGCTGCGAACAGCGATTTGCCATTAACTCGAATTACCGTGAGTGAAGCAGGCGCATCGGTTTATTCAGCCAGTGAATTGGCTTCTCAAGAATTGCCTGAGCTGGATGTGTCGATTCGTGGTGCAGTGTCGATTGCACGCCGTTTACAAGACCCATTGGCTGAATTGGTTAAAATTGATCCAAAATCGATTGGTGTGGGTCAATATCAACATGATGTGAATCAAACTGGTTTAGCAAAAACATTGGAAGCAGTAGTAGAGGACTGTGTGAACTCGGTTGGGGTTGATGTCAACACTGCGTCGCCTGCAATTTTGGCGTATATCGCAGGTTTGAATAAATCCATTGCGCAGCAAATTTTTGAATACCGTAAAGAACATGGTCGTTTTGATAGTCGCCAAGCTTTGAAAAAAGTGCCACGTTTAGGTGAGCGTACCTTTGAACAATCAGCGGGCTTCTTACGTGTGCAAAATGGTTCAGAGCCCTTAGACGCATCTGCCGTACACCCTGAAAGTTATGGCGTGGTTGAAAAAATTGTTGCGGCGAAAGCGACAACGGTAAAAGACATTATTGGTAACTCTGAAATTATTCGCCAAGTGAAAGCGGATGAATTCGTTGATGACAAATTTGGTTTGCCAACCATTCAGGATATTTTAGCTGAATTGGAAAAACCTGCACGTGATCCACGTCCTGAGTTCCGTACGGCTAAATTCCGTGAAGATATTACTGAAGTGGCACAGTTGACTGAAGGTATGCAGCTTGAGGGTGTGGTCACCAATGTGACTAATTTTGGGGCTTTCGTCGATGTTGGCGTTCATCAAGATGGCTTAGTGCATATCTCTGAATTGGCAAATGAGTTTGTTGCAGATCCGCATAAAGTGGTTAAACCGGGTCAAATCGTGCAAGTTCGAGTATTGCAAGTAGATGCAGAACGCAAAAGGGTGAACTTGAGTATGCGCGCTGAAGGTGCTGCACCTGCCAAAGCAGCTCGTCCACCACAGCGCCCAGCGCAAGAACGTGTGGAACGTACTGAGCGAAAACCTTCGCAAGGGCAACGTCCACCACGTAAAGAGGGTGAGGTGAAACGTCCGCAACAAAACAAGCCAAAATCTGAGAAACCGCAAGAGCAAAAAATTGGCGGCTTAGGTGCTTTGTTATTGCAGGCGGGTGTAAAAGGCTCTAAATAAATCAGCCTGAACCAAACTTTAGAAAATCATCAAAACCTTTCATTTAGGGAGGGCAGTGGGGTTCTTCCATCGTTACTTATCAATTGGGAAATTATAATTGTTAACCTAAAGAATCTTCATAGATTATAGAGACAAAAATATACTTATTGTGGCAATCTGATACCAAACCTGTCTATTTGACTGGTTTGGTATAATTATTTTGGATAACGTAAAAATATAGCCCGTTAATTCGGGCTTTTATTTAAAATGATTTCGTTTGCTTTCATAAAAATTGGATCAGTACGAATATCTATAGTGTCCAACTTGTTTGGTTCGACATATTTAAATCCTTTAATTAAAACTATGTCTATAGGGTATTTTACTTCAGGTGGATTTATTGACATTCTATTGTAATCATCAATGTTAATCTGGCTGTAAATCACATTTCTACCAACTGTTATGCCACCTTGTTGATGTAGTCGCAATTTATTGAATTCTTTTAAGTAATTATTCATTACATATTTTAAAAACTGTCTATTTAGTTCCGATTCAGCAACAGGATTCCATTCTTTGGGGAATGCGAAAATTTCAGAAATTAAGCGTACTTTTTGCTTATAAGGAATTGTGGGTTTGAAAGAGTTATATGTTCCCGTCGAAACAAAATTGTCATGTGTTTCAATAGTTAGAAACCTATCCTGCATTTCGGCTAAAGCAATGGAACTATACAGCATACTGATTCCGAGTAACAAAAAATTGAAGTACTTCATAAAATCCTCGTTCTTTAATCTATCAATTTTTAAGTATATGTGAGCAATATCAAAACTTCTAGGCTGCTAAAAAAGATTGACGTTCTCCAGTTTTTAAGCTAATAAATTAGAGTAATTGCTCTAATTTATTGGAGAGAATCATGCAGATTGGTCGTCAAGCGTGGATGCAGCAAAAATTAGGTGATTTATCACTTCAAGATCGTGTGGCATTGCTGCGACATAGTCTATTTCCAGTGCTAAAACAAAGCTTAAAAATGTATGCATTGGCGCATCGGAAGAGCACGTCGAAGCTTGATTTGAATCTTACTGATTTACAGCTTCCTGACAGTTCAGATGTACAGCAGGCATTGGAAAAAATGCAATCCTGTAGTTCGGTTGCCTTACAAAACCATTGTCTGCGCACATGGTATTTCGCCGCTGGTTTTGCCAAAATTCAAAGCTTAAAACCCGATGCTGAACTCTTAGCAGTCTCTTGTTTATTGCATGATCTCGGAATGACAGAACCCTATGCAGAACATCAGCCCAATTGTCGCTGCTTTGCAGGACAGGGGGCTTATGCAGCGCGGGATTGGGCGATTGAACGTGCTTGGCAGCCACCACGCGCCGATCAATTGTTTGATGCGATTGCGATGCATATGAATCCGTATGTAGCACCGACAGAGGGTACTGAGGCACACTTACTGCAACAAGCCGCCAGTTGCGATGTGATTGGCAGTCGTGGTTTTGAATTTTCTCAGGTTTTTAGACAACAGCTCCAGCAACGCTATCCACGTTTAAACTTTAATCAAGAGATGCTGGAATTTATCCAGCAAGAAGCCACCCAACGTCCCAAGTCACGTACTGCCATGGTGGTACAGAGTGGTTTGAAACAAATGATCAAACTGAATCCTTATCTCGATTAATCAAATTAAAAAACCACCATTGCACAGACAAAGGTGGTTTTTTAAAGACTTACTTTTGAATGTGATATGTGTTTACCAGTGCTCACCTGGGAACAAACGCGCATAAGCACGTTGCATGATATTGAGCTTTTCTTGTTCGCCGACAGAAGCAGTCGAACTCGGGAATAAATTAAATCCAATCGACATTAAAATGTTGTTTACGTCTGGTGCAATCGCATAGGTGATCGATGCCAAGCGACCGAGATTGGTGGCGATTTTCTTCGGACGTTTCACGATCGCATAGGCAATTAAATCAGCCGCTTGTTCAGGCGAAAGTGTTGGAACGTAATTGTACATTTTGGTCGGTGCGATCATCGGCGTACGAACCAAAGGCATATAAATCGAGGTGATTGCAATTTTATGTGAATGAACTTCTGCAGATAGGCAACGGCTAAAGGCATCCAGTGCTGCTTTCGATGCCACATAAGCAGAAAAACGGGTTGCATTTGCAAGTACACCAATCGAACTAATGTTAATAATTTGACCATCTTTACGTTGCATCATGTGTGGTAACACATTTAGCACCAAACGAACTGCGCCAAAATAATTGAGCTGCATAGTACGCTCAAAATCATGAAAACGATCGACCGATTCATGCACAGCACGACGAATTGAGCGCCCTGCGTTATTCACCAAAATATCAATGTGATCAACCGAGGCTAAAATTTCTTTCGATACAGCATCAATCGATTCCATATCGTTTAAATCACATGGAAACACGGTGGCTTTTCCGCCTTCCGCCTCGATCTCTGCTTTCACTTCGTCTAATTTTTCTTTAGTACGCGCCAAAAGTAAGACATGAGCGCCCGCCGCCGCCAAATATTTTGAAACTGTTAAACCAATACCACTCGATGCACCAGTGACAATGATTGTTTTACCGTCAACTTTTTGTTGAAAAAGTTTTTTAAGTTTACCGTTCATGTAAGTGTCCTACATTAATCATCCAAAGTTACTTGTTTTTGAAATGCGAATTTCCTGATTCAGCATTTCACTTTATTTTGTACTATTATTAACCAGTATTTTTGAATTGTCTAGTCTAAATAATTGAAATATAAAAAATTAATTAGAGTATAAACTCTAAATTAGTAACAAATTGATGCTGCGTTATTTAGCATTTTTAACTTTCATTTGGTCATTTTGAATACAAGATATTGGATTTAATTCATTTTTTTTCTCTGTATTTTTTACTTATTAAAGATGGCAAGAAATGCATCACAAACAAATCTCATCATCACTACAAGTCAATTCGAATTTCAGCGTATAATACGTTCGATATTTTTTTCGCTTGATTGCGATTTATTGCTTTTTCAATTGAGGAGTCCTGCGTGGCCCAATATATTTATACGATGAATCGAGTGTCGAAAATGGTTCCGCCGAAACGCGAAATCTTAAAAGACATCTCTTTATCATTTTTCCCAGGTGCAAAAATTGGTGTACTTGGTTTAAACGGTGCAGGTAAATCGACCTTGCTTCGTATTATGGCGGGCGTAGACAAAGATTTCTCTGGTGAAGCGCGTGCGCAACCGGGTATCAAAATTGGTTACCTAGAACAAGAGCCGCCACTTGATCCAAATAAAGATGTCCGTGGAAACGTAGAAGATGGTTTACGTGAACCATTGGATGCTTTGGCACGTTTGGACGAAGTATTTGCTGAATATGCAGCAGAAGATGCAGACTTTGATGCATTGGCAAAAGAGCAAGAAAAACTTGAAGCGATTATCCATTCATGGGATGCGCATAACCTTAGCAACCAAATGGATCAAGCCGCAGCTGCCTTGAACCTACCTGCTTGGGATGCGGATGTCACACTACTTTCAGGTGGTGAGCGTCGTCGTGTTGCATTGTGTCGTTTGCTTTTATCTAAGCCAGATATGTTGCTTCTAGACGAACCGACGAACCACTTGGATGCAGAATCTGTGTCTTGGTTAGAGCGTTTCTTGAAAGACTTTGCCGGCACGATTGTGGCGATTACGCACGACCGTTATTTCTTGGATAACGTGGCGGAATGGATTCTTGAGCTTGACCGCGGTATGGGTATTCCATATCAAGGCAACTATTCTTCTTGGTTAGAGCAGAAGAATGCGCGTCTAGAGCAAGAGAACAAGCAAGAAGAATCTTTTGCTAAAGCATTGAAGAAAGAACTTGAATGGGTTCGTTCAAATGCGAAAGGTCAGCAAAAGAAAAACAAAGCGCGTATGGAGCGTTTTGAAGAGCTTAACTCACGCGAATTCCAACAGCGTAACGAAACTTCTGAAATCTATATTCCACCTGGCCCACGTCTAGGGAATAAAGTGGTCGAAGTGGAAGGCATTAGCAAATCATTTGATGGTCGCGTACTGTACGAAAACCTCAGCTTTACTGTACCGCCTACAGCAATTGTGGGTATCGTGGGTCCAAACGGTGCGGGTAAAACCACACTGTTCCGTATGATGACTGGTGAACAACAGCCAGACACAGGTACGGTGACTTTGGGTGAGTCGGTTAAAGTGGCGTATGTGGGTCAGATTCGTGACACTTTAGATAACAACAAAACGGTTTGGGAAGAAGTTTCTGGCGGTTTGGATATCTTAAGAATTGGCGATTATGAAATTGCATCACGTGCTTATATCGGTCGCTTTAACTTTAAAGGTCAAGACCAGCAGAAGCGTGTAGGTGAGTTGTCAGGTGGTGAGCGTAACCGTTTACAACTTGCGAAAATCCTGCAAATGGGCGCAAACGTGATCTTACTGGATGAGCCATCGAACGACTTGGATATCGAAACCTTACGTGCACTTG
>JAVXBC010000031.1:0-23885 GCA_036660195.1 Acinetobacter sp.
AATGCCTACACCTAAAGCAATCAATATTTTCATTTTTAAATTCCTAAAATTGATATAAGAAAACCCACCGAAGTGGGTTGTTAAACTTTGCTACGGTTTCGTTTCATGTGATAGAGGAATGCTTTCTCACCATCGGGCCCATACAACATCTCTTTAGCCTCATTCTCATCCCTAACAAATATCACTCGCATATTGTTTTCAATGGGTTGAGACTGACTGCTATTCGACTGAGCTTGGCTCAAATAGTTGGTGAGGTCTTTGTTTTGATTTGGATTTAAAACACGCTCACCACCATCTAAAAGCCAAGTGCCCTCTTTTGGAATATTATCTATACCATCATGGGCCATACCAACTGGACTTACAGCGGAAATTGCGGCTTGAAGCACACCTGTTTCCATGGTTGCCATTGCCACAGCGGGTAAATTATACGGGAACGGCGCTGATGCCCACGCTGCCGAAATAGCCGTATATCCATTCATGATTGCTGAAGCTAAGTTGAACCCTTTTTGCACACTATAAAGAATTGCATAAGCTGAACTTGATTGGTCAACTAAGCCCATCATCATTCCAGCGAAATCAGAACCATACTGAGCACCGTATGACATTTGCATAGCCAAACGCTGCTGTTGATAATCTTCCTCCAAAAAGAGTTTATGCTTTAAAGCCTTATCTAGAAGATCGATATCCTGTTGGTAAGGTGACTCTTCTACACCAAAGCGGTTTTGATAATCACCCCAAACCTGCTCACGCTCTGAGTTTTCTTCCACTCCCTGCTGAATATTCGCCTGCTTTATCAGCGCATTTTTCATCTCTGGTGAGTATTCTGCAGTATTAAGAATTTCTTCACGTACCAATGCATAATATTCACGAGCATAGTCGCCTGCGGTCATCCAGTTGCGACTAGCCTCAAGCAGTTGCTTTTTATCACTCAGCTCTTTTTGTTTCTGAGCTTCCTGATATTCGGCAACGTCTTTCTGATATGCAGCACTCTGCATTTCAGTGTATTTCTTGATTGCAGAATCATCGCCTGCAAATGCAAGTTCAATAGCTTTGATTTTTTCCTTATGATCTAAGGCTAACTGCTGATCTTCGGTAAAATAGGTTTGCTGAACAGTCTGTTGATTTTCTAAAGCTTGTTTGCGAACCTCCTCTAGCTCGCCCCAATATTCAGTCCAATCTTTTAAGTTTTCAGAGGCATCATTTGCTACAAAACCAGCAGATTTATTTGATGTTCCACCCAGCCCAACAAGCCACTTGTCAACCAAACCAGAGTAGGCGGATGCCTCTTTGGTTTTAGCAGCTGACCCAGTAAATCCTTTTGACTTTAGATCTTTAGTTCCTTTAACCCCAGCGTTATATGCGGTTACAGCATCACTCCAGTTCCCAAAAATCTTGAATGACTCGGCTAGGTCCTTAGCCGCCACTTCTGCCGACTTTTTGACATCATATGAATCAGCTACAGAGAGACCATATTGCTTTCGATAAATACCCGTTGTTTGAAATGGTCCAATCGCACCAGTCTGACTTTTTGCATTTACATTCCCTTTGGATTCTTGAGCCATTACAGCAGCAAGCATATTTTCAGGAATACCGTACTTTGAGCCAATCTCATTTAATCCATACTTTGAATTAATTTCTGCAACTTTTTGAAGCATTTTTAGCTCTGCGTTGCTATATGAATACTGCTTCTGGCTTAATTCAATCTGCTTGCGCTTTGCCTCCTCAATTTTCTTTTCAGATTCCTCTCTTGCTTTATTTTGTTGTTGAATCTTAAAACCGTTTTCAAGCTGAATTAACTCATACTTGGTCAGGCGTTTTGCATAATCAAGCCCCGCCTCATCTCGATAATCAGCAACATACTCAGCTTTATCACGAGACCACCCGAGTGCCATGTTATTTGCGATGTATTGCGCCCGTGCATTTTGTTCTTGGATGCCTGTTAGTGCTGCACGCTGTTTTTGAGTAAGAGTTATCCAAGCTTGTGCTTGGTTATTTGTGCTCACAGTTAATGCATCGCTTTTCTTTGTTAAACTTACTGTCTGACTAGAAAGTGATTCAACAACTTTTTGCTGTGCAGCCATTGAGTTTTTTGCACCTGTTGCGGCAACAGCGTGCTTATCCATGTGTTGTTTGTTTTCTTCGCCTACTGTTGTGAGCGAATTAATACGGTTTGCAAGTGTTTCTGCGCTGATTTTTTGATTATCAAATTCTCTAATCCAGCCACGAATAGTGTTTTTAGTGGTTTCGTCTTTTGCCACCACTTCCGCAATTGAGCTTGCATAGGCACGTACTTGCTGCTGCGCCTTATTATATGATTCAGTTAAGCCTTTTAGCTCAACCGTTTCCTGATATTTAAATGCACGCTGCTGAGCATCACTTAAATTATTGTATTCAGTGACAAGATCAGCCACCGATTTGCCTTGCTTATCCAATGCTGGTTTAACGTCATCACTTGAGCTTTTCATGTAGGCGAACGCTGCACCTGCTGCAATACCTTGCACTGCAAGCATTGCCAATCCAGCAGGACCACCAAGGAATGCCATCGCACCACGTAAAGCAACCATAGAACCAGTAGCTATAGAACCTGAGCTCCCCAGACCTATTAACCCAGCGCCAGCACGAACAGAGAATGCTGCCAATTGGGCTAGTTGAATGCTTGTTGCAATAACAGTCGGAACCAATTTAACTGCCATTGCTGCTGTTAGTGCAAAAGTAACAGCTTTAACATTGTCCATATTGTCGGCTACTACTTGAACTACTGGAACAACATTGTTTACGAGTGTTGCTTTTAATCCATCCCATTGCAGATTTAACAGCTGTACGTTTTCTTTTGCTAGCGCTAGGGTTTCAATCATTTCATCAGACATGATTGCATTAGCACGCTCTGCCGCATCCCCCCATTTCTTAAAACCCTCACCCCCATTTTCCAACAACGGAATAAGTAACGAAGAGTCCGAAATAATGGCCTCCATATAGAACTTAAGGTCATTTTGAGAGGCGCCCACTTTCTGTAAAGAATCGTAGTAAAGCTGAAGTGCTTCTGGCCCTGACAGTTTTTGGAATTGTTGAATGGTTACACCAACAAGAGGAGCAATATTTTCAAAAAAATCCGCTAAAGGACCGCCGCCAGTTTGCTGAAAGTCACCAATACGATCCTGCATATCTTTCATTTTGTCTGCGAAAGACTCCATTGATATGCCAGCTATCTCAGCCCCTTTTGCGTAAAACTGAAAGTCTCGAACTGAAGTATTAGCAAGTTGGGCGAACTTCTTAATTTCGCTTCCAGTTTGAATGGTCTGATCTGCAAAGGCAGCCATGCCACCAATCGAAACCCCCGCAACCGCAGCACCAAATGCGGTCGCTGCGATACTCGCAACACTAAAGCTATTTGCAATATTTTTACTTGAGCTTTTGGCTTGGCGTTCAGCCTGTGTCATTGGGCCTGTAAAATTGCCAATTTTTGTGACCAAATCTAGGGTTAGTCTGCCCAATGATGCTGCTGCCATAACTTTTCCTCAGGTAATAAAAAACCCCGCTAATGCGAGGCCTAAGCTGATTGCTTTATTGATCATTAATCCACACAATTTTTAAAATCAACCGCTAGATTATTAATTGTTTCTATCGCTGCGGGAGCTCTAGCACCAGCCCATGTACCAATTGGCCTAAATCCATCATTAGATGAAGATCCTGTACTTTGTTGGGCAGCTTGAATATTTTGAAATTGCAGCTGCACACGATTGTTACTTAGTGAGATTTTAGCATCATATTTAATGAAATCAGTAACAAGCCCGCCCTGCTGAGCTTTTGTTTTTTTATTGCCAGTAGCAATAAGGGTATTATCTTGCTCATCAATAAGTTTAAAGACATCCCCACCACTAACCTGTTGCTTGTTATTTTGTTGATAATATCTTCCTGTATATGCACCAACAAAACTCCCAGCATTGTCTTTAAGTGTAACCGCATCATTCACGAACGCTGATGCTGCACAAATCTTTAAATTACTGAAAGTTACATTTTTGGAAGGTGTAAATGAGTGATCTATCTTATCAATATATGTTGACTGCCCCATTCCAGATGGCATTGTCTTTACATTGCTAGGTAGTTGAATCGGAGCGGAGGAGCAACCCGCTAAAACCCCAGTAAGCCCAGCTAAAATTAATTTTTTCATGTGAATACCCTCTTATAAGTAATCACAAGATACTAATTTATCGTACAAAAAGAAACCAACCTAAGTTGATTTCTTACTCGCCACCATATGCCTGCATCATGTATTCCTCAAGCGACAATTCCTGTGGTTGATCCTCATGCGGCATAAATGACTGTGCTTTTACATCCTTAGCGCCTTTTGAACTCAAGTATGTAGCCATTAGATTTCCAATGGCTTGCTCAATGCGACGACCAATAAAAAGAGAGCCTCGCTTTTGACGAAAGGCTCTCCAAATTAAATACTCTTGGCGAGTTATTCTTTGTTTGGCTTCAGCAATTGTTCTTCCTCCAATTCCATTGATGACGAGTTCACACCATCCTTCTTCTTCTTCGCTAAGATCCAATTCTTTCCCGCAAAATCTAAAACCTCGTCAGCAGCGGTATACATAGCCTCAATTACTTCAGTTGAAACCGAGCCAGTTTCTGAAAGTTTTGGAAAAAACTTTGTATCTTCATCTTCGTGTACAACCAAAAATACTAAAGCTTTTTTTAATTGATCCAGTGTAAGGTCTTGCTTGTTTTTAAGCTTCCAAACATCCGAAGCATTAACAATCTCATCATGCGATGCAATCTTAATAAGGATTTCACCACCGACTTCAGCGCCATCTTTATCGCGGAACTGAATTGTTTTTTCAACAAAACTACCTACACCAATCACCTGCTTGGTTGCTGTTAATGTTAATTTAGCCATTATGGGGTCACCACTCGTGGAGTTGTTACGACTGCTGAAGTACGAACAAGTGTGAATGTATAACCAACTAAAGCATCTTGTTCGATTGTTGGTGCGGCTGGGTTGATATAGCCTTCAAATGACCACCAGATACGATCTTCAGGTAGGTCGATACCTGCAACCGCTTCGTAGGTTGGCGGAGTTTTTGAGTGACTTGATCCCACATACCATTTAACTTTATCACCTGAATCAGCAAGCGCAATTAGTTTTAAATGGCTTGTGTTTTCGTCATCCAAGTCAATTTGAATTGAGCCTTCGCCCGGATCACGCAGACCGCGCTCATAGTCTTTGGTGTCCGAATCTAGACAGGTTGAGTCAATCTTGGAGAATGAATCCTCCCCGAATGAAAATGCTTTAGGGCAAGTGAAACGAACCACTGCGCCATCAACTACCGCAAATACTTGTGTACCTTGCGCTTTAACATGTGCCATGAGTAGCTACTCCTCAATTTTAGGCATAAAAAAAGCACCCGGTTGGGTGCTATGTGGAAAAAATTATTTATCGATCTAAAAACCAATTCGCATCAAAGCCACGACCGAAGATATTGGTGTCTCCATCGCGTTCAAAGTGATTTGGGTGAATGCTTGTGATATAGCAATGCGGCTCTAAAGCCTTTCGTATTGCTGCACGGATATTTGAAGCCCTACGCGCACAAGTGTCATAAACCACAATTTGGAATGACACATGATCAGTGTTGGCCGGACAATCTAAATGATTTTCAGGGTTTGCTGTGACCACCGACCAGACTGCATACGGATATGCTTTATTGGGTGAACTATCTTCCCAGACTTTTAAAGGGCTGGTACCGAGCAATGCTGTGACTTCAGGACTGGCTTTCAGTGTCGGAACTACGGGTAAAATGTTCATAATTTCGCGAGTTCCTTGTCGATTTCTTTATTGAAGTTTTCAGCAAAGCTATTGGTCACGGCTTGGATATTGTTTTGCAGTGCTGGGCGTAAAAATGGAGTTGGTGGATTGTGCACAGAGCCAAATTCCAACCAGCGCCAGTGCCGCGTATCCCCACCGCTCGTATTAGGCGGGTTTGGATTAGAGAATGACGCACCACCACGCACACCAACACGCATCACCACTTCATTCTGGTTTCGTGTTTTCCCTGCGGCAATTGCAATATTTTTCCAAATCTTTTCGCTTGTTTGCGGGTCATCCAGACCTTTTGCATTGGCCCGAGCTGCATCGCGTACAATCACCATCGCTTTACGCATGGAACGCCTTGCAGCATTCTTCATTAAACGAGGATTAGCCAGTCTTTTAAGTTTCTCTTGAACTTCATCCAAGCCTTCAATATTGAATTCTACTGACATGGCTTACTCCACTAGCGACAACTCCAGCGTCATATAAATTCGACCATTTTCATTATCTGGTTTAGGTGGCGAAACGATCTGGAATGTCTGACCATCAAATAAGACACGCATACCAGTATCAATATCTTTACGTTTACGCAGTTTTAGCCGAGCTGTCGTTTCCGATCCCGCAGCTTTAGCCGTTAAACCGTCCTTTACTGAAAGGAATTCTAATTTACCCCAAAGCTTTTTGTATTCAGTCCAAGCTTCGGTTTCATAGTTGTATTCATCATATGTTGTGGTTTTATGCTGAATCGTTACACGGTGGCATAGTTCGCCGGCACGTTGGGCCATAGATCACCTCAAATCGCTGTAGGCTTACGATATGGATAAAGCAGGCTTTGCACCGGCATCGGTAGAAAGTTGCCATTCACCGGCATTTCCTGCTCAGCATTGCGGTACTGATCCCAATATCCACACAGCAATAAAATTGCCTGATGAATTGCTTTAGGATAATCAGGTTCAAGCTCATCAGTGATGTAATTCAACACCACCGAATCTGCTGCATCCAAATAACCCTGAAGCATCATGTCATTTGAATCATCGTCATAGCGCAAATGCTCTTTTAGGGTCTCAAGACTCACAATACTCATTCTTCACCCCATTTTTTCTGCGCTAATTTGAAGTTTTCATGGCTAAATTCGCCTAAATGATCCTTTTCACAGTGCCATAATGAGCCTTTGTGCGTTACAAACTGGCCTGATTTATACTGGTTTTCAGTCTTAAAAACGCCTTGATACTGGCCTTTTTGGTCTGAATTTTCGGTATTTTGTGGCGTATTTGGTGCTGATTTACCAAAAGGATCATCTTTCTGGTCACGCTTAGACAGCGCCTCAAGAGAAAAGTTCTGCTGTTGCATGTAAACCGTGTCACCACCTTCTAATGGACCTAAACCAAGCTTTTGACGCGCTTCATTCGGTGTCATGATTGCTGCACCCACGCCTTCTTTGAGTCGCTGCATCTGAGATACCGAATCCATGCGGATCAGCGTATCCAAATCAAGAAAGGCTTCTAAATTCGCGTCTTTAAGACCAAGGCTTTCATCAAGCAGGTTTTCACGTGCTTCGATCAGACTTTGCAAGCAGTCCGAATAGTAAATTTCATTCAGGTCTGAAACTTTCTGACCTGCTGGGATAGTTCCAATACCTAGCTTAAATTGAGGCACGTGAAAAACAGCGCAAATCACTTCATTTGTCATTCGCATCTGTTCGATCAACTGAGAATCAGCAGCTGAAACTGTAATGGCTTCAAACTTCATACCATCGCCAACTACCGCAGTACATCCTGCATTGGCACCACCATAATTTTCATTCCATTGCTGTTTAACAGATTGGGCTTTTTCTGGTGAGATAGGTCCGGGAGCTGTCAGGATTCCACCTGGACGACTGTTGTTTTTAAAGTGTCTGCGCTGGCTGTGCTGAATATCCAGGCCATGTCCTGCTGCTACCGCACATGCTGTAATTGGCGATAAGCCTACAAGTGGATGGTAAAAGCAGTTAATGCGGTCATGAATGATTTCAGATGCTGGCGCCACTTCATGCGAAGTCTGATTGAGTCGATCATCATTGAGCTGATAAAAGACATCACCAGCATCGCTGATCAATGGCTTTGTTAGATCAGGGTTTAATACTTTCAAGCCGACAACACTGCCTGAAAAAATATCCCGAATCTTTATCACATACGCGTTGCCACGAAGTAATAATGATGTAGTCCATTGTTCGCTAAATTGCTGCCATGTTTGGTAGTGATTTGGCTTCTTTAGAACCTTAAATTGATCTGGAATTTCCTGATCAATCCAAACACCATCTTTCTTCTTCTTCAACAAAATAGGCATCTTGCCAATATCTTGAGAAATCAGTGAAACGCAGCTAAAGACAGCGTGGTGTGCCGCTAAATCTTCACGTGTTAGTTCATCGTTTTTCTGCCAAGCGCCAGAATAAGGCTCGTGCACAAATAAAGAAGTCCACCCTTGGTTTGAATGGACACTTTGCAGTGATTTTTTTCCGAAAAGTCTGTCAAAAATGCCCATCTAAACCGCCTTATTTTTGCTCTGTGGTATCTGTTTTGGTCTTGCGAGTCGTCTTTTTAGGTTCTTCGTAAGCTTCCGCCACACCCGTTTTAATCAAAATGTTTGCTTCAAATTCGGTAACTTCAAGCACATCACCCACATTGGCATTGTGCATAACCTTTAAATATTCAATTTTCATAGCTGCTCCCATAGCTCAACAATGCAATTTCATTGTTCAGATATGAAAACAGCCCCTATCAAGGAGCTGTTTAGTTCCAATCGCCAACTTATGGAGGAGTTGGGGTAACTGTATAGTCAAGGAATGCTGCTGCCACAGGGCGGCGTTTAGCCCAAGTGATGAACTTCTCTACACGTACAGCAAATTTGTTTTCTTGCCATAAGTGGTGAGTCGTACCACCATCAACCAAGGTTGCTTGATCAGAGTAAGACACATCCACACCACCATCCTGAGCAAGCAGGATCTCAGAAGTCTTCACAAGAATGATCTTGTTGCCTACTGCCTGCGATGTGATGACTGGGATACCCATTAATGTACGGGTGCCGCGAAGCGCCATACCTGTGAAATAGCTATTGCCTAACGCATCACGCAACAAACTGATTTGTGCGGCGCGTGTTTCAGACATTAAGAAATATGAGCCATCCAATGAAAGGTTGGCTGTCACAAAGCTATTAATAAGAGCTAATAGGTCAGCTTCATATGCTGCCGCAGTTGTACCTGTATTCGGGGTTGCTACAACACCATTTAAAACACCTGCTGGGCGCGCAGTTGATGCAGCCACCGCATCAAGGAAAGTATTATCAATAAGCGTTTTTGATGCTTCGATAAGATCATCACGCACCAAAACATCTACCGCTGGATCAGAACGTCGCATTAATTCCTGTGTGTAAACAGTAATCGCAGCAAGCTTATGCTCTTTAATTTCCACTTCGCTGTAGGTTGGGTTAGTTAATGGCTTGGCCGCACCTTCACCCACCCAAGCAGCAGTGCCGCCTGTTAATTGGCTTGGGATTTTTGAGTTGAACGGTACATTACGGAAGCCTGTAAGTTGGTCAAATACAGTTGCAGCACGGAGCATGTCAACAAATTCACCAACCAAGCGGTTTTCTTGTACTAATGCAGATGCAAAACCAACGTCTGTTGTAGTACCGAGTGTGGCTTTTGTCACTAAGTCCTGAACTTCACCACCAAAGCCCATTTGCTTAGCCATGTCTACTGGTGAAATGAAGTTGCCGTTTTTGGCTGCCAATTGTGAGCATAGCTTTGCACGTGCGTACTGAGCAAAGCCGATACCTTTAGGTAGGTTTGATTCAACTTGGATTCGAGGCACCTCTTTTTTACCTTCAGCAGTTGCCTTTGCTTGTGCCTCGGTTTGACCAGCAACAGGCGTTGCCGTTGCAGCAGCTTCTTCAGTAGCAGCGATTTGCTTTTTGGTACGCTCGATATTTACATTTAAAGCGGCAATGTCTTTTTCAATCGCCTGAATTTCAGCTTCAGTGGTTTCATCAGGTGTTGTGCCTGCTTCCGCTGACTTTGACAAGGCTGCTTGCATCGCGGTATTTTTTTCAGCTAATGCTTTCAGTAATTTCGCTAAATATTCTTTCATATTTTTACTCCACCCTTTGTTGGGCCATTAAGTTTTACGACAACGTGTTTTTGCTCAGATGAATCGCCATCTGTTGCGGTTTTCTGAGGTTTTTCGCCCAACGCGGCTTTGTGTTCCTCAAATGCTTTTGAAAATTCTGTAGAGCTTTCGCGGTTGCAAGGGATTGTAACTAGGCTGAGTTCATACCATTCCCATTGGTTGAACTGGATGCCACCACCCTTGATCATTTCCGCCTCATCCCAATTTGGGATAAAGCCAACTGATAAACCTTTAACCAAGTCGTATTTCAGCGATTGATATGCCTCATCCACACGGTCTTTCAAGACACCCGGTTCTTCGATTTCAGGGATATGGATTTCGACTTCAATGCCATTTGCTGTGACTTTTGCGCTTGTCACCTGACCAATTGCTTTTGTTGGGTCATGGTGAAATAACAAAGGCATAGGTACTTCAAAATTTGCACCTTTAGGCACCATCACATCTTTCGCGCGATCTTGATTTGGTGTGCTTGCGATACCAGTAAAGGTTCGCTTTTCTTCATCAAGGCTCTTAATTTGGACTGAGCCAAACGTTTTATGTAGAGCAGACATAAGGCTCTCCCAATAAAAAAGCCCGCGTAATGCGAGCTTTGGAAAGTAAATAAATTAAATAAAGAAGACGTTGTACTCTTTTTCGGCCTGTTCAGGATTTATAGACATCAATGCCACCGCGTTAAACGTAGCAATCAATGGGTCAATCTTCCCAACACCCGATTCTTGTTTGCTGATCATCATGCCGTTGCCTTTCACGACGGCACGCGCATTCCCAACACACCAGGTCATTAAGCCTTGGCCTGCATGGTAAAGATTGCCTTCAGCCAATTTGCGCTCAGTGGTCATGATGTATGACATCAACTTAAACCCTTGAGCTACTGCAATCATTTTGTCTTCAGGTATACCAGCATCGAGCAAGCCATCCAAAAGCCCACCCAAACCAAGTGGATCCAAACCAATCTTGTCGAGCTTGCCAGAGTCGAAGCATTTCTTTGCAATGGCTGCCAGCTGGTCAATGTCATCACCAATACGCTCAACAATGGTTAGGCTTTTTTCCTTCTCATAATCAGCGTACTTTGGAGCATTCTCTTTGCGCCTTTCGACTGCGGTTTTATTGCACCAAGCATGATTCCAGAGCCACCATTTACGGCTTTTGTTATGTCGACCAAGCACAGCGAAGCCAAGCAAATCATCAAGGCCCCCACCATCAATTCCGCAGGTAATAACGTCTGATTGCTCAATCAGTTTATCCAGAGTGAACTCTTTGGATTGCTGTATCCAATATTCAGCACCAGCCCAGCGGTTAGCGCGAAGGTTTAGGCCGATTGGTACGTTTAAGTGTTTAGCAAGGAAGTCGCGAAGTGATGCCTCATCTGCCTCTTTTACCTTTTCAAATTCGTTAATCAGATAATCAAGATCAACCGATGCACCCAAGTTTGGATTGGTGACATAGAAGTTTTCAGGTTTTAAATGCTCACCCGCTTCGAGCATCCATTCAGGAAACTCATAAATCAGCGGTAAGAACTGAGGATTGATCTTAATGCCGTCTCGAACATCCCGGGCATAATCCAACAGCTGCTTAAATACACCGCATGGTGTTTCATCTGACATGGTAGACAGGTAGATAACACAACCTTCAGGCCGTGATGCCAGACCACCTTTTGCTTCACGAAACATCGATTCAGCGTTTGATCTTTTACCAAAGAGCCAGACCTCATCGATCAGAATGATTGAGGCCTTTTTACCTGCAGCAGCATTACTTTCAGCAGCAATCACTTTCAAGGTCGCATTAGTGCCCAAGTGAGTGACTGTTTTAGTGTGCTCGGACACATTGAACATTTCCTGAAGCTCAGGATCTGCTCGAATGAAGTCTCGAATTGGATTAAAACTATTGTCCGCGACCTCTTTTGTGGGCGCTAACAGAATAAGCTCAGCCGACATACGATCATTTAAGATCAAGGCCACCATCATGATGCCGGCTGCAATCGTCGACTTGGTGTTTTTCTTGGAGATCAGCAGGAAGAATTCACGGATTAAACGCTTCTTCTGTTCTGGGTCATAGGCACCAAAGATTGCCCGGACAAATTCAATCACCCAATCAAGTGTGACCTCACCCATTTTTGGGCTACCCATCACATCGACCAAAATTAATTCTTTAAAAATCCGCTCTGCTACATCGGCCACTTCTGGGAAAAGCGGTTCACATGGCATGAGTGACTTTTTAGCGACAATACGTTCCTCCCAGTCTGGGCAGGATGTTGTCCATTCTGGGAGCATTGCTGACATAAATTAGCCTTTCGCTTAGTTTCTTATGTATTTCTCATCGATAAGAATTTCGCAATTCTCAATAAAAGGATGTCCACCGCAATAAGCAATATCACCAAAGTAGCTCATAAATTCGTGCATTTGCAGTTTTGCAAATCCATCTATATCAACCTTTAAGTCCAAGGGAATATCCAAGGTTTTTATTTGATTATTTATCGCTTCTCTTTTTTTGCGGTAATGGGCTTTACCAAAATTGGTCGGCTTAAATCGAACATAGTAATTTATATTGAAAGTGATTTCCGCCATGAGCTAACTCCTTAGCTGTGAACCCAATGTTCCAAACTTCCCGCCTTGAGTGGCTTTTTTGGCTTCATCGGCTTTGGTTTCTTTCTTGCCTTTTTCAGCAACCTTGCCGTGGAAATATGGAAGGGCTGCTTTTGCTGCATCCATTCGCATCTTCATATCTTCAACCGGATCAGTCCAAATCTCTTCTAAAAATTTGAGCGGGTCAGCACGACTACCAGCAGTTTCAATGTCTTTTTTGGTGATAATTGGTCGTGGTTCTGGCTTGGAATCAGCTTTAACTTCGGTGTTAATCTTAAGCCTTTCAATGTGTGCAATCACATCAGGATCTTTAGCTAATCTCGATCCGGCTTGTGACGCTGATTCAGGACTGTAACCCGCGAATATAGCGGCTTGCTTGTTATCTGCACCATCATGTTTAGATTGGGCAAATGCCTTCTTTTTTGCTGTTAAAGCCATGTGCCCTCCTTTAACATGTTTGTGAAATGGGAAATTTTTTTATAAGTGAGATGGTGGGCGATAATTTAATTCGAGGGGTGTTGAAGATCAACAAGCCCCCCCGATGGTTATCGCTAAATTAATTGATAAACTCGATCACTCTTTAATCCATTGCATTTTCTGCAAGCACATCTCAAGTTTGATTCAACATGCAAGCCACCTTTGCTTAGTGGAATGATATGGTCTACCTCTGGAGCATTGTCCTCATAAGTACCTCGAAGTTTCTTTGGTGTTTTAATTCCACAGATATAACAACGATACTTGTCACGCTCTAAAATAAGATCAGGATTGATTGGATCAGCAACGCTTGCACCTCTAATCAATGCCTTGCGTTTTGCTTTATCAGCCTTACGCTTTGCTTTGTAGGATTCTGTTTGCTTATAAGCCTTTCTTACTTGCTTGTATCGCTCACTTTCTTTGTATTCTTTTCTCTTAATCTCATTGTATTCTTTGCGGCAATTAGGATGAAGCAACATATTCTTTGTATAAACAATCCTTGAGCAATGAAGACATAGCTTTGATGACTTTGCTTTCTTTGCTATTTGTTTGATTGCTTTAATCTCACCAAGAAGATAAACATCAACAATAGGTTTTGGCTTATTGTTCTCAGCTATACGTCTTAATGCGCGAATCTCTTCATTTATTGCAACCTTGTGATCGACAGCGCACTGCTTCGAGCAATACTGCTTTGCATCACGACTGCCATGACTATTTCGCTTAACCGTTTTCTTGCATGCTAAGCAGTCAACAACAACAGTTCTTAATCTCTTATTGCTACAGGAAGTAGAACAATACTTACCATTCTTCTGTTTTGGCTTGAATACTGTGTCACATATAATGCAGTTTGTTTCTGGGTGGTCTTTTGGTTGCCATCTTGCTTTACTAGTATTGCATACATGAACCAACCTACAATCTTGTGAGCAAACCACCGATCTCTTTTGATATGGTAGGAATAACTCACCACAAATTACACAAGGCTTTGGCACCTTCCATTCTGGCTGTTCATACGAATTTGTTTTGTCTTTACTAGCAAATAGAAGTAGTGCAGAATTGTCCGCAGTCATGTTGTTACCTCTTGTAACAATGTGATCAGAAGCCTCTTGCTATTTCCAGTAGTAAGGGGCTTTGCTTTGTCTAATAATTATACCACAACACTACATATATCCTTGTTTTATTTCTTCTTTTGCCTTAATTGAGTCATGGCAATATCTGCATAACGGCTGCCAATTCTTCTCATTCCAGAACAATGTTTTATCTCCCTTGTGCGGGATAATATGGTCAACCACAGTGGCTTCAGTCACTCGACCAAATCTGTTCTCGCAATAGGTACACAGCGGATTGGCTTGAAGAAACTTTAATCTAGCCTTTCGCCAGTCGTGGTTATAAAGTTTTTGGAATTGATTACGGAAACCTGTCTGAATTACTTCACGTCTCGGTGCCTTCGGTGTCATCGCTTGTAGTTTGCTTTGCAGTCTGGGTAGTTTCATGACCAATCTTTCCGAATAGCTCTAATACCTGTTGACTGGTAATGGTTGTGCGAACAGTTACATTGACCGTCCACATGTCTCCACTATTACCATCAAGGGATAGGTCTTGCACGTCACCAAGATACATACCATTGCTCAGGCGAACTCGGGTGCCTTGTGCACTAACTCGATCATCACCCACAACTTCAATACCTGCGACTTGTAATCGCTTGCTTCTGTACTCATCGTTATTCATACCCTACCCATCCAAATACTGTGACTTAGGCTTCTCATCCTCATCACCACCTTCCAACTGAATCAATAGCTCATTGATCTGAGCATTTTGTTCATTGTTGATCTGGATGACTTGGGCCACTTGGTTTATTAACTGGTTGTTCTGCTCGATTAGCTTTAGGAGTAAGTCGTTCGATACACAACCGCATTCTTTCTTTTGATCGCTCATATTGTTCTTTCATCCATTTACGTCTTGATTCACAGCCCTGGCATGTCATGAGTTATTCCTCAAGATGTTGCTCGACCAACTCGTCAATCTCTTGAGCACGTTCAAGCAATGCTTCTTTTGTGTCAGCAGGAATGCGTGGATCGAACTGCATGCCGCGCATAAAATTTGCAACTGATTCGAGCTGCTCTAATAATTCTTCATTGCTCATTGGTTCATCTCCATTAAATATTTAAGATCATCTGGACAAGTCAGCTTCACACCATCTTTCAAGCACCACATCTCAATATCATTTAAGAACTCAGCCATTTGCTTTGTCGTGGCTTCTGTAATGCTCATTCGATTTGATACAAACTGTCTTAATGGCTCATAGCCTGAACTTCCTGACTTTTTCAAATCACGCATGACCTTGAATGTTTCTGGATATTCGCCAACATTGTCACGGTTATAAATAATCGAAAGGTATTTGTATTTAAAGAATGCAGACGCTTCTTCTTTATCTAGTCCGCGCTGTTTGCCGTACTCAGTCATCCAAAGCCAATACAATCTTCTTTGTGCACTGGATAATGTTTCTTGCTTTTGATCTATGCGAACAACTAAAGGTTTACCATCACTCAAAGCATCTGCATGATGTCTGTGCATATAGGCAATAGCACGACCAACTTCTTCAAACGATTTAATGACAAGCGTTATGGGTTCAAGCTTAGAAACATTCTTCATCATGCTTACCCATCATCAACTCAGTCTTAACCAACCACTTCTCAAACATGGCTTCACTTTCTGCTCGATTACCAAGTTCAAACCGATCAAATGCAGCGTGGCAGATTGCACATAAGGGAACTACAAATAGGTCAGAGCTTTTGATTCCCCTGCCTTTACCGTGCTTGGCTGAATTACTGTGAGCCGCTTGACTGTTTGGATTACCACACCTTACACACGGAAGCTTTCTAATCTCAGCGAGTCGTTTAGGACTGCGCATTGAGCTGCTTCTCTATGCTTGCAATCTGTTTGCCAATCTTTCTTAACTCACCAATACAGTCTTGTCTAAATGCGTGACTTGAAAATAGATGGTTGTAATTCATTAAGCGAATTTGGTTTGCTTTGAGTATTTCTAAGTTTTTAGATGCTTCTACACGATCAACCATGACCACCACCAATAAGAAAAGAAAAACCCCGCCAAGTTTGTTATCTCAGCAGGGTCTTATGTGCCGTAATACGTTCGGCAAATGCCACCGAAGTGGCGAGGGTCTTAAACTTCTTTCATACAATCACGACACACCTTGATTTCTTCATTATCAACCGTGTAATCGATCTCAGTTGCACCGTGCAGGCCAAATAAACATAATAAGAATTGGAGCATGTGGATCTCCTAAGTCTGGGTGGCGGCATTAAAATTTAAACCACTACGATTAAATGAGCCGCCATTAGGTGCCTTGATATTGCTTTCACAGAACATTTCTCAAGGCATTAAAAAGCCCACCTTTTGATGAGCCTTCTATCAGTAGTGCGACTTACTTACACTTCGCACCACTATACCATGAATTTAGCATTTGCCTTGTACAAGGTCAATCCCTAATTATTATTTATACTCAATAAATTTATAACGACAGTGCAATGCAGCCAAACCACACTTCACATCAGCACGAGCATCGTTTTCTGAGTACACTTTAATCATTTTTGGCTCACCATTCTCATTCCGAACCACCACACCATCTTTATCTCTAATTGGTCTCCACACAATGAATTGCGACCAAGAATTCCCATAAAAATACCGACAAATAATTGCATCCATCCACTCATCCATGATTTCACTCTGGCCTTGCATATCCAAAATCAAACGCTGTACTGCTCGCGCTTCATTGTCATCAATCAGACAAGTGATGTTGCTTCGTGTGAGCTTGGGCTTTTCGCTATCAAGAAAGTGAGCCGCAATAATTTCCTTCTTTTGCTGCTCGGTCAGCTTTGCAATCTTCTGCTTAACAACCGCCTGATCCATAGCAACAGCAATCGGATTGATACTTTTACCACATGCCCCAGACACGCTATTCATCCATGCACCAAACTGATAAAGCCAGTCCTCTAGTGAGTATTTAGACCAATCAACCGCTTGCATAATATTTTGAACCTTCACCATCGCATTCATCCCTATTCCCCTTAATCCAACTGCTCTTCATGCATTTCTATCGTGTAAAGACCACCGCAATAATTTGATATTGAAAAACCTGTGATGTTTGCAGCTTCTTTGAATTCAGCATCCAGTTTTCTACAAGACTCAATATGAGCACTTAACTCCTCATCTGAGCAGTTAAAGTCCAGGGTAGGAACTTTGCTTAAAAACTCCCGAGCCAAACCTAAAACATTTAAGGCTTTCTCCTTGTTCTGGGTGCGATAAAAAGCATGAAACCCTTCTTCATATTTCTCAAAAGTTCCAACCTCATAAACCACGTCATTCATCCCTATTCCCTCTTACAAATTCACGTATTTAAAAAACAAGGTGGTCCCGTCTTGCTGAGGGATTGATACGCTTTGGCCCTGTTCTAAAGTTTCAATCTGTTCTGTTGTTAAGTGTTTGCCTGCGTGTTTTAGGAAGTCTTCCTTGGAATCAAATTTGGCTTTTCCATAGATATTTGTATTGGTCTCATTCCAGTGCTCATAAAGCCAATACTTACCATTTGAATAAAGCGCCCAATCAAAATTATTAGTACTCATCCCCATCCCCTTAAACCTTTAACTTTTCAACTTGAATAATCAGCTTCCCGCCTTTTTCTGATGGCAACCGCTTCACAAGCAATTCATCCACCTGAGAATCATCCAGAATCAGCCCACCTTTTGACAAAGCGTCAAAGCAAGGCTTCACGATGTTATCGATGTCACGTATTTTCGCATCAGGTGGCGCGTATTCGATCTTTACGCGAACTCTGCCCTGATACCCCGCTGGCTCTATAAAACGTTTCATAACGTCAATAAAGTGGATTGCACGCTTACTTAATCGATTGGTCTTGTTTGCCCCACGAATCCAGTAGTGATTTACCGAAGGAGGTGTGATTAAAACCTCACACCAGAGCAATTCATCATTCATCACACCAAATCCCTTTCCTTCGACCAGATGGGCCGGAACCTTTGGGATTGGATCTGGATTAGATTTCTTTTTCCCCGACTTGGCTGTTACACCAAATCTAGGACCAATACTGGCTTTTCGTGCCTGTGCTGCGGTGATACGGAGATTAGTCATTGGCACCTCGCAGGGCTTCTAAATTCTCAATCTGAGCTTCGATAACATCCGCAAACTCACTATCGTCAGACCACAAATCAAATTCATTTCTTATGCTAGTGGTAAGTTTTTCATAATCATCAATCCGCTTTTGCAGCCCTGCTTTCTCATCTCTTAAACCAAGCAGTTTTTCAGCTTGCGTTTCAATCACTTCGTTTTGATAAACTAGCTTTTGACCCTGCTCTTTTATGTTGTCGTTAAGCATCTGATTTCTGCGTTGCAGCTCATCAATTTTGGCTTGTTGCTCTTGCCATGCATCCCACTGCAAACCAATAGCTAAAGGAACTGACCTGCCTTGACGACTTGGTATATACAGTTTTCCGTTGTGAAAAAATGCTGTTGTGTGATGTTTTTGAATGCGATTAATAAATCGAACTTCATGATCTTTGGTGGCGCCAAAGTCTTTCAACTTCTCGTAGTAAATACGATCACCATTTACAACATAAGAGCCACAAGACAGGCATTGGTCTGACTGCTCTTGGCAAACTGGACACGATTTAAATTCACTCATTCCAATCACTCCATTCCCCGCGAATTAAATCTTCATGCAACTTGCTTTCTTCATCTGCTGCTCGATGCATCGCTTCAAACTGCTGTTGCAGTAGCTCCTTTTCTTGCAAGTCAGTCGTTTTATTGATCTGATCTTTCAATTCCGCAAATCCTGTCATGCCGCTACCCCCAAACCTTGACCCATAAGCATTAACTTGCGTGCTTTAAATTCCATTTCATGCCTAGAGCTTGAGAATGTTGAGAAGCAAGTTAAGCAACAGTGATTTGTTTCGATTTCAAAATCCCCTTCAATGCTTTCTAAATACTTCTCAAGCTCAGAATTAAAACCGAGCCATTTCTTTTTAAATCCACCATCCTCAACGTAAATATCTGAATCTACATCGCCCAAAAATTGCCATAGGCGCATGGTTGTCGCAGTGGCAAGCTGGAAATCAACATCCACCTCTTCACCAGTCTCTTTGTTGACAGCATGAATACGGCTCACGATATGAAAACTTTGCTCAGGCGGGATAGTCTGAGTTTTTAGAGCCAAAGCTAAATCACCCTTATGCGCATTCATCCAAACTTCCAGTGGTGTATGCGTTGACTCTTGCGGATCAACACCACCAAGTAAGTGATGCATCTCAATAATGCGTTTCGCTTCATTCACCTCCCAAGCCATCTGGAATTTGTGAATTTTCTGTTTAACAATTTGTTTCGGGTTATATTTCTTATTGCGCTTTTTCATGCTGTCGCCCCTGTATTTTCTCGCTTCCATTTTTTGTACTTTTGAGCTGATGCTTTACTGCAATGTACGCAGTGATATTTCCGACCACCACCAACAATACGAAACTCGGTCAATCCGCACTTTTCGCACAGCCCATTGAAATAGCGCAAACCCTGCAATTTTGTTTGTTCAGCTAATTCTGAGTTGTACGTAAAACGCTTTCTTTTTTGCTCTAACGTGCTCACTTGCTCTTTAGTCATTCTTTTTTGTTTAAGTCGCTCAACGTGCGCTAAATGACATGGATAGCAAAAGACCTTACCCCTAGCTTGAAGTATGAACTTTGCTGGCCCACACTTTTTGCACTCAGCAATAAAACTCTTTTCTCCATTTTTAATCGCTTCGCTTTTTGCTTCAACAAGACGCTTCAATCTCAGACTCTCAACTGATGGCGCTGATGGAGCTTTGCGTTTTGGGCTTTTTGTAGGCTTTTTAATCGCCTTAGCTATGCGCTTTTCCGAATATTCAAATGACTTAACAAGCTTTTTGATTTGATCCCACTTCGCAGTGTTTAGTTTTGTTCGACCCTTGGCAGCATCTTTCAAATATTGAGGGTGATACCCAGCCATTGCAGCTAGTCGCTTAAAATCACTTTTGTTTTGAAGGTTGCTTTCAAACTTAGACATGACTGCAATCTGATCTTGAATCTGAGCTTCATCTTGCTGCTTCTTTTGCTCCTTGACTGCAAGCTTGTACTCTCTGATCGCTTGATTCTTCAACTCAATTGCTTTTTCCCGATCGAGTCGCTCCTTGTCGCTAATCACCTGCGCTTTGCTTTGTGGAATAACACCATCTTTAAAATGAGTGAATCCAATCGGTAGCACTTGAGTTTCCCCACCTCCCGCAAGGAAGTTTTCAACATCACGCTCTAGTTGCTCACGTAGACTGCGTTTAGCCTCAATCTGAGCATGAGTTATGTTTTTGCCAGCTTGTACCGACTCGATTCTTTGTTGAAGGATTTCGTTCATGCCTCACCTCCTACTTGTTCATCCAAAAAACGAACTGCTTGCGGCAATTTTTTCTGTTCAGCCTGTAAAGCCGCTTTGTACTCATCGAAGTCATCAAAAGGATCGATGTGCTGCATCTCCATTGACTCCCAAGGCTGCGTTTCTTTCACTTCCTCAGTCATCTTGTTCACATTGCGCTTGATGTGTGGTGCAAGCTTCGCAAGTGCTTCTTGAGCAATAGTCTTGTATTTCAAAGAATCGCTTTGGATTTCAGCGCTAGTTTGTTTGTGTTCAAGTTGAGCTTGAGCAACTGGCGCAGTTAAAAACCCATCAACTTCTGCTTGCTTGATCGCTGCAATCGCTTGGTCTTTATCAGTTCCAAGTGAAGTGACATAAATCGGCTTCAACCCCTGATCTTTGGCTTGAGTTACAAGTCGGTCATAGGCATCACAAAATATTTTCTTTGCTTCAGCGCGCTGATACTTGTCACCAGTCTTAATCAATTCTTCACAACGGCTGAATGCTTGAGCCATTTGTTCAGTCCAAATCACTGTTAATTCCTGACCATCAAAACCAATAGACTTTTCAGCAATCGCCCATGCTTCATGTGAACCTAACCAATCATCAGTCTTTGGTTCGCACCAAGAACGGAATTCAGGGATAGTTGGGCAAAACGTAGATTTCTGCATACGCAAGTAACCGCGCTTAAAATCCTCTTGGGTTAAACCCTGCAAACACTCAACCATTGCATCCGCAATATCTACCGCTGGAATGTCACCCCATTGCTCAGCATATTTTTTACCGTAGAACGCTTTCATCTTGTTCATTAGGCGAGCTGCATGTTCAGTTGTAAAAATACTCATTGCTCATGCTCCCAAGTGATTGCATACGGATGTTCTGGATTTACATCAATGACTTGTTCTTGACGCTCTGCCCCAATGCCATACTTCGCAAAGAAGGCATCATGGTCATTCATGGTTTTGCTGTTTTTTGATGATGTTGATTGGTAGCCAGTTTGTTGGTTGTTGTTTAGCTTTGCCCAATCATCACGAATTGCTGTTTTGAAAGCGGCATCCCAATTCAGATACTTGTACCCATTGGCTTCACACTTGGCAGTGAAATACTCAAGATGTTGTTCAAGGTGTTTGTAGTTTTTTTCCTGCGCCCAAGTTCGGACTTGATCGCTGATTTTGAAGTTTTCAGGGATTGGTGTTTTTACCTTTCCAAACTCACGTTTTTTAGCTGTGGATTTGGTTTGAGTTTCACCCTCTGTTTTTTGTTCGGTTTTTACGTGCTCGGATATACTCTCTGGTTGTTCCTGATAGTTAATAATAGTTATTGGATGTTTGTGTGACTCTGCGTCACTGCTTTGTGCGCTTAAAGTCACCACTTCATGCATTAAAGTCACTACTTCCATGTCGTCAAAGTCACTACTTGTTTTTCTTAGGTAGTTACTTTGCGTCACCGCTTTAGTGATGCTTTCTGCAACAAACTTGTATTTTGAATTACTTCCTTTCGCTCTTTTTGCCAACAAAAAACCAAGTTTTTCGAGCTGCTTGATGTGGTGACTAACAACACGGTTTGATAACCCAGTGTCATCCATTAATGTTCGGATTGTTGGGTAGCAGATGCCTGTTTCAAAATCAGCATAGGTAGCCAAAGTTAAAGCAACATGCTTTGTGGTTGAGTGCATCTTGATTGAGCGAATGCTGGTGACGTAATTAAACTTTTTTTCCGACATGGCTTTTCGCTCATTCTTTGGAAAACGAACAACCTCACCTTGTGGGTGTGGTGGTTCATGTGCTAAATTTGATTTCATTCAATGCTCCTGAAGTTTTGAATACAAAAGCCTGACCTAGACCGTCAGGCTTTTTCTTTGTCTGCCGAGGTATCCGAAGTTTCCTTTGTCTGCCCCCATAGTTTTTCCATACGATGAAACTCACGCTTACGAGCAACGAGGTCATTTATGGCTAAATCTCTTAACCACTCAGCAACAGTTACACCTTGTGCGTTGCAAATGGTTTCAATCGCTTGGTTTGTGTTGTCGTTAAATTTCACAGTCACAGGATTGCAAAGCTTTCCCTCTAGGAATCCCGCTTCCAATGCTTCTTGCATATCGTCTACCCCCATTTGCCCACCTATGCGCTTAGTTTTCCAAGTTTGGCTTTTAACTTCCCTTTGGTTGATATTTCAAAAACCGCCTGGGTGCTTAACGGGATGCCTTTGCGCCAATAATTAATCACAGATCGATCTCGACCAAGGATTCGAGCGAGATCAGCGTCACTTTTAGCTTTATAGAAAGCTCGCAAGTCATCTACGGTCATGTTTATTTACCTAAACTACTATGTTTAGTTTATTGAACAATAAGTTTAGGAATATGTCAATTTTTTTGTTTAGTATTTTAAACAAATGTAAGGTTTTACTATTATGCAAACGACATCAGATAGAATTAACCAGCGTATGAGGGACTTAGGTCTGCAACACAAGGATTTGGTTGCCGCCACTGGAGCGAGCAAAGGGACTGTTACCAACTGGATTAGTGGGGTAAATAACCCAACTGGAAAGAGATTGGTTCAGCTCGCCCAGGCGTTAAAAACTACCTCTAGTTGGTTATTAACTGGAAATTCAACTCCTGAAT
This sequence comes from Acinetobacter sp., assembly GCA_036660195.1. Lineage (GTDB taxonomy): Bacteria > Pseudomonadota > Gammaproteobacteria > Pseudomonadales > Moraxellaceae > Acinetobacter. Next base: position 23,084 of record JAVXBC010000031.1, read on the forward strand.
TTACACAAGTCGAACCTTGGGATAGCAACACGCCTCTTGATGATGACGAGATTGAAATTCCATTCTTTAAGGATTTCTCTTTTGCTTGTGGTGGTGGATCTATTGGCGAGGCTATTGCTAATGAAACACGCAAATTGCGAATGTCTAAAGCAACGCTGCGAAACTTATCCATCATGAAAGAGAATGCCGTGGCAGCGACTGCAATCGGCGATTCAATGAGTCCAACTATTAAAGATGGCGATACAATCCATGTTGATCTTGGAAGAAAAAATATAAAAGATGGAAAAATTTTCGCTATTTGTATTGGTGGGCTTTTCTACTGCAAACGACTCTACAACTTGCCTTTGGGTGGGGTTCGTATCGTTTCTGACAACTCTGTAGAATTTCCAGAAATACAGTTAAACGCCCAAGAAATAATTGATCAGCAATTAGAAGTTATCGGCTGGGTTTGGCAAATATCTAGCTTAGAAAGTTGGTAATCACTCACAAAATACAGCCTGACTATATGTCAGGTTTTTTATTGTCTAAAAATTAGTGTTCATAAAAATAATAAAAAAAGTTCATTTTACTAAACAAAAGCATTGACTCATTTTGTTTAGTTTACTAAACTAAACCTCGTAAACATAAAAAAGCCCTTCCTGACTCGACATCAAAAGGGCTTCAACACAACGAGGTCATTATGACAACTAAATCCAATATTCTCAAGTCTGCTTTTATAGCAACTCTTATTAGCACAGGACTGGTCGCAGCTTACGCTTTCCAGCCTGCCAAAGTTGCTGATGATAATCCTCAAGTGGTTATC
>JAVXBC010000032.1:0-23405 GCA_036660195.1 Acinetobacter sp.
TTTCCAAGGTGCTTTACCTTATGCGAAAGATCGTATGTCTATGCGTGCACTTTCAGGTAAAAAAGAGCCTGAGCGTGTAGCTGATGCGATTATTCACCATGCTGACGTACGTCGTTTGCTTTTAACTCAAAAAGCGATTGCAGAAGGTGGTCGTTCAATGATCTACCATGCTGCAAAACTTGCTGACTTGATGGCAGATGCTTTAGCGAGCGGTGATACTGCTGCGTATGAAGCGCATGACGATAAACTTGGTTTCTATACCCCAATTTTGAAAGGTTTCTTAACTGAATTAGGTTTAGAAGCATCAAATCACGGTATGCAAGTTTATGGTGGTCATGGCTACATTAAAGAATGGGGCATGGAACAAATTGCACGTGATGCACGTATCTCAACGTTATACGAAGGGACTACGGGTATTCAAGCACTAGACTTATTGGGTCGTAAAGTTCTTTTAAGCTCAAAAGGTAAAGTTGTTCGTGACTATACTGCTGAAATCTTAAAATTCTGTGCAGCTCATGCTCGCAACAAGTATTTACGTCGTTTTGCTTGGGACTTAACCAAGCTTTGTGCACAGTGGAATACATTGACTGTACGCATCATGCTTGCTGCGCGTAAAGACCGTGACATCGTTTCTTCAGCTTCTGCTGATTTCTTAATGTTCTCTGGTTATGTCATGATGGCTTACTTCTGGGCACAACAAGCGGTGATCGCATCTGAGAAATTAGAAGCGGGTAACGGCATCGAAACTCCAGAATTCTATAAAGCGAAAATCAAAGTTGCTGATTTCTACTTTGACCGCTTGTTGCCACGTGCACAAGGTCATGCAGAATCAATGGTCTCGACTTCTCGTACTTTGACTTCACTTGCACCAGAACACTTCAGCTTCGATTACTAATCGACACTGAACAAAAAAGAGCGCATATTGCGCTCTTTTTTTATGCTTTATTTTTTATTTCACTTTTTCAAATACATAGGATTTTTCAGGAAATGGATATTCATGGAAAAACTGACGGTTCGCACCATCATCACTATTCCAAATTTTATCGCGATCAAGGACTAAATCTTGATTTTGATTAATTTGATAATACAAATTGATATTGGCAGCATCGCAACGGAGCATAATTTCATTAAATTCTTTATGCACGACCCATTGTACTTGCTTACAGGTTTGCTCAATTTTACTAATGTTTCTTGTGGATTCTGTGCCTAAACGTCCAAAACTGGTATTAGTCCAATACACCGAACCGTCAGGCAATAAATTTAGAATATATTCCGCTTCTTTTTCACCATTAATACAGCCTGCAAACGCATCTGTACAAGGGATAAGTGCATGATAACGCCCAGCAAACTCCAAATCCAATTTTGACGGCGCAGCTAGATTTTGCCTAGGTGCAGCGGGTGCAGGCATGGTCGGCTGTCCTGCGACATCAGTTAGAGATACCCCTTGATCTTCTCTTGCGACAGGCGTTGCATTTTCTTCAAGACTAGGCTTCGCTTGAGGGACTTGTTTATCGGGCGTTGTGTTGTGATTATCACATGCAGTTAAGCCTAGACAGGAAATCACGCCTAAACTCAAAAGCGGTGACATCCACTTGAATGGTCTATTCATCATTCTCTAAAATCATATCGGTCTATTTTGCTTTCTCTGATTAGGATTAGAGAAAGACCTTGAGCATTTTCGTACTGGACGGCTTAAAAATCGTTAAAACACGCTATTTAAAAATAAACTGCCCGAAGTTTGGGCTTTAATGGGATGCATTTTAGGGCAAAACTTTGAACTTTCCAGCTATGTTTTACACAACTTAACCAATCTTTTCTGTAGTCAAACTTTAAAAATAATGAACTGCCCATATCTCTTACTTAATAGCAGCTCACTTATAGATTTCTTGGTTTGGGTTGCTGTTTTATACATTGAAGGAGAAAAACTGAATGACCGCTTCTGGTTTATATCGCTCGACCCAAAAGAACATGATCGCTGGTGTGATGGGCGGTGTGGCGGAAAGATTTGGATGGAACGCAAATTTCTTGCGCTTGATCTTTGTGATCATTTCGCTGATGAGTGCGGCATTTCCTGGAATTCTAGTCTATTTGGTTTTATGGTTTGTGATTCCAAAACAAACGGCTGCACAGCTACAAAATAGGCACGCTTATTCCCCTTCGGTCAAAACTGTTTACGAAGACCGAAACGTACACTCTTAGACCTCATTCTTTTGGTCGCTACGGTTGAGTTTACCCCTAATGCAACCGTAGCTTTTTTTTGCCTATCAATTCGTAGTTAAGTGATGACTATTGCTGATTCAGTTGTTGCTGCAAAGCGGCAATCATATCTGCACGACTTACAATACCAATGAGCCGTTGATTTTCTACCACAGGTATATAATTAAAGGATTTTTCCACAAAATAAGGCACTAAATCTTGGATTGGTTGCGCTGGATCAACAGTCACCACACGGCGGCTCATAATTTGTTTGACATAATGCTGCCACGAATTACGTGGGTCAGATGCACCTTTAAACCATTCGACCACCTCATACAATGCCAATGTTCCCACTAATTTTTCATCGTCATTCACGACAGGCAAACTCATCAAATTGACCGTTTTAAATTTGTCTAAGGCTTGATGAATATCGTCGTTTTCATGCAGCTTAATCACGTCACGACTCATAATGTCGCGACAGACAAAAAGACTTTTTCGACGTTCATTGGCATGTTCTTGCGCTTCTAAAATAATTTTTTCTAAGTCGTATTGGCTAATATCCAATAATTCGGTGTGATGCTCTAAAGCATATTCAATATCTTTGGGTTGAATCGACACCTTTTGCGTCGGCGTTGGGTCTTTAGAACGTTCATTGATATGTGCTGTAGTGGGATAATGCCGACCAATTAAGCGATTAAAAAATACTGCAAACACCAGCAATAACAATGAATTGAGCAATACAGGATATAAAATAAAATGAAAGCCTAAACGATGAACGGCATCACCACCCAAAACAGCCGTAATTGCCACTGCGCCACTCGGCGGATGCAAGGAATCGGTGGTCATCATCAGGAAAATAGCGAGTCCGACTGCCACACTAAAAGCTGTGGTTAAATCGGGTAAATATTGCGTGCACGCGACCCCGATCACCCCTGCTAAGGTATTGCCGACAACGACATTCCACGGTTGTGCTAAAGGACTACTCGGCACGGCAAAAAGTAAGACTGAAGATGCACCCATTGGGGCAATGTACCACGCATTCATGCCACCCAAGACATACCAACTGATGAGCGAAGAAATTGCCAAACCACATAATGCGCCAAAGCCTGAAAACAGTCTTTCTTTGAGCGATAAAACTTTAAAGTTCGGTTTGAGAAAATTTAACCAGTCGAATGGGGTTGCGCTCACAATGCACCTTTCAGGAATCGTGTTGTTAGATTTGTGCCGAAATTATACGCCGATCTCCCCATAATGGTGCATTTAAATTATATTTTTAGAGGATGATTAAAGCTGTTAAAGCCTCATAACATCAGGGTACATATTCTTTCAGTTGTTCGACCCGTTCCGCATATTTTTGCATCGGACAAAATTCATACATTGGCGAGCCAATATACGCACCTGCATTTTGACACTCCTGATCGACAAAATTTTTCCAAAGTTGCTGTGATTTCATGATGTCTTGATAGAGTTCGGGTTGCTGATATTCTTTACTTTGTTTTTTAATTTGGTCTAATAATTTCACAATTTGCTTGGCATAAATCGCCTGAGCTTGATTACTACATGCACCGACCACGCCATTATTCATCCCAGCCAACTTTAATTCTGCAATGGTGTCATCTACGCACTGACTATACGGATCAGACCTTGTATTTGTAGATGCCGCTTGTGCATTTGCCATCGAAAATGCAATGCATAGGAGTACAGCATGGAACGCTCGTTTCATCATAATTGTTTCACCTTATTCTTTGGACTTGTTTTCATTCGCTAGTGATGCCAACGACCATTTGACTAAACCACTTTTTCATTCAGATAACGCCAATAACGTTTTGGCAAATATTGCACATGCAGTTTAGTATTTTTGCGCGCTTGAATATTGATACTCTGGAAATAGTCTTTCCACAACTGATCGTATAACACTTCGTTTTCAGCCAACTGTATTTGAAAACTTTGGCTACCACCACGACTCAAATTACGATCAATTTCGTGGGCTTGCAGGGACACTTCATGGATGTCATGCAAATCATAATATAAGCCAAACTGACGTTTTTCATCATAAATCAACCAACGCTGATCTTGATAGCGTCGCTTAAAATGCGGCTGAATCAAAGGTAAAACATTAAAGTCAGGACTAATTAAACTTAAAAACAACTGATCAGCCGTTTTCTTAAATCGGATAAAAGCTTCCATACGATGCTTTTCACGCCCAACCTTTTTCGCCCATTGTGAAATCGCCAACACACTCGGATGCAAATAATCTTTCTCGACCGAATGCTGCTGACTAAATACATACAGACAGTAATTAAACAAATGCTGATAGGCTTCCAGCGATTCCGACAAATAAGCAAAATAAAACTGACGTAAGGATGTTGCTGAAAGTTTCGCTTGCAGCGCAGACCAAACGCGTTGTGCGTTTGGCTCATGATTCGGAATTTCGATTAGCGTGGAAAATAGGCCTTGTTGCGTTCCCTCAACCAAACACAGTTGCACCTGAAACTCTTTGAATTGAAAGGCACGAAAGACGCAATTAAGCAGCCCGACCATCGAACCATCAAAGTAATAATAGGCAATACCGCCACTGGACATGACTAAAACCCCAAACTCATTTGCGGTGAGAGCTGTTTGACATACTTCGACGAGCCTTGCGTTAGAATCTGTTGGCGAATTGCACCTGACGATAATTCTTTTTGGAAACTCGGACTATCTTCACAGCGAATAAAAAATTTCGCCCGCGAATACGCCACGCCAAGCTTTTTCAATAAGTCGATATGGATTTTTCCGAAACGACGCGCCTGCACGATTTTCTTAGCGGACTTCACGCCAATGCCTGGTACACGCAAAATCATCTGATAATCCCCACGATTTAAATCTACAGGAAACTGTTCAGGATGGCGCAGTGCCCAACTGAGTTTCGGGTCAATATCCAAATCGAGATGGGGATGTTTTTCATTGACGATTTCATTGACCTGAAAGCCGTAAAAACGCATCAACCAATCACTTTGATAGAGTCGATTTTCTCGCAATAACGGCGGTGCAGAACCCACCATTGGCAAATAGTTATTTTCAGTGTTGATTGGGATATAGCCTGAAAAATACACGCGCTTGAGTTTAAATTCCTTATAGTGCCGATCTGCCATCACCAGCACATCTTGATCGGTTTCTTGATGCGCTCCGACCACCATTTGTGTGGTCTGCCCTGCGGGTACGTATTTCGGTACATGCTTAATAATTTGGCGTTCGTCTTTGAGTTGAATCAGCCGATCACGTACCAAGCCCAAATCTTTTTGCACTTCTTGATGCGATTTTTCAGGGGCAAAAGTTTTGAGTCCAATTTCGGTTGGCATTTCTAAATTGATGCTCATCCGATCGGCATATAACCCTGCTTCATGAATGATTTCGGGCGATGCACCGGGAATGGTTTTAAGATGAATATAGCCGTTAAAATTTTCTTCCAAACGCAGCTTTTTCACCACCTGCATCATGCGTTCCATGGTGTAATCGGCGGATTTAAAAATTCCTGAGCTTAAAAATAAGCCTTCAATATAATTACGACGATAGAAATTTATGGTCAGATCGACCACTTCTTGCACGGTAAATGCGGCGCGTTTAACGTCATTGGAACGGCGAGACACGCAATAAGCACAATCATAAATACAGACATTGCTAAACAAAATTTTGAGTAAAGAAACACAACGTCCATCTTCTGTAAAACTATGGCAAATCCCAGAGGTGCTGGCATCACCTAAGCCTTTGTCTTTATTTTTACGGTCACTGCCACTCGATGAGCAAGACACATCATACTTGGCAGCATCGGCAAGGATTTGCAGTTTTTCACGGATACGATCAGACATTTAAACGACCTCGGGAGAACATCGTTTAAACGGTAGCATTTCAGCGTCGGAGAATTAAGATGGGAAAGGATGCTCTGCGTCATGAGGTGACGTGGATAATTCAGCTCTAGCTAGCACAATCTTTTTAGTTCGATATAATCACTATAAATTCAAAAGATTAAATAATAAGTCATCATGTCTATTGAACTCTTCACAGAACTTAAATCCCTGATTATTTTTCTTGTAATTCTATTTTGGATTGCATTTATTTCTGATCTTGCAAAAAAGCCTAAAACCAACAAGCTAGGTTTATTCTTAATTTTTTCAAGTACTCTTACTTTTTTTTCATACATTTACTATTTATTAAAAGATAACCCACCAAATATTGAAACCTATAAAAAGTTATGTGGGACATATGAAAACAATTATTACGAATCAACTCGTCGAGGGCGTGGCAGTTATATTTATTACTTTTCTTTAGAGAATTATGGAGATTATAAAGAAAGAGCGAATGACAAACATATCGCACAGATAGGCAGATACCCCTATTATAAACAATTTGATTTGAATGGAATTCAAGAAAATCAGAAAGTCTGTATTTATATCAGTTTCAATGTTTTCAAACCTTCAATGACCTCAACATTAGCAATCGATCCTCTAACACCAGAACATCCACTTCTATACAAAAGATTGTGTGGTGTACAAACCCAACAAAAATCGTTGGGCAAAATTTCAAAAGATCGAGAAGAAACCTACCAAACTACTTTTGAGCTAGAAAATTATGGCAGATTCGATTTAGTCCATGAGGCGAAATCTGACTTAATCGGAGATAATCAGTTCACGAACTCCAACCAAAGAGTATGTTTGTTAGTACAACTTCCGAAAAGAGGTACAGAAGAAGCTTTGAAAAACCTACAAAATTACAATATTTTATTAATTGAATTAAAAGATCAGGTTCTTCCCAAGTACAAATCAAAAAACTAAACAACACCCAACTAGCCTTTGCCACCTCCCCTTAAAATCCTTATACTTAAGCACAATTTTTGTTTGATTCCAGTGGATGCACCATGAGTCGTGCTATATCGCATATTGACACATTTCAGGGCTTAATTCTTGCCCTACAAAACTATTGGGCGGAGCAAGGCTGCGTCATATTACAACCATATGATATGGAAATGGGTGCAGGGACATTCCACACTGCAACATTCTTACGTGCATTAGGTCCAGAAACTTGGAACGCGGCTTATGTTCAACCTTCACGTCGTCCGAAAGATGGTCGTTATGGTGAGAACCCGAACCGCTTACAACATTACTATCAGTTCCAAGTCGTCTTAAAACCAAACCCAGACAATATCCAACAGCTTTACCTCGATTCTTTAAAAGCAATCGGGATTGATACGTTGACACATGACATCCGTTTCGTAGAAGACAACTGGGAATCTCCAACACTTGGCGCTTGGGGCTTAGGTTGGGAAGTTTGGCTCAACGGTATGGAAGTGACTCAGTTCACTTACTTCCAACAAGTCGGTGGTGTTGAGTGCTACCCAGTAACAGGTGAAATCACTTACGGTCTTGAACGTTTGGCCATGTACCTACAAGGTGTCGATTCTGTTTACGATCTTGTTTGGACCAAAGGTCAGTTTGGTACTGTGACTTATGGCGATGTATTCCATCAAAATGAAGTGGAACAATCGACCTATAACTTTGAATATGCCAACGTAGAAAAAATGTTTGAGTTATTCGATTTTTATGAAGTCGAAGCATCTCGCTTAATGGAAGCTGAATTGCCGTTGCCTGCGTATGAGCAAGTGATTAAAGCTTCGCATTGTTTTAACTTGTTGGATGCACGTGGTGCAATTTCGGTGACTGAGCGTCAGCGTTATATTTTACGTGTGCGTACTTTGGCACGTTCCATTGCGCAAAGTTATGTGGCTGCACGCGCGAAGTTGGGCTTCCCGATGGCAGAACCGCATTTGCGTGATGAAGTTTTGGCGCAACTGCAAGCACAAGTTGAAGCAGAAGCAGCACAAAATAAAGCCAATACCTAAAATGGAAAAATAAAGTCTTTTTGAGGAAGATCAAAATGCCAAGTGTTGTGATTGAAGTCAGACGTGAATACTCAACTGCGCAAGAAATCGCGATCATTGATGCGGTTCAGTCGGCGTTGGTGCAACACTTTCAGATTCCTGAAAAAGACAAACATATCCGTTTTATCGCACATTTACCGCATCGTTTTGCTTGTCCACCCCATCAAGATCAACCTGAGTTTTATACGCAAATCAGTATTGATGCCTTTACTGGGCGTTCTGTGGATGCGAAACGAAACCTTTATCAAGGCATTGTAAATAATCTTGACGTGCTAGGCATTCCACCGAAGTACGTGACGATTATTTTACGTGATATTCCCCTAGAAAATTGGGGGATTCGTGGCGGTCAAGCGGCTTGTGATGTTGCATTAGGGTTTAAGGTAGATGTTTAAATCATCTTGCTTATGACAGATAAATATTTTTAGAAGACATTTGAACATGACACATACCGTACTATTTGAATTGGGCTGTGAAGAACTTCCACCCAAAAGCTTAAAAACTTTGCGTGATGCGCTAAAAGCAGAAACGGAAAAAGGCTTAAACGATGCAGGTGTAAATTTTGCATCTATCGACGCTTATGCAGCACCACGTCGTTTAGCTTTAAAAATTGTCGAGATTGATGCAGCGCAAGCGGATACGCAAAAGCGTTTTGACGGCCCTGCTGTACAAGCTGCTTATGATGCTGAAGGCAAACCGACTAAAGCACTTGATGGTTTTATGCGTGGTCAAGGCATCACGGTTGATCAACTCTCGACCTTTCAAGCAGGTAAAATTGAAAAAGTTTGCTACTTAAAAGATGTCAAAGGTCAAAGCCTTGATGCCTTACTGCCGCAAATTTTACAAACTGCGTTGGATAATCTTCCAATTGCTAAACGGATGCGTTCAGCCGCTAGCCGTACTGAATTTGTACGTCCAGTAAAATGGGTGGTCTTACTGAAAGATGATCAAGTGGTTGATGCAACGATTCAAGATCACAAGGCAGGTAATGTGACTTATGGTCATCGTTTCCACGCGCCTGAAGCCATTACTTTATCCCATGCAGATGCTTACTTAGATGCGCTTCGTGCTGCAAAAGTTGTCGCGAATTTTGAAGAACGCCAAGCGATGATTGATCAACAAGTCAAAGCACTTGCAGATGAAGTCAATGCGATTGCCATCGTTCCAAGCGACCTTCGTGATGAAGTAACGGCATTGGTTGAATGGCCTGTTGCGCTGCGTGCGAGCTTTGAAGAACGCTTCCTTGCTGTACCGCAGGAAGCCTTGATCACCACGATGCAAGACAATCAGAAGTATTTCTGTTTGGTGAATGCGGACAATAAATTACAGCCTTACTTCATTACTGTTTCAAATATTGAGTCGAAAGATCCAACTCAAATTATTGAAGGCAATGAGAAAGTGGTTCGTCCACGTTTGTCGGATGCGGAATTCTTCTTCTTACAAGATCAAAAACAACCACTTGCCAACCGTAAAGAAAAACTCGCCAATATGGTGTTCCAAGCACAACTCGGCACGCTTTGGAATAAATCAGAACGGATTGCAAAATTGGCTGTGGCAATGTCACCGATTACAGGTGCAAATGTTGCTGATGCTGAGAAAGCAGCATTATTGGCTAAGTGTGACTTAACCTCTGAATTGGTCGGTGAATTCCCTGAACTTCAAGGTATTGCAGGCACTTACTATGCACGCCTTGAAGGTGAAAATAGTGAAGTTTCAGAAGCGTTAGGTGAACAGTATTTACCTAAATTTGCAGGTGATGTATTACCAAAAACCAAGACAGGGACAACCATTGCTCTTGCGGATCGCCTAGATACGCTTGTGGGTATTTTCGGGATTGGTCAAGCGCCAACAGGCTCTAAAGACCCGTTTGCACTCCGTCGTTCTGCAATTGGTATCTTGCGTTTAATCATCGAAAATGAACTGGATGTCACGATTGAAGAACTGGTGAACTTTGCACTACAAGGTTATGGTGACGTTGTGAAAGATCACGACAAAACTCGTGCCGATGCGGTGGCTTTCCTTGAAGGTCGTTACCGTGCCAAGTATGAAGATCAAGGCGTTGCGGTAGATGTGCTGCAATCGGTTCAAGCGCTTGCACCGAAATCACCACTTGATTTTGATAAGCGTGTAAATGCAGTCAATCATTTCCGTACTTTGCCTGAAGCTGCGGCTTTGGCTGCGGCGAATAAGCGTGTTGCGAATATACTAGCGAAAGAAGCGACACCTGAAGGTGCTGTAGTTGAAGCGAATTTGGTTGAAGCTGCTGAAAAAGCACTTTATGCAGAACTCCAAGCTTTAACACCTGTGGTTCAGCCTTTGCTTGCTGCACGTAACTATACGGAAGCATTGTCTAAACTTGCTGCGCTGCGTGCACCGATTGATGCTTTCTTTGAAGGTGTGATGGTCATGGCAGATGATGCTGAACTAAAAACCAACCGTTTACGTTTACTCGCTCAGTTGCGTGATTTGTTTACGGCTGTGGCGGATGTGAGTGTGTTGCAGGGTTAAGTATTTAGATTCTTAATCTTTTAAATAAACCCCGCTATAAATTGGCGGGGTTTATTTTATCGGGTAATCATCAGCCAAATTTTAATAAAAATTGCCATTCTGTGATTCATCTGAATTATTTTACTAATACTTAATTTTAGCATTCAGCCGCCCCTCGGCTTGAACGATTTGTTAGGTGCACAATAGGGATGCTTGTTCGCGCGCTCCATTTGCCAAGCCACCAAGCTCATAAATGAAATTGTCTAGCAAGATTGGCTCGCTAACCAAGTAAAGCTTGGCTTCACTTGCTACGTCTCCAACTGAGAAGGTGCTGAAATCGCTTTGCTGATGACTAGAAACGTACAACTTTCCAGGCGCACTGAAGTGAAGCCTTGCATGAAAAGCACCGTTCGCGTACTCCGGACCAAATGACCCAAAACGAATGTCTTTGATGCCGCCGTGAATATGATTCCTGAAAATTAGTAGCTCCGCAACCAATGCATCCAGCTCACCGTAACCTACGTAGACCGTGTTACAGAACGAGGAATTGTTGTCAGTTACCGAAATGCGGATCTCGACAAGATCATCGTCTGACCAAACTTTGGAGAGCGAGATGCCTTTTTGCATAGGTACGCCTAACGCTTGAATTTAGCCGCGCCGCGAAGCGGGTTCGGCTTGTATGAGTTGTTAGATGGCACGCGCATCAGGTCACTGGCAAAGTAGCGCTTTGACACCTGTTTTCCATCAACCTTTAAATAGTAGTTGTAGCAGGCGTCCCTGTGATGCCAGATGACACGAGCAATCAGCCCCACGCGACCCGTGCTGTTACGCTGATTTATCAGTACCTCAACTGGATCTCCGATCTCAAACTCTTGCTGCGGCAGTTCAGATGACATGAGTGACCTCTAACTACTCTTATGCGACAGAAGTGACACATAAGATTCAAAACCCTGTTTCATAAGATATCTATTTGATCAAAAATAGAACGTGAAAATATTGATTTTGTTGAATTAAAACTATCATGGGAAAAATAAGGCGTCAATGATCATAAAATGTCAAACTAACTGACCTAAACCTCTTGATTTGGTGAGACAGCAAATACACTGCAACCATATGAGCTATCAAACTGAACAGGCATAATGTTTACGCACTGTATCAATTCCACATCAACTCTGCCCTATGATGCTCCCTCTGCATAAGCTATAAACGTTCAATTGCATTGAAATTGCTATGGACAGAAAAGAGTATGAGTAAAGCACCTTTATTATCTTTAACAATCGCTCTAGTGGCATCATCTTCCTTATGGGCAGCTGAAACAGCCACAACAACAACCAATACACCAAATCCTGTACCAGAAAAAACCATGCCCTATGGCGAAAATCCAAGTATCGGACGGGTAATTCTCTATAAAACGGGTAAAGGCATGCAAAACTTAGGCGACGCAATTCAGCAAGGCTCAGACAAAACTTCCGAGAAAATGAGCAAAACATGGCAAGAAGCCAAAACCTATGGCGCAGAACAATCGCAAGCCATCCAAAGCAAAGCGGAAGAAACAAAAGAAGTCGCTGCTAAAAAACTTCAAGACACCAAAGATGCGGTCATAGGCACAAACAACGGCAATGTTCCCATAGAACGTGTAGAACTCAGCCAGCCAAGCTCGAACTAAATCACTGATGTTACGCAGTCACCTTAAAACATATTTTTAACCTTGACGGTGATTGATACGCAATAAGGTCATTCGCAACTGTTTGAGGCAGGACTACTTTTGCTATGTAATGTTTCTACGATGCAATTAATCAATTTTCGGTAGTGGACGAGTTTTGCGGATGACAATGGTTTTGCCTACTTTTTCCGAAAAAGTAGGGCGAGCCTGAGCAAGTTAAAGCACTGCTTTAACGTAGCGCAAGACGAAGTGGCTAATCCTGAAATTAAAACTTTTGATGTAAGACTCCGCCGAACAACCGTTGAAGTCATTAAAAAGAAATTGTTCTTTTGAAGTGCGTAATATCAGTAAATAAAAAACCTCTCATTTATTCAGTGAGAGGTTTTTAGTTTAAAAGTCGATCACACCATTTCTACTGGCTTCTCAACCTGCCGATTCAACAAATATTCATCCAAATTAAAACGACTCAATTGCTGACGCATCTTAAACGTTGTCCACGGCCACAAAGTGCTGTTTCGTCCATTTCGATCAATGAAATAACTTTGACAACCACCTTTATTCCACACGGTGGTTTTTAACGCTTCATCTACACGTTGGTTAAACTCAGCAACACGTACAGGATTCGGTTCGATGGTTTTGATGTTGTGTTGAATAGCTTGCCGCAAAGCGTCGATAATATAAGTCATTTGCGCTTCGATGATAATAAACGCAGACGAACTCACCCCAATATTCGGCCCAAACATCAAGAAACCATTCGGACAATCTTCCACCATCGTCCCCATATAACCTTCAGGACTACCTTGCCATACATCAGAAACACTTTTGCCATGACGGTTAAACACACGTTTTGCGATGGGCGGTTCAGCCACTTCAAACCCTGTTCCTAAAATAATCACATCGGCTTCAACAATATCGCCCTCACTCGAAATCAGTTGCTTGCCCTTCACCTCTGCCAGTGCGCTCGACAGCAAGGTGACATTATTCTGTGCCAAAGCGGGATACCATTCATTTGACTGTAAAATGCGTTTGCAGCCAATCACATAATTCGGGGTTAATTGACGGCGCAATTGCGGATCTTGAATGCTTTTTTGCAGATGATGTTCAGCCACTCGTTGCACAGGTCGCATGGCAGCATTATTTTTTAAGCCACCATTTAAACTTTCAAAAATGCCATAAATCGAAGCCCGCATAACCGATTGGGTCACAGGCATATATTTAAACAAGGTCTGTAATTGCGACGGCAAGGAAATATCTGACTTCGGTAAGACCCAATGCGGCGTGCGCTGAAACACGGTCAATTGTTTAGCCAAAGGCTGAATACGCGGCACAAACTGCGTCGCCGATGCACCTGTTCCAACCACGGCAACACGTTTACCTGTCAAATCAACATCATGTTTCCAACGTGAAGAATGGAAAATCTCGCCTTGAAAATCTTTCAAACCTGCAATATTTGGAATCACAGGTTCATGCATTGGGCCACACGCCATAATCGCGAATTGTGCCTGAAATTCACCCTGTTGCGTTTTGACAATCCAACACTGTTTGATATCTGACCAGTTCGCTGAAACTGCTTCTTGTTGAAACTTTACATGCGGCAAAACGTGATATTTCTGCGCTGTATTTTGCAGATATTGCTTAATTTCAGCCTGCCCTGCAAACACACGGCTCCAAGATGGGTTCGGCTCAAAAGAATATGAATACAAGGCTGACGGCACATCACAGGCGCAACCTGGATAGGTATTTTCACGCCATACGCCGCCTAATTCTTCGGCTTTTTCTAGCAGAATAAAATCATGAATGCCCGCTTCTTTGAGTTTGATCGCCGCACCTACACCTGCGAAGCCGCCCCCAATAATAATCACGCGATAAAACGGAACTTTTTGTGTGCTTGTTTTCATGACATCTATCCTGAATTTTTATTCCGAAAACAACATCGCATAAAGCCCCGAATCGGTCAATTCTTGTCATAAAAATTTGAACGTTTTAAAAAACAAATCTTGTCAATATTGTTTGAATAGGATGATGAATCTTCATCTGTTTTTTACAATATCCTTGCAAAACTTGGATTGCACTGCATCGGCTTTATCGACACACTCAAAAACATCTATTCACAATTTGGAATTTTTTAAATGGCAGTTGCTGCGTACAAAACTTTAATTTTTTCGGTCGCATGTAGTTTCGGTTTTACCGCTTGTTCGATGTCACCTGCTCAAAATACCGCTGCATTACACACTCTACAGCAGGTTGAAAATATTGCTGCCGTGCCAAACACCAAAACTAATAACGCCACACTCAGCCACGACAAAGACCATTGTGTGATTCAATTCACAGGGTATTTTGACGGTGGCGAAAGCACCGAAACATGGACATTCCAAGCGCAACAATTACAACAAGCTTATTCCGAAACCTTTAAATATAATCAGCGAGATACAGTCGATGCTGTTGCACAAAAATCGGACTTGGATTTAAACAGTAAAGTGAAAACCGTGTTTGATATTCAAAGTCCTGAAACAAAAAATAATTTTGAAAAACTCAAAAGCCATTTCAATAAAGACACGCTCAATCAATGTGCCTAAATTTCAATATTCTGTGATGAGGGAGATACTCATCTCTCATGGCGGAGTATGTTACTTTAGCAAAATGTCCCCGATCTATTCGGATAGAAAATGACCCAATTACACCCTAGCGCGAAACAAGGTTTTAGTTCAGCCGCAGAACTTTATCAGCAAGTTCGACCACATTATCCGCAAGAGATTGTGCCGTGGTTACAACAGCAGCTCAATATTGCTGAAAACTCACATGTGGTCGATTTGGGTTCGGGAACAGGTAAATTTTTACCTTATTTGATTCAAACTCAAGCCAAAATCACGGCAATTGAGCCTGTAGCGGAAATGTTGCAACAACTACAACAAAGGTACAGTGCGATAGAGTCAATCCAAGCTTCAAGTGAACAACTACCCTTTGAAGATGCCAGTATCGACGCGATTATTTGCGCGCAATCTTTTCATTGGTTTGCCAATGCTGAAACACTAAATGAATTGCATCGTGTACTTAAACCATCGGGGCATTTGGCTTTGATCTGGAATCAACGAGATATTAAGGTAAATTGGGTCAATGCCTTAGCAGAAGAAATTGCGATGTATGAAGCAGACACACCGCGTTATCACAGTGGTGCATGGAAACAGGTCTTTGCAGATCAGCAGCAATTTCAACTCAAAGACTTATCTACGTTTCGATTGCTTCATCAGGGCAGCGTTGAACAAGTGGTGAGTAAACGATTACTTTCCACCAGTTTTATTGCAGCGTTACCACAGATTAAACAACAACGCCTCAAGGCGAAATTTGAACAGATTGTATTTGATTTTACAGGCTTGAGTGCGCAAGATCAGATTGACTTTCCCTATACCACTTTTGCCTACCATTTCCAAAAATTAGTCACTGAATAATTTACGAGTTTATTGATCATGCCGAATCTAAAAATCAACCCTCTTATTTTATGTGTCCTGAGCTCTACCTTTCTGCTTAGTGCATGTAATAAAGACAAAGTACCGACGACAGAACCTGAACGCCAAGCCAGCACGACGGCTGACCCGATTGGTCAGCTCAATCAAACACCGATTAAAAGCTTTGCTGCAACTGCGGATGATGGACACGATATTGCAATTTTAGATGACTATGACCAGCGATTTACTGACATGAGCGATAGTATGGAAATCGAATTGGCAAAAATGCAACAAGCCAATACCCTAACGCCTGAGTTTGAACAGAAACGCCAAAAAGATAATGCTCAGTCCGCGCTTACCATGTTAAAGGCACTTGAACTCAAAACCGAACAAGGTCGATATATTCAAGGCTTACTTTATGATTATTGGGAGCATCAAGCGAAATTGATTGCTGAAAGCACATTATCCGCTACGCCAGCAACCGCTGATTCAGGGCAACAAATTAATCATTTAAATGAATATTTACATGCGCAAAGCCAACTGCATCATTGGCGCAGCGCTCAAACAACTGATAGCAAAATGCAGCCTGAATAGGTTTATATTTTTTGCTTTTCAATCCATTGAATTGAATTGACGCGAAATAATTCACAAGCCCCATCCCCTGTATCGGTTGGGGTGAGTGACGATTTCCAAACTAAATTTTTATCGCGAATTTCAACTAAATCGCCTTTGAGCTGCACTAAATCACCACGTTTGACTTGTTTAATTTGTTGAGCGATTTGCGGATTGGCTGGAATAATATGCATATTCGACACCATTTGCATGGCTTGATTGGCAGGCACAGGCAGGCGGTCTATTTTCCAGTTTAGGAAGCGGTCGTATTGATTGACTGAAATTTTTCGGGCAATTTCAGGATGCGCAAACATGCCCCAACTGACGGCATAATCAATCGGTGAAAACTTGGCTTGTTCATCATCTTGGTAAACTTTTGAACCTAAAATACGGAAATCGCCGTTAAAAGGTTGCAACACTGAAATAGATTGATCTTTGGCAACAGGCGATAAGCCATTGGCAATGTTGTAGTCAGCACTGTTGCTCGAAGCATGTGTCTGTGCCACGGCAGCAATACATAACCCGAACCATAGATATTTTTTCATACTCGAACTATCCCCAACTATTGCAAAACAATCATTCAGAAAAATGATCTGCAAAAAACAAATGCCTATTCTTTATGCTAAGCCTTTAACATGAAAAAAGATGCGCGTTTTGGTAACAATCAAACTTACTTTGGTCATGATTTTGTGGCAAGCTCAAGCTTCTTGTTTTACTTGCTTAACAATGGAAGTTTATGATTTATCAGTTCTATCAACGCCGTGTGTTTCCACTTTTACTCGATCAAGTCATGCAGACCGCCAGTTTAATGGATAAACGCCGTGAACTTTTGTTGCCGATTGAAGGTGAAGTGTTAGAAATTGGCTTTGGTACAGGGTTAAATCTACCGTTTTATGGCAATGTGGATGAGTTATACGCCCTCGAACCGAGCGCAGAAATTTATCATCTAGCGGCTGAACGTGTGCTGCACACCCCTTTTCATGTGAAACATATTCAATCGAGTGCTGAAAAACTACCCTTTGCCGATGCCTCGCTCGATCATATTGTTTCGACATGGACGTTATGTAGCGTCGCAAATGTAGATCAAGCCTTAGCTGAAATTTATCGTGTGTTGAAACCGACAGGAATGCTGCATGTAGTTGAGCATGTTAAAAATACTGACTCGGTCAAAATTCAACGGTGGCAACAACTACTCACCCCGATTCATAAAAGACTCGCGGATGGCTGCCATCTCAATCGTGATATTGAGAACCACCTAACCAAAGCAAAATTTAAATTTGTTGAAAAAAACTATTTTGATGCTGAAGGTGTTCCAGTCTTAGCGCAGAAAATGCTACTGGCAAGAGTGCAGAAAGCAGAATAAATACATTAATCTTGAAAATCGATGCGTAAGGTTTCGAAACGAACCCGCCCTTGACGTACTGCTTCAGCAATCGCCTGCTGCCCTTTGCTCAGGCGTGCGCCACCGCTTTTAATATCCAATAAAATCACTTCGATATCGTCTGCTGAACCATCGCCATCTCTGAAATCGGTATAACCATCGAACACCACATAATCGACGGGATCGCCTAAGAATTTAGCATCACTGGGTAAGTATTGAAATTCAGGCAATATCGGTGCGAATTGTTCTGCCATTTTGCCTTTGAGTACCGCACGACTGGTATTGACACTGCGTTTTTGCGCGTCTAACAACGCCTGTTGATGTTCCAATTCAAGCTCGGCAATATATTTTTCATACTCCGCTTGTATCCGTCCATTACGTGTGCCCGACAAAATAAGGGTCGTAATCACCACACCTATACAGCCGCCTATCAGCATTGCCAACCAAACCGACATCACACAGTCCCTATCTTTGAATGTGGCTATTTAACTGCATACTGAAACTTTTGTCATGTGTAACCTACGCAATCTAAAAAGATGCTAAGGTAACAACGATACCAAGGACTTACTTAAAAAATTTGATGTTATGAAAACCATATTAGTCGCAAATCAAAAAGGTGGTTGCGGAAAAACCATGACCGCCATTACCCTCGCTAGTGCATTATCGAAAAAGGGTTATAAAGTCGCTCTAGCGGATGCTGATAACCAAAAATCGTCATTGCAATGGTTAAAGCAACGCCCAGACTCAATGTCGACAATTCAAAGTTTGGACTGGCGCCATGAAAAATCGATTGGTGATGCGCCAAAGCATTTGGACTATTTGATTATTGATGCACCGGGTGCATTATCGGGTGAGCATGCCGAACAATTGGTCAGTGAAGCACATGCAATTGTAACCCCGTTACAACCTTCATTTTTCGACATTGACAGCACCCGTCGTTTTCTTAAGCATTTACAAGAGATTAAGCGCATTCGCAAAGGCAAAGTACAGATTTTATTAATTGCCAATCGGGTTAAAGCCAACAGTGCAAGTTCTCGCGATATTCAAGATTTCTTTACCAAAATCGAGCATGAACCTGTGGCGTGGATTTCAGAGCGTAGTGCCTATGGCAGCTTGGCAATGCAGGGACTCAGCATTTTTGATAAGCCGCAAAAAAACTATGTCAGCATACAAAATCAATGGCAGCCTGTATTAAACCAACTGGTCGATGACCCAAGCGAATGGTTCTAAATGCTTGCAAAGAATCGTGATTTTATGTTGATCTGAATTTGCCTCGGCTGAATTTTCGGTTAAGATCGAAGTATTATTTCCAACTTTAGAGAAATACAACCGTGCAACAGTACGCTCCCATATTACAACGCGTTTTGCTGTTTGGACTGCTCTTTATTTTAATGTTTTTGGGATACAGTATTCTCAAATACTTTATTGTCCCTGTGCTTTGGGCAGCCATTATTGCCTATATGACGTGGCCGATTTACTTAAGGGTGCAACGTCGTTTCTTTGGGGAAAATCGTCCGACCTTAAATGCCACCATCATGATTAGTTTGGTCGTTTTGGTGATTGGTATCCCCTTTATTTGCGCGATTTTTATGCTGCAACTCGAAGGTCGAAATTTATATTTCAACTTACAAAGACAACTATTTTCTGGTCACATTCAAATTCCAGACTTTATTAAAAACTTGCCTGTCATTGGTCAAGATATTAGTCGCACCGTCAATGAGCTGAGCAACGACCCAAATAGTATCACCAAAAATATCGCGGCATGGATTCAAAGTCATTTGAGTTATGGCAAGTTTGTATTGAGCGAAATTAGCCGTAATTTAGTCAAGCTTAGCTTTGCAATCATGACCTTGTTTTTCTTTTACCGTGATGGACAAATGATTTTGGCGCAAGTCAGCCGTGCCTTAGAAATGGTGATTGGGCCGCGCGTCCATCATTACCTCGTGACGATTTCTGAAACAACTCGTGCCGTCGTTTACGGTGTTGGTTTAACTGCGGTTGCGCAAGCGTTATTGGCGGGAATCAGTTATTTTGTCGCAGGCGTTCCAAACCCTATGCTATTGACGATGGTTACCTTTATTTTGGCGCTGATTCCATTTGGTACACCAATCTCCTATTTAGGTGTTGGGCTGTGGCTATTTGCACAAGGTCAAACCGTTGAAGCCATTGGCGTGATTGTTTGGGGCGTATTGATTGTCAGCAGTTCCGATAATGTGATTCGCCCATTGGTGATTTCAGGCGCGACACAAATTCCGTTCCTCTTGATTATGTTTGGTGTATTGGGCGGCATTGCCAGTTTTGGTTTGGTCGGTTTATTTGTAGGGCCCGTGATTTTGGCAATTTTATTGGCAATTTGGCGTGAATGGCTACACGAAAACATTGAAGAAGCTGAAACAGAAATACCAGCGGAGAAAACGTAAGTTTAAGCCCTATTTTTGTGCTCAAATCATGAATGAGGCTTGCGAGAAACCCTAGACTTTGTTTGAATCTTCAAATAAAGACAAGAATTAGGATATTCCGCATGACCTCATTGATTCAAAAAATCTCTCTATTTAGTTGTATCAGCCTAAGCCTTGCTGCATGTTCGGCAACCACTTTAGACAACAACGCCGCAAAAATCCAAACGCAGCCGACTTCGGCGGTAAATCAAAAGAAATTAATTACCGTGCATCAAGTCAGTGCTGCTGGTATCGGCGAGTCGATTGGCACAGTTTCTTTTGAAGAAACTGCTAAAGGTTTACTAATTACGCCTGCGCTCGGAAAGCTGTCTGCGGGTGAACACGGCTTCCATATTCATGAAAATGCCTCATGTGAAACTGCCTTGAAAGATGGAAAAGCGGGTGCTGCACTGGCAGCAGGTGGACATTTAAACCCTGAGAAAGTGATGCATCACGGCACACCACAGGATGGTCATTTAGGCGATTTACCTGCATTAACAGTAAATGATAAAGGCTTTGCGCTGACACCCGTGTTGGCACCTCGTTTAAAACTGGCAGATATTCAAGGTCGCGCTATTATGATTCATGCAGGTGGCGATAATTATTCTGATAGCCCTAAACCTTTGGGCGGCGGTGGTGATCGTATTGCCTGTGGCGTGATCTCATAAGTTATTTGATGAAATACTTTCAGCAAAGAATAACGTTCCAGTTGATTCATCTAAAACACGGTTCAGCAAGCCTGATTAAGGAGTGATTCGATGACCATAACCATCAGTGCTTTTGAACGCTCACCCGATGGAGGCAAAGGCTTGGCACGTGATACACGCGTGAGATGGGCACTGGAAGAAGTCGGACAGCCCTATGAGGTTCGGCTGCTTTCTTTTGCTGCCCTAAAGGAAAAATCATACCTAAGCATCCATCCTTTTGGTCAAATTCCAACCTATGAAGATGGCGATCTCGTCATCTTTGAAACTGGTGCAATCGTGTTGCATATTGCCGAACAATACGCAGGATTATTGCCTGAAGATGCCAAAGCTAAATCACGTGCTATCTCATGGATATTTGCCGCGTTGAATACCATAGAACCACCGATTTTAGATTTATCCATTGCCAAAGTTCTGGAAAATGACAAAGCTTGGTCAGAACAACGATTACCGCTGGTCAAAGATCGTGTGCGTAATAAATTAAAGCCACTTTCAGCTTATCTTGGCGAAAAATCATGGCTAGAAGATGAATTTAGCGCGGGTGACCTGATGATGATTTCGGTATTGCTGCGCCTCCGTGCATCGGGCATTTTGCTAGAATTTCCCAATTTAGACGACTATGTCACACGCGGTGAATCACGCCCTGCCTACCAGCGAGCTTTTGCCGCACAATTGGCAATTAATGCACCTTAATTTTTGATTTTAAATGATAATTATACGGAGATAAGAAAATGACAATCGCAAAAAATACTATCTGCCTATGGTTCAATAGTGACGCTGAACAAGCGGCAAATTTTTACGCTGCAACCTTTCCTGATTCAGCTGTTACAGCGGTACATCGTGCACCGAGTGATTTCCCCTCTGGCAAGGAAAATGATGTATTAACAGTTGAATTTACCGTGTTGGGAATTCCCTGTATTGGACTGAATGGTGGTTCGGCATTTAAACACAGTGAAGCATTTTCTTTTCAAGTGGCGACCGTAGATCAAGAAGAAACCGATCGTTATTGGAATGCAATTGTAAACAATGGCGGCACAGAGAGTGAATGTGGTTGGTGTAAAGACAAATGGGGAATTTCTTGGCAAATTACACCCGTGACATTAACCGAAGCATTCACCAGTCCTGACCGAGCCGAAGCCAAACGCGCATTTGAAGCCATGATGGACATGAGCAAAATCGACGTTGCGAAGATTGATGCAGCGCGTCGTGGTTAAGTGAATAGATAATACAATTTCAATCGCATAAACAAAACTTAACGCCAATCTCAACTTTCTACTAAATAAAAATTGTATAAATCAAAACAACGTTATTTTTACTTATTTTAAAATCTCCCTTGCGGAGCTACAGTCGCTCCTCACCTCTTTACAAAAGAGGGGAACGTCACGAAATCAATAATGTATAAAATTCGCAAAGCTCTCCCCTTTGAAAAAGGGGAGTTGGAGGGGATTTTATGAATTTAGATCAATTTGAAGTTGAGATTCACGTAAAATTAATAATGAACAGCCCTTAGAAAACTCAAAAATATAAGTTGAATGAGTGGCTGTGCATAATCATAAAGTTATCCACATTTTTGAGGATATTTAGGCTTTTTGTAGCTTTCTGAGCCAAACGATACAACTGTGCTAGTATGCGAAAATAAATTTCAAATCCATAAAATATAAAGGTTTTGTAATTTTTTAGATCAGTCAAGATTTTGATTTAAAACGTAAAAATTAAAATTACAGATTCTATAATCCTCCACCCTCTTATTTTGGGCATTCAGCATGTCAGATTTAGCTAAACAATTCACCCTTGCCCTACTCATGAGCAGTGCCTTAATGGGCTGTTCAAAAAAAGAAGAAAGTGCTGCAAGTGATGCCGCAGTTGCAATGGAAAGTGCAGGCATAGAAAGCAAAGCCGCACCCGCGGATAATGTTGCTCAAAATCCAGATCAGCTTTTGAGCACGCAACAAAGTGCTTTAGAACAAAACCGTCAATTGGTCAAAAGTGCGCAACTGCAATTTGAAGTGAAAGATGTGTTGAAAACTACGGCAACGCTGGAACAGCAGCTATTGCAATACAATGGCTATATCGAACAAAAGCAAATTGATTACCAAATTAGTGATAGCTCACGTCGTGATCATATTGACGGCAGTGTCAGTATTTATGAAAAAATCACGCCGACGGTGCAGCTCACCGTGCGTATTCCAAATGCGCAAGTCACGACTTTTTTAAACAATTTATTGCCGCTGATGTTGAATTTCAATACACAAAGCTATGAAGCCAAGCGCTATGAACTTAAATTATTGGAAGACAAATTAAATATCGCCAATCAAGGCAGCGGTGCGTCTAATTCCATCAATAACCAACTACAACAACTCACCGATTTAGAAGTGAAAGATCGTTTGGCTTATAGCACCATTCGCCTTGAGTTTTTCCAGCAAGCGCAACTGCGTAAATCTCAAGATTTAAATATCAACCGTGTAGCGACTTTAGATAGTGATCCGTTATTCAGCCGTCTGTGGGAATCTATTAAAATGGGGCTGTATGGATTTAGAGAAGTTTTTATTTGGCTGGTGATGTTATGGCCG